>JAKOQZ010000196.1 GCA_029778105.1 Pseudomonadota bacterium | reverse complement strand
GAACTCGCGCCGCGCCCCAATGTGATCTGCGAGCTGAAGGCGTCGCCCGGGTCCCTGCTTCGCAACCCGGATTCGACTGCAGCCACCAAGCGCTAGACGACAGAAACGGCGCGCGGCCCCGCCCGCGCGCCGCTCTCGTTCAATAGCCCACCGTGAAGCGCGCCTTGCGGTGCTTCGGCGTCTCGATCTCGTCGACCAGCGCGATGGCATAGTCGGCGAACGAAATCCGGCTGCCGTCCGCGCCGATCACCAGATCGTCCCTGCCGGTGCGATAGGCGCCTTTGCGCTCGCCCTCGAAGATCTCGGCGGCGGGGGAAATGAGCGTCCAGTCCAGATCGCTCTCCAGCCTCAGGAGATCCAGGAACACGCCGCCCTTGCGCGCCTCGGAACGATAGGCGTCGGGAAATTCCGGCGTGTCGTACAGCCGCCCGCCGCCCGGCGCGTTCAGGCTGCCCGCCCCGCCGACCACGATATAGCGGCCGACGCCCGCATCCTTCACCGCGCCGATCAGGGTCGGCGCATCGCTCTGCAGGAAATGAATGGCGCTCACCGCCACCTCATGGCCTTTCAAAAGCGCCGCCAGGGCTGCACGGTCGCCCGCGTCGCCCGCCTTGGCGGTCACGCCCGGCAGTTTCGCGATCGCTTCGGGCTTGCGCGCAATACCCGTCACCTGATGGCCCCGGCGCGACAACTCCTTCACGATTTCCGATCCGGCCCGGCCGGATGCGCCGATCACTGCGATTTTCGTCATGGTCTGCCTCGTTCTGCGACGCTTGCGCCGTCTTGCGTTGAACCGATGCAGGGGACATATGTGCCATGCTTACTTTTCGTAAGTACGCACAAAAATGTAAGTGTGAGAAATGTCAGAGCGCCCCGGAAAGCCTGAAACCCTGTCGGAGAAAATGCTCCGGGGCGACGTGATGGCCGCCGCCTGCCCGTCGCGCGAGATATTGCGCCATCTCACCTCGCGCTGGGGCGTCCTCGTTCTCATTTCACTGCTTGAGGGCACCCGCCGCTTCAGCGATCTGCGCCGCCGCATTTCGGGGGTGAGCGAGCGCATGCTGGCCGAGACGCTTCAGGCTCTGGAAAGCGACGGCATGGTTCTCCGGGTTGCGCACAAGGTCGTGCCGCCGCATGTCGATTACAGCCTGACCCCTCTGGGGCGCGAAGCGGCGCTCAAAGTGCGCGCGCTCGCCGACTGGATCGAGATCAACCTGCCGCGCATCGTCGGCGCGGGCTCTGCCGCCGCCTGATCAGGCTTTCTTGAACAGCAGCTTGTCGATGCGCGGGCCGTCCATGTCCATCACTTCGATGGTCCAGTCTTCCCACGTCGCGATTTCGCCTTCCCGCGGCAGACGGCGGAAAGCCTCCAGCGCGAGACCGGCGGCGGTGTGGAAGTCGGCGTCGCGATCCAGCTTCAGCCCCAGCGCGTCCTCCAGCTCCGACAGATCGCAGCGTCCGTCCACCAGATACGACCCGTCCTGACGCGCCAGAACCGATGGCGTCGCCGGCGCATCGTCTTCCTGCAGTTCGCCGGCGATGGCGCTCATCAGGTCGTTGGGCGTGACGATGCCCTGGATCGATCCGTATTCGTCGACGACGATTCCGAAATGCACCGGCTGCGTCTTGAACAGCTGCAGCACGTTCAGCGCCGTCGCGCTTTCGGGCACATAGATGGGCTGCTGCAACGCCGCGCGGACGTCGAACGGCTTGCCGGCGAGCAGCGCGTTCAGAAGATCCTTCTTCATCACCACGCCCAGCGGCTCGTCCAGGCCGCCATCCTGACCCACCAGGATGCGCGAATAGGGGCTCTCGCGGATCTCCTGGCGCACCTTCTCTTCGCCGTCGCCCAGATCGATCCAGTAGATGTCGCGGCGCGGCACCATGATGCTCTCGACGCTGCGGTCGGCGAGACGCAGCACCTCTTCCATCATGCGGCGCTCTTCCGGCTCGATCGCGCCCGCTTCGGCGCCTTCGGCCAGAACCGTCTTCACTTCTTCTTCGGTCACGCCCTGATTGGGCGTCACCTTGATCCGCAGCAGCCACAGCGTCGCAGCGCTTGCATACTGCATCACCACGACCAGCGGCCGGGCGACGCGCGCGATCAGGTTCAGCGGGCGGGCGACAGCCGAGGCGATGGACTCGGGATTGGCCAGCGCGATGCGCTTGGGCACCAGCTCGCCGAAGATCACCGAAAGGAACGTGATCGCCACGACCACCAGGCCGAACGCCACCTCTTCGCCGCGCGGCGCGATCCAGGAGATGTCGTTCAGCACGCCGCCCAGCCGTTCGGCCAGCGTCGCGCCGGAGACGGCGGCGGCCAGCGTGCCGACCAGCGTAATGCCGATCTGCACCGCCGACAGAAAGCGGCTCGGCTCGTCGAACAGCTTCAGCGCCAGCTTGGCGCCGGCCTGGCCCTGTTCGGCCATCGACACCAGCCGCAGCCGGCGCGACGAGACGATGGCCATTTCGGACATTGCGAAGAAGCCGTTGAGCAGGATCAGAACGGCGACGGAAAGGAGTTCAAGGGCGATCATGGGAGGCTGGCATGATACAGGGCCGACGGGCCTTCACGCCAGCACCGCCTTGCGGGCGCCGGACTTACGCCACGGCATATTTGCCGATATCGTGCGGATTGCCCGCCTCATACACCGTGATTTTCGTTTTCACCGCCCGGTCGGCCCGCAGGGTCGCCAGAAACGCCGCCATATGCGGCGTCTTGAAGTGGAAACGCAGCGCCGCCTCGTCCGCCCACAGCTCGCGGATGCGCATGACATTCGGCTCGATGACATCCCAGGCATAGTCATACCCGAGACACCCCGCCTCCTGCCGCGACGCCGTCACCATCGCGGTTCCCGCCGCGATCATCCCGGCGCGGCTTCCCTCCGGCACATCGGCCTCGGCGATGACGATCAGCATGACGTTTACTCCATGGGGCGGGGCACCGACTGCCCCAGCGACGAAACGTCGCCGGTTACGGTGACGTTTTCAGCCATTCAGCCGCCCCGCGTCACTTTTCACAATCCCGTTAGCATGACAGAAAACGGGGACATAACGGAGAGACCACCATGAAGATTTTCGCGACGACCGCTCTGCTCGCCGGCGCGGTCCTGCTGTCCGCCTGCGGCGGCGGCAGCTCCCAGTGCAAGGACGAAGCCTCGGCGACCGCCTATGCCCAGAAGTGGCAGGCCGATTTCCAGGCTGCGATGACCGCCGGCAAGATCGACGCCACCAAGGCCGCCCAGGCCATGCAGGACATGGGCAAGGACATGGAATCGATCGGCAACGACTACGCCGCCGGCTGCAAGAAGCTCGACGAGCTGCGCTCCAAGCTCGGCTTCTAGGGATCGCTTCGACAGGTCATCGACCTGTCTCGGCAAAGGGCGGCGGGGCATTGCTCCGCCGCCTTTTTTCTTTAGCGTCCAAGGTCGCCAGATCCCGCACGAACGGAGCCGCCGCCATGCCCCCAATCCGAAAGCTGAGCGTCACGATCCTGCTGACCGCCGCAGTATCGGTGCTGGCCGCCTGCTCCAAGCACAGCACCTGCGTCGACGAAAAATCGATGCAGGAATACACCAACGCATTCGTCAACGACATGATCGCCGCCGCCGGCCGAGTCAGCCCTGCGGATATGCGCGCGCTGCAGTCCGAACTCGACGGCATCAGCAAGGGCGACCCGCAGGATTTCGCCGGCTTCTGCACCAGGCTCGACGGCCTGCGCAAGAAATACGGCATCTAGGGCGCAGGCCCTCCAGCGCCCCGCCCTGAACGGTCGATGAACCGGACGGTCGCGTTTTCGCCAGATTTATCAGTAAGATGGCGCTATCAGTCGAGTTCACTGGAGTCTCATCGATGTTCAAATTCGCCCCCGCCGCCCTGCTCGCCCTCGCTCTGACCGGCACCGCCGCCGCTCAGCCTGCCGCCTGCACCGACGAGGCGAGCGCGCAGGCCTATCTCGACCGCTTCGCGACCGACATGACCGCCGCCCAGGAGGCCGGCAAGCTCGACGCCGCCGCCATGAAGGACATCCAGACCACGCTGAACGAGCTCACCCAGGAGCTCAGCGCCGACGATTTCGGCGCCTTCTGCAAGGGACTCGACGAACTCCGCGCCGATTACGGGTTCTGATCCGCAGCCTCCGTCAGCGCGGGGCCGGATCGGCGCCGCCGCTGATGCGCGGGAACTTTTGTCGCGCCCCCCGGCGGCGGAGACTCATGCCAGTCTCGCCGTGATTGGAGAGGAGACACCTGCATGACATTCGTGCCGCGGGCCGCCGCCGCGTCCGGTACCCGGACCGGCCATCTGGGCAGGAAGCTCTGCAGCTGACCTCCGCACGGTTGATTCTCGGCGCAGCGCTGCTCGCCCTGGTGGGGCCGGGCGCGCTGGCGCTCGTCCTCGTGCTGGCCGCCCGGGCGTTCGGCTGCAGCCCCGATGCGGCGTCCTGCGGAGACGCCCCCATCTGGCTTCAGCAGGCGCTCGACATCGCCTGGCCGGTCGCTCTCGATCTGCGCATTCTGGGCGCCCTCACCGCGATCGTCGCCGTCGCCGCGCCCTTCGCCGCGCCGTACCGCGCCTCTGCCTTGGCGACCGGCGCCATCGCGACCGCCAGCGCGCCGACAGCCGCGTTCGTCCTCCCCCACGCCGCCGTCATCCTCTCGCTCCCCGCCGCCTGCCGCCTCAACGAGGCCTCCAGCGCCGGCTGCCCGCTCTGGGGCCACGATATGGGCCTCGCCTACGGCTATGCCGGCGCGGCCTTCTGGCTGGTGCTTCTCATCGCGCCGCTGATCCTGGCGGGGGTGATCTTGACCCTCATCGTCGCCACCTTCCGCCCCCGCAAGCCGGCCTGAGGCGTCACCCCGGACCGGCCTCCGCCGCGCGTCGCAAGCCATAGCGCCGGAACGGGCGTCCCGGAGCGTTCAAAGAGCTATGACCAAGCGCTCACTTCTCACGACCCGCCGCCAGACCTTCGGGCTCGCCGCGATCGCCGCCGCCTACGGCGCCACGGCCCGCGCCGCCGGCGCAGCGGTTGCGCCTGCGCCCATCCTCACCCCGTCTGCGGGCGTCTGCCTGCTCCTGCCCGAGACCACCGAGGGCCCCTACTACTTCGACCCGAAGCTGGAGCGCGCCGACATCACGGAGAGCCATCCCGGCATACCGCTGACGCTCGATCTCGCCGTCGTCGATTCCGCCTGCGCCCCGGTGAAAGGCGCCCGCGTCGATGTCTGGCACTGCAACGCCGCCGGCCTCTATTCCGGCTATGCCCGTCAGGGCGACGACGGCCGGACCTCGATGGAAGGCCAGACCTTCCTGCGCGGCACCCAGTTCACCCAGGCCGATGGCCGCGCCGCCTTCACGACCATCTATCCCGGCTGGTATCGCGGCCGCACCACGCACATCCACTTCAAGGTGTTCCTCGACGCCCGTTCGGTGATGACCGGACAGATCTTCTTCCCCGACGCGCTCAGCGAATTCATCTACCAGAACCACGCCGCCTATCACCGCGAGGCCCAGCGCGACACGCTGAACGAGATCGACGACATCGCCCAGGGCGCAACCGACGCCGCCCAGGCCGCGATCCGCGAGGAGAAGGGCCGCTACGTCGCCAGCCTCATCATCGGCGTCGATCCCGCCGCCGACGGCAAGTCCGGCCAGACCGGCCCCGGCGGCAGACCCGGCGGCCCCGGCGGTCCCCCGCCCGGTCCCCCACCCGGCGGCATGCCGCCCGGCCCCCCGCCGGAAGGCGTCGGACCTCCCGGCGGCCCCGGCGGCCCCAACCGGCCCCAGCTCGATGCCGCGCAGCGCCTGCGCGCCATCTTCCCGGGCGAAAGCGTAACCTGACAACCGGCCGCGCCGTTCCTATCTTCAAGGGCCGCAGGTCTTCCGCCTGCGGCCTTTCTCGTTCATACTTCGTTCCATGCCCAAGACCACGCCCGGATTTGAGGACGCCGCCGCCCATTTCGACCACCAGGGCGCGCTGTGGATGCCTCACCGCCCCGAACGCCCCGTGAAGAGCGAGGGCGGGCGTCCGTTCAAGCTCGTCAGCCCCTTCGAGCCCAAGGGCGACCAGCCCACCGCCATCCGCGACCTCGTCGACGGCATCAAGGTCCAGGGCGAACGCGACCAGGTCCTGCTCGGCGTCACCGGCTCGGGCAAGACCTACACGATGGCCAAGGTCATCGAGGAGACGCAGCGCCCTGCCCTCATCCTCGCCCCGAACAAGACCCTCGCCGCCCAGCTCTACGCCGAGTTCAAGTCGTTCTTCCCGGAGAACGCGGTCGAGTACTTCGTCT
>JAKOQZ010000195.1 GCA_029778105.1 Pseudomonadota bacterium | reverse complement strand
TGCACCAGCAGCGTCTGGTCGCCCTCCAGCCGCTTCAGCGTCTCGACGATCCTGTCATAGGCGTTCCAGTCGCGCGCCGCGCGGCCGATCCCGCCATAGACCACCAGCTCCTCCGGCCTCTCGGCCACCTCGCGGTCCAGATTGTTCATCAGCATCCGCATCGGCGCTTCGGTCAGCCATGACTTGGCGCTCAGCTCCGTGCCCCGTGCGGCGCGCACGATGCGCGAATTATCCAGCCGGTTGGTCATGCATCCCTCGCGAAATCCAGGCAGGCGTTCAGCACCCGGCGCAGCGTCGCGCGCGCGGGCGCCGCGACATCCAGATCGAATTTCGGCGGCCAGTTGTCCTCGCGCACGATCGCGGGCTCGCGCAGATAGGCGCGCATCGCCAGCTCCATCTGGATCGCGTGGACCCCCAGCGCCGGCTTGCCGGACGAACGCGTGATATATCCGCCCTTGAACCGCCCGTTGGCGATTGTCGGCTGGCCCGATCCGGCGCAGATCGCCTGGACGGCGGCGCTCAGCTCCGGATCGCAGCTCTGCCCGGAATTCGTGCCGATATTGAAGACCGGCAGTTCGCCTTCGAACAGGCGCGGCACGTGGCTGCGGATCGCATGGGCGTCATAGACGACGATGCGCTCGTGGCTGAGGCGCAGCCGCTGCACCTCACCAGCCAGCGCGGCGTGATAGGGCGCGTGATATCGCCCGCGCCGCTCGTCGATCTCGTCCTCTTCCAGACGCTTGCCCTCGCGATAGAGCGGCTTGCCGTCGAACGTCGTTTCGGGGCACAGGCCCGTCGTCGCCTGCCCGGGATAAAGCGATGCGCCGTTCGGGTCGCGGTTCACGTCGATCACGCTGCGCGAAATCGCGGTGGAAATCACCGTCGCGCCCAGCGAGATCGCGAAGTCGTACAGATCGTCGACATGCCAGTCGGTGTCGACCCGCGCCAGAAACGGCGAGACGAAGCGCGATTCCATATGCGCGGGAATATCCGTCCCGGCATGGGGGATCGAAACGACCAGCGGCGCCTCGCCCTTTATGATGCGCAGCCAGTTCATGCCGCCGCTCCCGGCAGCGTGACGCCGTCGACCGCGCCGATCAGCGCCCCGTCGCGCACCAGCGCGATGGCGGCCTCGATATCGGGATGGAAATGCCGGTCGTCCTCCAGCTTCGGAACGGCGAAGCGGATGACCGCCCGCGCCCGCTCCAGTGCGGCGCTGGAGGCGAGGGGCGCATGGAAATCGCAGCCCTGCGCGGCGGCCAGCGCCTCGATGGCGATCACCGCGCGCGCATTTTCCGCCATGCTCAGCAGGCGTCGCGCGCCATGCGCGGCCATCGACACATGGTCCTCCTGATTGGCCGATGTCGGAATGGAATCGACGCTCGCAGGATAGGCGCGGCTCTTGTTTTCGCTGACCAGCGCCGCCGCCGTCACCTGCGGAATCATGAAGCCGGAATTCAGACCCGGCTTCGGCGTCAGAAAGGCGGGCAGGCCGGAAAGGGCAGGGTCCACCAGCATCGCGATCCGCCGCTCGCTCAAGCTCCCGATCTCACAGATCGTCAGCGCGATCATGTCGGCGGCGAAGGCCACCGGCTCGGCGTGGAAATTCCCGCCCGACAACGCCTCGTCCGTCTCGGTGAAGATCAGCGGATTGTCCGAAACCCCGTTCGCCTCGATCGCCAGCGTCGTCGCCGCCTGGCGCAGCACATCCAGCGCGGCGCCCATCACCTGCGGCTGACAGCGCAGGCAATACGGGTCCTGCACGCGCGGATCGTTCACCCGGTGCGACGCCCGAATCGCCGATCCCGCCATCAGATCGCGCAGCGCCGCGCCGCAGTCGATCTGGCCCCTGTGTCCGCGCAGGGCGTGGATGCGCGCGTCGAACGGCGCGTCGCTGCCCTTGGCGGCCTCGGTCGACAGCGCCCCGGTCACCAGCGCGCTCTGGAACAACGTCTCCGTCTCGAACAGCCCGGCCAGCGCATAGGCGGTCGAAAACTGCGTGCCGTTCAGCAGGGCGAGGCCCTCTTTCGGCGCCAGCGTCAGCGGCGTCAGCCCCGCGCCGGCCAGCGCCTGCCGCGCCGGCATCGCCTTGCCGCCCACAAGAATCGCGCCCGTGCCGATCATCGCCGCCGCCATATGCGACAGCGGCGCCAGATCGCCCGACGCGCCGACCGACCCTTGCGCCGGGATCACCGGCGTCAGGCCGGCGTTCAGCATCGCCTCCAGCAGCGCGGCGGTCGCGGGCTGGATGCCCGATGCGCCCTGCGCCAGGCTCGCCAGCTTCAGCGCCATCATCAGCCGCACAACTCCGGCGGGCATCGGCGCGCCCACGCCGGCCGCATGGCTCAGCACGATATTGGTCTGCAGCGTCGCGAGGTCGCCGTCCGCGATCCGCACGCTCGCCAGCTTGCCGAAGCCGGTATTGATCCCATAGACCGGGTCGCCCTTGGCGAGGATGCGCTTCACCGCATCGGCGCTCGCGGCGATGCGCGCCGCCGCGCCCGCATCCAGCTTCGCCGGTGCGCCGCGCCAGATCTCGCGCCAGGTCTTCAGGGGCACTGCGCCCGGCGTCAGAATGACTTGGTCCATCGTCCTTCCCGCACCCGCGCATGAAGCGGATTGAATCCGATGCGATAGACGAGGACGGCCGGGTCCGCCACATCCCAGATCGCCAGGTCGCAGCTTTTCCCGGTCTCCAGCGTGCCCGTCACAGCCCCGCGCCCCAGCGCCCGCGCCGCGTTGCGCGTCACGCCCGCCAGGCACTCCTCCACCGTCATCCGGAACAACGTCGCGCCCATATTCAGAGTCAGCAGGATCGAGGTCAGCGGCGAGGTGCCGGGGTTGCAGTCGGTCGCCAGCGCGATCGGCACGTTCGCGTCCCGCAGCGCCTGCACCGGCGGCAGTTTCGTCTCGCGCGTGAAATAGAACGCGCCGGGCAGCAGCACGGCCACCGTCCCGGCCTCGGCCATCGCGGCAACGCCCGCCGCATCCAGCCATTCCAGATGGTCGGCGGACAGCGCGCGATGATGCGCTGCCAACGCCGCACCGCTGAGGTTCGACAATTGCTCGGCATGCAGCTTCACCGGCAGCTTCGCTTTCTCGGCCGCGGCGAACACGCGGGCGACCTGGGTCGGCGTGAAGCCGATGCCTTCGCAGAACGCATCCACCGCATCGGCAAGACCGGCAGCGGCCGCCGCCGGAATCATCTCGTCCGCCACGGCGGCGATATACCCGTCCGCATCGCGCTTGAACTCCGGCGGCAGGGCATGGGCGGCGAGCAGCGTGGTGGTGACCGCGATGTCCCGCTCATGCTCCAGCCGCCGCGCGGCGCTGAGCGACTTCAGCTCGTGCTCCAGGCTCAGACCATAGCCCGACTTGATCTCGATGGTTGTGACGCCCTCGGCGATCAGGGCATCCAGCCGGGGCAGGGCCAGCGTCACCAGCTCGTCCTCGCTGGCCGCCCGCGTCGCCGCCATGGTGGAGACGATCCCGCCGCCGGCCCGCGCGATCTCCTCATAGCTCGCGCCGTTAAGCCGCGCCTGAAACTCCCCAGCCCGGTCGCCGGCATGGATGAGATGCGTGTGACAGTCGATCAGGCCGGGGGTGATCAGCCGCCCACCGCAATCCACCGTGTCGGCGGCGACGAAGGGCGGGGCCTCGCTGGCCGGGCCGGCGTAGAAAATCCGCCCGCCGCGGGCGACCACCACGCCGTCCTCGATGACCCAGGGGCCGCCCTCGCGCATGGAGGCCAGCCGGGCATGGGTCCAGAGCGTGTCGCACTGCATCGCGGCACCCTATCCGCCGCTCCACCCCGCTGTCATCCTGCCCGGCGCTGCTGCTAGGAAGGATGCATGACGGCGCTGTTCTTCACGCGGGCCTTGCTGCCCACCGGCTGGGCTCATGACGTGCGCGTCACGATTGCGGACGGTCGCATCGCCGCCGTCACGCCAGGCACGCAACCTGAACCGGGCGACGACCGTCACGCCATCGCCTTTCCCGGCCTGGCCAATCTCCACTCCCACGCCTTTCAGCGCGGCATGGCGGCCTTGGCCGAAACCGCTGGCCCCAATGACGACGATTTCTGGTCGTGGCGGGAAACCATGTACCGCTTCGTCCTGACGCTCGACCCCGATCAGATCGAGGCCATCGCCGCCTACGCCTTCGCCGAAATGCTGGAATCCGGCTTCACCACGGTCGGCGAGTTCCACTATCTCCATCACCAGCCCGATGGCGCGCCCTACGCCAACCGCGCCGAACTGGCGGAACGCATCGCGGCGGCGGCCTCCGCCAGCGGCATCGGGCTCACGCTGCTGCCGGTCTTCTATGCCCACGGCAATTTCGGCGACGCCCCGCCCAGCCCGCGCCAGGCGCGCTTTCTCAACGATCTCGATGGCTTCGCCGCGCTGCTCGATGGCTGCCGCCGCGCGGTTTCAGGTCTCGACACGGCGGTCGTCGGCGTCGCCCCGCACTCGCTGCGCGCCGCAGCGCAGGCCGAGGTCGCCGCCGTCGCCGCTCTGGCGCCCGATGGTCCCATCCACATCCACGCCGCCGAACAGGTCCGGGAGGTCGCCGACTGCGAGGCCGCCACCGGCCTGCGCCCCGTTGAGTTCCTGCTCGATCGCATCGGCATCGATGCGCGCTGGACGCTGATCCACGCCACCCATCTGACGGCGGGCGAAACCCGGCGGCTGGCCGCCAGCGGTGCGGTCGCCGGTCTCTGCCCGGTCACCGAATCCAATCTGGGCGACGGCATATTCCCGGCGGCGGATTATCTGGGGGCGGGGGGCCGCTTCGGCATCGGCACCGACAGCAACATCCTCATCTCGGCCCCGGACGAGCTGAAAGCCATCGAATACATCCAGCGCCTGAAATACCGCGCCCGCAATGTCCTCGCGCCGAAAGGCGGCTCCACCGGCCGCCGCCTCTTCGACGGCGCGCTCGCCGGCGGGGCCCAGGCGCTCGGCCTCGGGGCGGTGGGCATCGCCCCCGGCGCGCGGGCCGATCTCGTCACGCTTCAGGCCGGTCACCCCTCGCTCGCGCTGGCCCAGGGCGACGGGCTGCTCGATGCCTGGATCTTCGCGGGCGCCAGGATCGACCGCGTCTGGCGCGCCGGCCGCCAGCTTGTCGCCGGCGGCGTCCACCGCGACCGCCCCGCGCTTGAGGCGCGCTACCGCAAGGCGCTCCAGCCATTGGCCTGACGCCGGGCCTTGTCCGGCCGCGCGGCGCAGTATATATTCCTATATCGTCGCAACGGTCAAGGGGGCGCTGCCCGGAAAGTCATCCACAGGGAATTGGAAAAAACGGGAAAACGAGTCGTTGCGATCGACGCCGGGCCGGCCACCATATCTTGTTCTGCCGCTGGCCCGGCCGCGTAAAAACTGACAAACGAATACGCAAACGAATACGGGCAAACGAACAGAGGCGGCCCTTCAGGGGCGCCCGTTCCGGGGGAAAACGAGATGCAGACCGAGGCGCGGCCGCTGGACCGCAACGATGTGCGCACGCTCACGCTGGCGGCCCTCGGCGGCGCGCTGGAATTCTACGATTTCATCATCTTCGTCTTTTTCGCCGCCGTCATCGGCAAGCTGTTCTTCCCGCCCGACACGCCCCAATGGCTCGGCCTCCTGCAGACCTACGGCATCTTCGCGGCGGGCTATATCGCGCGTCCGCTGGGCGGCATCGTCATGGCGCATTTCGGCGATCTCGTCGGCCGCAAGCGCATGTTCGTCTTCTCGGTCTTTCTCATGGCGGTGCCGACGCTGCTGATCGGGCTGATGCCGACTTTCGCGACCATCGGTTACGCCGCGCCGATCCTGCTCCTTCTCTTCCGCATCGCTCAGGGCGCCGCCATCGGCGGCGAGGCGCCGGGCGCGTGGGTCTTCGTCTCCGAACACGTGCCGCCGGGCCGTGTCGGCCTCGCCTGCGGCATGCTCACCGCCGGCCTCACCTTCGGCATCCTGCTCGGCTCGCTGATGGCGCTCGTCATCAACCGCAGCTTCCCGCCCGCCGAGATTTCAGACTGGGCCTGGCGCATTCCCTTCCTCACCGGCGGCGCCTTCGGTCTCATCGCGATGTATCTGCGCCGCTTCCTGGAAGAAACGCCGGTCTTCGAAGCCATGCGCGCCCGCGCCGAACAGGCGCGCGGCATACCGCTGATCAAGGCGCTGGCCGGCCATGGCGGCGCGATGGCGGTCTCGCTCGTCGCCAGCTGGATGCTCACCGCCGCCATCGTGGTGCTGATCCTGCTCGCACCCACCAACCTGCCCGGGCTGTTCGGCATCGATGCGGTCTCGATGTCGCTCGCCAATCTGGCGGCGACCGCTACGCTCACGCTCTCGGCCGTCTTCACCGGCTGGTGTCTGGATCGCTTCGGCTTGAGGCCGGTGATGGCCGTCGCGGCGCTGGCGCTGATCGGCGGGGCCTATGCCCTCTATGCCGGCGCTCAGGCGCGGCCCGATCTGGTGATCGCGCTTTACGCCTTCACCGGCTTCACCGTCGGCGCGGTCAGCATCGTGCCCTATGTCATGGTGCACGCCTTCCCGCCGGAGGTCCGCTTCAGCGGCGTCTCGTTCGCCTACAACCTCGCCTATGCGGTGTTCGGCGCGCTCACGCCCATCCTCATCGGCTGGGTGATCCTGCGCGACCCGCTTGGCCCCGCCCATTATGTGGCCGCCGCCGCGCTGGTGGGCGCGGCGACGATCCTCACCTTCGCCCGGCCTTACTCCGCCGCGTTGGCGAGCGGCCGCGCGACATAGTCGTTGAGCGTCAGTTCGGCGACGGCGGCGGCATAATCGCGGGTATGCGAGCCCCAGTTCTGGGTGATGCGGCCGTCCGCCGTCTTGTACCACGACTTGCAGTGCGGGTCGGCCCACGTCGTCTTCGACAGGTCGCCCTGCAGACGCGTGTTGAACGCATCCTGCGCCGCCTTGGTGACCTCCAGCGAGGCGAGATGCTGCTCGCGCATCGCCGTCATCGCCTTCACGGCATATTCCACCTGCCGCTCCAGCATGAAGGTGATCGAGTTGTGGCCCAGATTGGTGTTGGGGCCATACAGCACGAACATGTTGGGAAAGCCGGTCACCGTGATGCCGAGATAGGCTTCCGGGTGATCGGCCCACAGATCGTTCAGATGCACGCCGTTCTTGCCGACGATGTCCATCGACCACTTCCAGCCCGTCGTCTCGAAGCCGGTGGCATAGATGATGACATCCACCTCGTGCAGCGTGCCGGCCTTGGTCTCGATGCCTGCGGGCGTGATCCGCGCGATGGCGTCGGTCTCCAGCGCGACGTTGTCGCGCATCAGGGCGGGATAGAAATCGTCGGCGAACAGGATGCGCTTGCACCCCACCGGATAATCCGGCGTCAGCCTGGCGCGCAGCGCCGCGTCCGGAACCTGCGCTTCCAGATGGTTCAGGCAGACGCGGGTGTAGGCGTCGCGCCCTTCCTGCGTCCACGCAAAGGCCTGCCAGAACAGATAGTCGGCCTGCTCATAGATCATCTGCCGGCCCAGCGCCGCGACATGCGGCGCGGTGATCATCAGCCGCTTCTCTTCTTCGGTGATCGCGCGGTCCATGCGCGGCGCCACCCAGTTGGGCGTGCGCTGGAAGACCACCAGATGCGCCGCGTCCTTCGCGACTTCGGGGATCAGTTGCACCGCGCTGGCGGCCGAACCGATCACCGCCACCCGCTTGCCTTTCAGGTCATAGCCGTCCTTCCAGCGCGCGGAATGGAAGCTTTCGCCCTTGAAGCTGTCGCGGCCTTCGATGGCCGGCCACATCGGGCGGTTCAGCTGCCCGAGGCCGGCGACGATCGCCTTCGCCTCATAGGTCTTGCCCGACCCGGTCGTCAGCTTCCAGACGGCGCGCGCATCGTCCCATTCGGCGCGCGTCGCCTCGTCGTTCAGACGCAGCGCCCCGCGCAGCCCGAACATGTCGGTGACGTCCTCGGCATAACGCTGGATCTCCGCGCTGCGCGGAAAGATGTGGCTCCAGCTCAGCGACGGCGCGAACGAGAACTGATACATCGCCACCGGCACGTCGCAGCAGCAGCCGGGATAGCGGTTGTCGCGCCACGTGCCGCCGACCGCGCCGTCTTTTTCAAGGATCACCAGATCCTCGAACCCCGCCTCTTTCAGTTTGACGCCGGCGGCGAGCCCGCCCAGCCCCGCACCGATGATCGCGACGGAATGTGCCGTCATGGTGGTCTCTCCCATATGCAGTTCTTATGTGGCGGCATCCTTGCGCCGCCCCGCGCCGGGATCAACCGCGATTCAGGCCGCGAGGCGCGCGATCAAGCGCCGCATGAAGGCCTCGCAGAGCGGGATCTGCGCCTTGTCCAGGAACTCGTTTGGCTGGTGCGCCTGGGCGATATCGCCGGGTCCGCACACGATGGCCGGAATGCCGGCCTCCTGGAAAATTCCCGCCTCGGTGCCGTAAGACACCGCCTCGGCGGCGTTCCGCTCGGCCAGCGCCATCACGAAGCTCTCGGCGTCCGATCCCGGATCAGCCTTCAGCGGCGGCGAATAGGCGCGGCGCTTGATGACGATATCGGCGGTGTCGGCTGCCGCCCTCATGCGCGGCAGCACGGTCTCCATCGCGAAGCTGCGGAATTCCTCAAACGCCTTATCCAGATCGTCCTGCGGCAGGCCGCGGATCTCGAAGGTGAAGCGGCAATCCCGCGCCAGGATGTTCTGCGCCGTCCCGCCGGAAATCGTGTTGGCGATCGAGGTGGAGAAGGGCGGGTCGAACCGGTTCGTGGAATCGCCGGTGGCGCGCAGCCTCTCGCCGATCTGGGAAATCTTCCCGATCAGCTCGGCCGCCACCATCACCGCCGACACGCCCTTGTGGACGTTCGAGGAATGCGCCTCGTGCCCCGTAATGGTGACCGAATACGACCGGATCGACTTGTGGGCGTCCACCACGCGCATCATGGTCGGCTCGCCGATCACCGCCAGACGCGGCCTCGCGCCGATTTTCCTGATGTGGTCGATGAGGCCGTGCACGCCGATGCACCCGACCTCTTCGTCATACGACAGCGCCAGATGCACCGGCGTCTTCAGCGGGGCGGCCACGAAATCGGGCAGCATCGCCAGCGCCACGGCGCTGAACGCCTTCATGTCGCACGTGCCGCGGCCGTACAGCCGGCCGTCGCCCCTGTCGGTCAGGACGAACGGATCGGTCTCCCAGGGCTGCCCGTCCACCGGCACCACGTCGGTATGTCCCGACAGCACCACGCCGCCCGCGACGTCCGGCCCGATCGTCGCCCACAGATTGGCTTTCTGCCCCGTCTCGTCATGGACAAGGGTGGAGGCCACCCCGTACGCGGACAGATAGTCCTGCACGAAGCCGATCAGCTCCAGATTGGAATTGCGGCTGGTCGTGTCGAACGCAACCAGCTTCGCCAGCATGTCGGTCGACGTGAATCGGGGGGTGGGCATGGGGCAGAGCCTATCCCGCCCCGCGCGCCGCGCCAGCCCTCAGCCCTCGAAATGGCTCGACGGATTGCCGATGATCGTCAGGAATTCGCGCCGCGTCAGCGGGTTGCGGCGGAATTCGCCCAGCATCGTGCTCGTCACCATGCTGACGCCCGTCTTGTGGACGCCCCGCGTCGTCATGCACTGATGCGCGGCCTCGATCACCACCGCCACGCCCTTGGGCTCCAGCACCTTCTGGATGCACTGGGCGATCTGGGCGGTCATCTTCTCCTGCACCTGCAGCCGCTTGGCATAGGTCTCCACCACGCGGGCCAGCTTGGAGATGCCGACCACCTTGTTGGTCGGCAGATAGGCGACATGCGCCTTGCCGATGATCGGCGCGAGGTGATGCTCGCAGTGCGACTCGAAGCGGATGTCGCGCAGCGTGATCATCTCGTCATAGCCTTCGACTTCCTCGAAGGTGCGCTTCAGATATTCCTCGGGATCTTCGGCATAGCCGCCGAACCATTCCTCGAACGCCTTGGCGACGCGCTTGGGCGTGTCGATCAGCCCCTCGCGGCCGGGGTCGTCGCCGGCCCAGGCCAGCAGCGTGCGCACCGCGCCTTCCGCGTCCTCGCGGCTCGGACGGATGATCGCGTCATTGGCCGGTTTCTCGATGGCTGCCATATCTCTCCCCCGCAGCGTTTTCTCGGCGCGTGGATTCGCGCCGGGGTCTGACCTGTCTTCTACGCAGCGCCGCAGGCGATGGTTCGCCAGCGCGGCAGAAAACCGTCAGAATTTCATATGGGAAGACTTGCCCCGCAGCGCCAGCCGGTCAACTGCGGGCGAAACTACATCTAGGCGGCGCGCTCAGTGCATCCGCTTGATGTCGTGCGGGCTGTCCAGGGAAAACGTCGGAATCTCCACCTCGAACAGGTCGCCGTCATTCGTCTGCACCTGATAGTTGCCGCCCATCATGCCCGACGGCGCGGTCAGCGGCGTGCCCGAGGTGTATTCGAACTTCTCGCCGGGCTTCAGCACGGGCTGCTCGCCCACCACGCCCAGGCCGCGCGATTCCTGGGTGCGGCCGAACGCGTCGGTGATCCGCCAGAACCGCGAGCGGATCTGCACGGTTTCCTTGCCCTTGTTCTCGATCTCAACCTTGTAGGCCCAGACGTAATAGTCGTCTTCCGGCGCGCTCTGGTCCGACAGATAGATCGGCTCCACCGATACCGAGATGTTCCGGGTTTCGCTCTGATAATTCCACATGGCCGGCCCCAGCGCCTCGAAGGTTAACGGGTGATTCATCCCGTCTTGGTTCGAATCTTTAGGGTCTGATTTGGCCATGCGGCAAGAGGCGTCGACGCGTTCACCACAAGTTCGAGTCGTTAACGTGAAGATTTGAGCGCGGCGTCGATATCGTCGATCAGATCCAGCGGATCTTCCAGCCCCACCGACAGGCGGAACATGCCTTCTGTGATGCCCAGCGCCCGGCGTTCCGCTTCCGGCAGCCGCGCGTGAGTCGTGGTGTCGGGGTGGGTCAGCAGCGACTTGGCGTCGCCCAGATTGTTCGAGATGTCGATCACCTCCAGCGCGTTGGCGAAGGCGAACGCCGCGTCGCGTCCGCCGGCGACGTCGAACGTCACCACCGTGCCGCCGCCGCTCATCTGGCTGCGCGCCAGATTGGTCTGCGGATGGTCGGGGTCGAAGGGATAGCGCACGTTCGAAACGCCCGGCGCGGTTTTCAGATAGGCGATCAGCTGCTCGGCGCCGGCCGCCTGCGCGCGCACGCGCAAGTCCATCGTCTCCAGCCCCTTCAGCAGCACCCAGGCGTTGAAAGGGCTCAGCGACGGCCCGGTATTGCGCAGATAGACGCCCAGCTTGTCGTCGAACACCTCTTTCCGCGCCAGAATCGCGCCGCCCAGCACGCGGCCTTGTCCGTCCATGTGCTTGGTCGCGGAATAGACGACGATGTCGGCGCCCAGGGCAAAGGGCTTCTGGAATATGGGGCTGGCGAACACATTGTCGATCACCAGCATCGCGCCATGCGCATGGGCGAGATCCGCGATCGCCCTCACGTCGAAAATCTCCAGCGCCGGGTTCGAGGGCGTCTCCAGAAAGAACGCCTTGGTGTTCGGCCGGATCGCCGCTTCCCAGGTCTTGATGTCGGCCCCGTCGATCAGCGTCGAGGCGATCCCCAGGCGCGGCAGCAGCTCCTCCACGATATAGCGGCATCCGCCGAACAGGGCGCGCGACGACAGCACATGGTCGCCCGCCGACAACGTGCCCAGAAAGGCGGATGAAACCGCCGCCAGCCCGGTCGCCGTCGCCCGGCACTCCACGCCCTCCGGCGCATCCTCCAGCAGCGTCAGCCGCTGTTCGAACGCGGCGACGGTCGGGTTGGAGAAGCGCGAATAGATATAGCCCGGCTCTTCGTTCCTGAACCGCCGCTCGGCCGAGCCGGCGTCGGGATAGGCGAAGCCGGACGTCAGATACAGCGCCTCGCTGGTCTCGCCGTGCTGCGAGCGCTCAAGCCCGCCGCGCACTGCGCGGGTCCGCGCACGAAGGGTCCGGGAAGTGGAAGTGGTCTTGGTCATGGCCAGCGCCTCGCATCAAAAAGCCCCGCGATCCGCAAAGGGTCCGGGGCTGGCGCGTCGTCTGCCATCGTCCCGGCCTTTTAGCGGTTGTCGCATCCCGCATGCGGCCCGCAAGCCGACCGGCTCAAATCTCCGCATGCAGGGGATGCGATAGTCCCAGCCCTCGCTTCCGTCAAGCTGCCTCCGCTATAAGGAGCGCATGACGCCGACTGACGAACCTCTGCTGGGCGGCCTGACCGACAGCGAAGCCGAAACCGCGCCGCGCCACACGACCGGGCTTCTGCCCGGGCAGACGCTGCGTGCGATGATCCACGCGCACGAGATCGGGGCCGCCGTCGACATCCGCGACGAACAGATTCAGCCCGCCAGCCTCGATCTGCGGCTCGGCAATGTGGCCTACCGCATCCGCGCCAGCTTCCTGCCCGGCGAAGGCAACACGGTGCGCGACAAGCTGGATCAGGTCGTGATGCACGAGATCGACCTGACCAAGGGCGCGGTGCTCGAGACGGGCTGCGTCTATCTCTGCCCGCTGATGGAGCATCTCAATCTCGGCTGGCGCGTGTCGGGCTCGGCCAACGCCAAAAGCTCCACCGGGCGGCTCGATGTCTTCACGCGGCTCGTCACCGATGGCGCCCGCGCCTTCGATACGATCCCGGCGCAATATGCCGGCCCGCTCTGGGCCGAGATTTCCCCGCGTACCTTCTCGGTGCTGGTGCGCACCGGCTCGCGCCTCAACCAGCTGCGTCTGCGCCGCGGCTCGCCGGTCGCCACCGACGCCCAGCTGAAAAAGCTGCATGCCGATGTCGGCCTCGTCTCCGGCGTCGACGCCCAGATCGACAAGGGCGTCGGCTTCTCCATCGATCTGGATGGCGATGCGCTCACCGGCCTCGTCGGCTATCGGGCGAAACGCCATGCCGGCGTGATCGATATCGACAAGGTGGGCGTCGCCGATCCGCAGGATTTCTGGGAGCCGGTCCATGTCCGCCGCAACCGCTCGATCATTCTCGATCCGGGCGAATTCTACATTCTCGCCTCGCGCGAGGCGGTGACGATCCCGCCCGACTGGGCGGCCGAAATGGTCGCCTACGATCCGCTGGTCGGCGAGTTCCGCGTTCATTACGCCGGCTTCTTCGATCCGGGCTTCGGCTATTCCGGCGCGGGCGGCGCGGGCAGCCGCGCGGTGCTCGAGGTGCGCAGCCACGAAGTCCCCTTCGTGCTGGAGCATGGCCAGACCGTCGGCCGGCTGATGTTCGAACGACTCATCGAAGCGCCCCAGCGCCTCTACGGCCAGGGCATCGGCTCGAACTACCAGCGCCAGGGTCTGGCGCTGTCCAAGCACTTCAAGCGGGTTTGATCCTCAGGGCGCGTGCGCCCGCAGGAATGCGCCGACGCAATACGACACGCGGCGTTCAGCGTCTTCCATGTCCAGCGGCGCGGGCACGCCATACAGGCGCTTCAGGAACAGGCTGCCGAACGTGAACGTGACGAAATGTTCGGCGGCCAGAATCGGGTCGTCGACGCGCAGCCGACCCTTCTCGTGCTGCACGGCCAGCCAGTCGGCGAAGGTCCGCGCGAAGCGCGAGGGCCCGTGCGAATAAAGCTCGCGCAGCACGGCGGTGGCGTTGGGCGCCAGCAGCAGGGCGCGGATCATCTTCACATTGTCGGGCGCGATGACCTTGGTGTGATAGTTGCGGCCGATCTCCATCAGAACGTCGCGCGGGTCCGCATCGGGCGCCGCCGCCGTGATCGGGGCGATCATCTCCGACACCTTGTCTTCGATCATCGCGTGGAACAGCTGCTCCTTCGAGCCGAACTGATTGTAGATCGTCTGCTTGGAGACCTCGGCTTCGAACGCCACCTCTTCCATCGAGGCGTTGTAGCCCTTGTCGGTGAACACGCGGCGCGCGGCGTCGAGCACGGCGTGCCGCTTGCGCGAGGTGCGGGTCTGGGGGCGGGCGCCGTCAAGCGCGTCGGTCGACATCAGTGCATCTCCTGTGCGAGCCGGTTGACCGGCTTGTCGAGGAAAACCATCAGACAGGCCGCGCATACGAATGCGGCGGCGAGAATGTAGAAGAGATCCGAAAAGGCGAGCACGCTCGCCTGCTGAAACGTCAGCTGGCCCAGAACGCGCAGCGCGGCGGCCTGGCTGTCGCCCGGCAGCAGCTGGTCGTAGCGCGCGGCGAAGCCGTCCAGAAACGCCTGGGCCTGCGCGTCGCCGGCCTGCAGCGACTCGCGCAGCCGCGCCCAGTGCAGGTTGATCCGGTCCGTCATCTGCGTGTTCAGGATGGCCAGTCCGAACGCGCCGCCGGTGTTGCGCATCAGGTTGAACAGGCCCGACGCGCCGCGCACCTGCGCCGGCGACAGCGACTGGATCGCCATGGTCTGCACCGACAGCATCGTCGTCATCAGCCCCATGCCGCGCAGCGCCTGCGGGATGAACAGGTCCCAGTACCCGGTCTCCGTCGTCAGCGGCTGGAACTGCCAGGCCGACAGGAACAGGAACAGGAAGCCCACGCTGCCCAGAATGCGCAGGTCCACGCGGCTCGACAGCGCGCCGATCACCGGCGCCGTCATGAACATGAAGATGCCCGTCACCCACAGCCACTCGCCGATCTGCAGCGACGAGAATTGCTGTACGCGCCCCAGATAAAGCGGCAGCAGATAGGTGATGCCGAACAGGCCGACGCCCACGATGAACGCCATTACGGTCGCCAGCGCGAAGTTGCGGTTGGCGAACGGGCTTAGATCCACGATCGGGTTGGCCCGCGTCAGCGCCCGCCAGAAGAACAGCGCGCCCGCGACCACCGAAACGGCCGCGAGGTTGCGGATCGTCGCGTCATGGAACCACTCGTTCTTCGCGCCTTCCTCCAGCACG
>JAKOQZ010000194.1 GCA_029778105.1 Pseudomonadota bacterium | reverse complement strand
GGTGCTCGAGGTGCTCTCTGCCTGCGATCACCCGCTCACGATCATCACCAAGTCCGCCCTCGTCGAGCGCGACGTGGATCTGCTCGCGCCCATGGCCCGACGCGGGCTCGCCGCCGTCTACGTCACGATCACCACCCTCGATCCCGCCCTGGCGCGCATCTGGGAGCCGCGGGCCGCCGCGCCCTGGCGGCGGCTCGAACTCGTCCGCCGCCTGTCCGAGGCCGGCATTCCGGTCGGCGTGTCGATCGCGCCGCTGGTGCCGTTCGTCAACGAACACGAGCTCGAGCAGATCATGACCGAGGCGCGCGCGGCGGGGGCGTCGAGCGCCTTCTACATGATGCTGCGCCTGCCCTGGGAGCTGAAGGATCTGTTCGTCGACTGGCTGAACGTGCATTTCCCTGACCGGGCCCGGCGCGTGCTCGCCCGGCTGGGCGACTTGCGCGGCGGTGCCGGCGCGCACCGACTGAACGACCCGCGCTATCACACCCGCATGAAGGGTCAGGGCAAGTGGGCGGAACTCCTCCGCATGAGGTTCGACGTGGCTTCGCGTAGACTCGGATATGGTCAGGGCCGGGTGGCGTTGCGGACCGATCTGTTCAGGCCCCCCGGGCGTGACGGTCAGATGGCGCTGTTCCCCGTGTCCGACGTGCCGTCTGCGGGCGCACGATGATCGGGGCCGCGGATCCCGCCCCTTGAGGAGAGTCCATGAACACGCAGTCCTCTTCGGCTGTCGTCAGGCGTTCGGCACTGATTGCAGCGCTGTGCGGCCTCGTCGGTCAGGCGGCGGCCTCCACGACGTCCGAGCCCCTGGCGATGTCCGGCCAGAACCTCGACCTCGCGGCGCCGAGCGCGCGCATCTACCGCTCGGTTGCACGCGACGGTTCGGTGGTGTTCGGCGATCAGCCCCAGGCCGGTGCGACCAGCATGCAGGTGCGGACGTATGCCTCTTCGTCCGCGCCCGATGCCCTCGCGCGCGCCGATCGCGAACGCGAGTACTGGCGCAAGCGCGCCGAGGGCTTCGCCCAGCGTCACCGAGAGCGGGAACGCGATCTCGAGGAGACGCGCAGGCTGAACATCCTGAGCGCACAGCGCAACGCCTACGCCGCCGCGCCGCGCGTGCCCATCTACCTGCGCAGTCCCTACTGGGGGCAGGGGGCGCCGCGACCGCCGCAGGTTCCGCCGTCCGCCCTCGTGCCCGCCTATCCCCCGATGCCGGGCATCTCTTCGGGTGTCCCCTCCAACTTCATCGGAAGCGGCTTCTCGACCGCGCGCTGAACGGACGGGCGCTGAACGGACGGGCGCTGAACGGGCGGGCGCTGAACGGGCGGGCGCTGAACGGACGGGAGGCCTCGTGGTCGTCGGCCGCGTGGGGGCTTGGGAAAGAGGCCGGTTGCGCGTTATAATCACGGGTTTTTCCGGTTCGCACCCTTTTCCGAGGTCAGCATGGTTGTCATTCGTCTTTCCCGAGGCGGCGCCAAGAAGCGTCCGTTCTTTCATATCGTCGCTGCCGACAAGCGCGATCGCCGCGACGG
>JAKOQZ010000193.1 GCA_029778105.1 Pseudomonadota bacterium | reverse complement strand
CGCCGCCTTGGCCGACCTTGGCCAGCCCCCGGGCGCGGATCAGGTGGAAGCTTTCGCTGACCATGCCGGGGGAGGAGTAGAACTCGCCGCAATCCTCCAGCCTGGCCGCGCGATAGCCGGTTTCTTCCTCCAGCTCGCGCCCGGCGGCGGCCAGCGGATCCTCGCCGTCGTATCCGGCGTCGTCGCCGATCAGCCCGGCGGGCAGTTCGATACAGGGGCGGCCCAGCGGGACCCGGTATTGTTCGACCAGCAGCACATGCCCGTCCTCCGCCGCGAGGATCACGGCCGCGCGAATGCCGCGCGAGCGAGAGACGTATTCCCACCGGCCCTTGGTCTTGGCGGTGATGAAGCGTCCCTCCCAGACCACCTGTTCGGGGGCATCGGCATCGCGGTGGCTCATAGTTCGATCAACCTGTCCGGCAGTTCGTTGATGTCCTGCGCATCGCGCGGAAGATGGGCGGCCAAGATCGTGCCGACCCGCTCCACGGCGGCGCACATGCCTTCGGCCACGTGGCCCTGCTTCAGCTCGGCCAGCATCGCGGCCATCGCATCGCCCCAGACATGCGGATCGACGCGAGAGACAATCGCCTCGTCGGCGACGATTTCCGCACGGTGTTCACGCATGGAAAGGTAGATCAGGATGCCGGTGCGCCCGCTTGTCCGCCGCTCCGCGCCGATGCGGAATGCCGTCACGGCGCGTTCGTGCACTCGCGCGGTCTTGACCGGGCCGGGCACCAGCAGGAACTTGAGCGGCGGCCACAGTTGCAGCAGCCACATCGCGGCAAACTTGATCGTCGCCACGGCCGCTGCGATGGCGAAGGCGTGCGATGCCGTCCATTCGGCATTCCAGCCCCCGCTGATCAGCGACAGTTTCGAAAGATAAAAATCGGGCCACAGCGCGGTCACGGTCAGCGCGGCGAACGCGACCAGGGCCGACCAGACGAGAGCGACATCGCCGTAATGGTCGGATCGTTCGGCCAGGATGGTGACGATCTCGCCCGCGCTCTGCGCTTCCGCTACGGCCACTGCTTCGCTCACGCTGCGGCGGCCTGCCTCGTCCAGCCAGGATGGGTCATGTTCCGCCATGCTACCAGCTCCCGCTCGCCCCGCCGCCGCCGAAGCTGCCGCCCCCGCCGGAGAAACCCCCACCGCCGAAACCGCCGCCCGAACGGCCGCCGCCGAAGCCGCCGGGAAACAGGATCACCGGCGCGCCGCCGCGATAGGCGCGCCCGCCGCGAACGCCGCGGATCATCGGCAGGACGAAAAAGAAGAAAAAGAT
>JAKOQZ010000192.1 GCA_029778105.1 Pseudomonadota bacterium | reverse complement strand
CTCGTCATCCTTGGCGCGGATGAGGGCGGGCCAGTCGTGATGGACATCCTTGTGCGACCAGCCGAAGCCGCGGGCGTCTTCCATGTCGAAGCCGATGCGGCTGCCATAGACGAGGAGCTTTTTGGGGACGCAGCCCCGGATCACGCAGGTGCCGCCGGCGCGGTACTCCTCGGCCACCGCGACCTTCGCACCGAAGCCGGCGGCGATGCGCGAGGCCCGCACACCGCCCGAGCCCGCGCCGATCGTGAAAAGGTCGTAGTCGTAGGAGGTCATGGATCAGGAAAAGGGGTGCCTGGAGGGCCGGGTCAAGCCCCACGATGAAGTTTATTCGGCGCCGTGGGCCGGAGGCTCGATCACCTCGGCCCCTTCGGGCCGGCCGACGATGAGGCCGTGGCAGAGGCCGATGAAGAGGCCGTGCTCGACGAGGCCGGGGATGGCGCTGAGCGCCGTCGCGAGACCTTCCGGATCAGGGATCGTGCCGCAGTCGAGATCGGCGATGAGATTGCCGTTATCGGAAATCGCCGGGTGCGCGTCGCCGCCGCGCAGCCGCACGAAATTGCCGGCGCAGCCCGCAGCGGCGGCGGCATCGGCGGCGTGGCGCATGGTGGTGCGGGCGGCGAAGGGAAGGATCTCCAGCGGCAGGGGGAAGCGCCCGAGCGACTCCACAAGCTTGGTGTCGTCCATGATCGCGATCATCCGGCGCGAGGTGTTGGCGACGATCTTTTCCCTCAGATGCGCCGCCCCGCCGCCCTTGATGAGGCGGAAGCTGCGATCGGCCTCGTCGGCGCCGTCGATGGTGATGTCGACATGCGGCACGGCGTCGAGTTCGGCGAGCGGGATGCCCGCCTCGATGGCGAGCGTCTCGGCGGCGGCGCTGGTGGCGACGCCGGTGATGCGGAGCCCCGCCTTCACCTTGGCGCCAAGCGCCTTGACGAAATGCGCTGCGGTAGAGCCGGTGCCCAGGCCGACGATCATGCCGTCGTGGATGAAATCGAGCGCCTTGAGGGCGGCGGCGCGTTTACGGTCGTCGGCGGTGTTGTTGGTCATGAGCCGAGCCTAGCACGCGATTCCGTTGCACTGTGAAGACGGCAAAACTTGCTGCGGTGCAGCGGTCATTCCACCGTGACGGACTTCGCCAGGTTTCGCGGCTGGTCGACGTCGGTGCCTTTGGCCAGCGCTGTGTAATAGGCGAGGAGCTGGATCGGCACGGCGGTCAGCATGGGCTGGAATGCCGGCTCGCATTCGGGGATTTCGATGCGCATCCAGACGCCGTCACCGGAAAGGTCGTGCCCCTTGCGGTCGGAGATCAGCACCACCTTGCCGCCGCGGGCCATGACTTCCTGCATGTTGGAGATCGTCTTCTCGAACAGGTGATCGTAGGGCGCGATGACGATGACGGGCACGTTCTCGTCGATGAGAGCGATGGGGCCGTGCTTGAGCTCGCCGGCGGCATAGCCCTCGGCATGGATATAGCTGATCTCCTTCAGCTTAAGCGCGCCCTCCATCGCGATGGGGTAAGCAAGGCCCCGGCCGATGAAGAGGACATCGCGGGCCTTGGCGAGCTCCTGCGCGATATTGGCGACGATCGCCTCCTGGTGGAGCGCCTCGCCCACCAGGCGCGGCATCTCAAGGAGACGGCGGACGAGTTCGATCTCGCGCTCGCGGGTAATCGTCCCCCGGGCGACGCCGGCCGAGATGGCGAGGCTGGCCAGCACGCCGAGCTGGCACATGAACGCCTTGGTCGAGGCGACGCCGATCTCCGGACCGGCATGGGTGGGAAAGACGCTGTCGCTGTCGCGGGCGATGGAGCTTTCGGCGACATTGACGACGGAGGCGATGCCCTGGCCGTTCTCGCGGGCGTGGCGGAGCGCCGCCAGCGTATCGGCCGTCTCGCCCGACTGCGAGACGAACAGCGCCAGGCCCTTTTCCATCAGCACGGCGTCGCGATAGCGGAATTCGGAGGCGATGTCGGTGCCGGAGGGCAAACGCGCGAGCTGTTCGAACCAGTACTGCGCCACTTGGGTTGCGAGCGAGGCCGTGCCGCAGGCCACCATGGTGAGGCGCGAAACGGCGGTCCAGTCGATGGCCGTTCTGGGCAGCGCGATGGTTTCTGTGATCGCGTTCACATAGGCGTGGACGGTGTGGCCCAGCACTTCGGGCTGTTCGTAGATCTCCTTCGCCATGAAGTGGCGATGGTTGCCCTTGTCGACCAGCGCGGCGCCGGCCTGGGTGATGACGATGGGGCGCCGGACGGCGACGTCGTTCACGGTGTAGACGGTCGCGCCCGAGCGGCGGAGGACGGCGAGGTCGCCCTCCTCCATATAGGTCACGCGGTTGGTGAACGGCGCGAGCGCGAACGCGTCGGACCCGAAGAACATCTCGCCGTCGCCATAACCGATCGCGAGCGGCGAACCCTTGCGGGCCCCGATGAGCAGGTCTTCGTCGCCCCGGAACATGAGGACCAGTGCGAACGCGCCTTCGAAACGCTTCACGGCCTTCTGCGCGGCGGCGACGGGGTCGAGACCCTGTCGCAGATATTCGGTGACGAGATGGACCGTGACTTCGGTGTCGGTCTCGGTGACGAAGGCGTGGCCCTTGGCGCTGAGCTCGTCGCGCAGCTCGCGGAAATTCTCGATGATGCCGTTATGGACGACCGCGACACGGTCGGAGGCGTGGGGATGCGCGTTGCTTTCGGTCGGCGCGCCATGCGTCGCCCAGCGCGTGTGGCCGATGCCGATGACTCCGGGCAGCGGGTCGGTGGCCAGAATGCCCCCGAGATTGCGCAGCTTGCCGGGCGCGCGGCGGCGGTCGATGAGGCCGTCATGCAGCGTGGCGACGCCGGCGCTGTCATAGCCGCGATATTCCAGCCGGCGCAGCGCCTCGACGATCAGCGGGGCCGCCTCTTCCTTGCCGATGATGCCGACGATGCCGCACATGGGTTCAGTCCTTTTTCTCTTTCCGCGCCTTCATCATGGCGCGGAAGCGCGCGGCCCAGCCGGGCTTTTCGGCCTGCGGGCTGCGTTCGATGGCGAGCGCGTCCGCCGGCACGTCACGCGTGATGACCGAGCCGGCCGCCGTGTTGGCATTGGCGCCGATCGTAACCGGAGCGACCAGCGAGGCGTTGGAGCCGATGAAGGCGCCCTCGCCGATCACGGTCTGGTATTTGAAGAAGCCGTCGTAATTGCAGGTGATGGTGCCCGCGCCGATATTGGCGCCAGCGCCGACGGTGGCGTCGCCCAGATAGGTGAGGTGGTTCGCCTTGGCGCCCGGGCCGATTTTCGCGGCCTTGGTCTCGACGAAGTTGCCGATATGGGCGTTCGGGCCGATCTCGCTGCCGGGGCGCAGCCGCGCAAAGGGACCGATGATCGCGCCGGTTTCGATCGTCACACCTTCCAGATGGCAGAACGGTTTGACGGTCACACCGGCGGCGATGCGGACGCCGGGGCCGAAAACCACATTCTGCCCGATGGTCGTGCCGGGGCCGATCTGCGTGTCGGCGGCGAAATAGACGGTCGAGGGGTCGGACAGCGTGACCCCGGCGTCCATGTGCGTGCGGCGCGCGCGGGTCTGGAAGGCGGCTTCGGCCTCGGCCAGTTCGGCCTGGCTGTTGACGCCCAGCACTTCGGCGGCGTCACCGGCCACGGCGGCGGCTTTCAGCCCCTCGCCCACCGCCAGCGCGATGACGTCGGTGAGGTAGATCTCGTTTTTGGCGTTGTTCGAGCCGACCTGCGGCAGCAGGCGGAACAGGGTTTGCGCATCGGCGGCCATGACGCCGGAATTGCAGAGGCGGATCGCGGCCTCTTCGGGCGTCGCGTCCTTGGCTTCGACATTGCGGACGAGCGCGCCGTCATCGTCCAGCACGAGACGCCCATAGGGACCGGGGTCATCGGGCGTGAAGCCGAGCACGACCACCGAAGCGCCCTCGGCCCGGGCATCCAGAACGCGGCGCAGCGTCGCGGCGGTGATCAGCGGGGTGTCGGCGTAGAGGATGAGCGCGTCGCCCGTGAAGCCCTGAAGCGCGCCGGCGGCGGCGAGGACCGCGTGACCCGTACCGCGCTGTTCGTGTTGTACGGCGGTTTCGGCCGGCGCGGCGGCGGCGGCGATCTCGTCCGCGTCGGGGCGCGTCACCACGACAAGTCGGGCCGGCCCGAGCGCGCGCGCCGTGGCGAGCACATGGCCCAGCATCGTGCGGCCCGCAACCGGGTGCAGCACCTTGGGCAGCGGCGATTTCATGCGCGTGCCCTGCCCGGCGGCAAGGACGATGACAGCGAGCGGTCGGGAAGCGGTCAAACCAGGGCCTTCAGTCGATGGTGCCGGATAACCTAGGCGGCGCGCGTTAAAAAACTGACGATTTATTACGCGGGGTAATCCCGCGGAAATCCGGGCGCGCCGGGGCTGCGTATGAGGGTCATGCAAGCCCGCACCGCCGTCCTGGTGACCGCCATGACCCTGACGATGACTGCCTGCGCTTCGGCCCCTGAGGCGACAGGATCGAGGACACTGGTCCTGGAAGATTTCTTCGCCGGGCGGGTCACGGCGCGCGGCACGTTCGTGAACAGCTTCACAGGCGCCGTGCGCGGGCTGAGCGTCGAGATCAACGGATCGTTCGACGGCACGGTCCTGACGCTTGTCGAGAACTTCGCCTATGACGACGGCGAACGGGACCGCAAGACTTGGAAGCTGACCCGGGTGGGCGAGCGGACCTATGAGGGCACGCGCGAGGACGTGATCGGCACGGCGAGCGCCTATCCTGACGGGCTGGCCATGCGGCTTGAGTATGTGGTTGCGCTCAAGACTGAGCAGTGGGGCGATATCCACGTCCGGTTCCGCGACGTGCTGGCGCTGGAGGCGGACGGCACGCTGGTGAATCGCGCCGTGGTGTCGAAATGGGGCTTTCGCCTCGGCCGGGTGGAACTGCGGATGACACGCGTGGCCGAACCAGCGGAATGACCTGACGGACAGGTCGAGGTGGCCTGCGCCCGCCTGTCGTGACAATAAGGCGCCATGAAGCCCCTGACGCTCGTTTTCGATCTCGACGGAACGCTGGTCGATACCGCCCCCGACCTGGCCGGGGCGATGAACGCGGTGCTGGTCGCGCATGACCGGCCGCCCGTGCCGCCCGCCGAGGTGCGGCACATGGTCGGACGCGGCGCGCGGGCGCTGATCGAACGCGGGTTCGAGGTCACCGGCGGGCCGGTGGACCCCTCCGCGATGGACGCCCATTTCGATCAGTTCATCGCCTATTACGGGGCGCATGTGGCGGATGCTTCGGTGCCGTTTGCGCATGTCCGCGAGGTGCTGACCCGGCTGAAAGCCGCCGGGCACATGCTGGGCGTGTGCACCAACAAGCCCGAAGCGCTCGCGGTCTCGCTGCTGGATGCGCTGGATCTGAATCGATTTTTCGGCGCGGTTCTGGGCGCCGATACGCTGGACGTGAAAAAACCGCATCCCCGCCACCTGAGCGAAACCGTCAAGCGGATCGGCGGCGACATGGGGCGCACGGTGATGATCGGCGACAGCGAGGTGGACGCCGAAACGGCCCGGAATGCAGGCGTGCCGTCGGTGATTTTCACCTTCGGCTATACCCAGTTCGATCCGGCGACCTTTGGGGCGGCAGCCCTGCTGGACGGCTATGACGCGCTGGAGGCGGCTTTGGCCGGGATCGCCGCAAAGCTTGACACTGAAGCCTAAGGCCGACTATTCCCCCGCCCTCCGCATTGGTCGGGGCGATTAGCTCAGCGGGAGAGCACTCCCTTCACACGGGAGGGGTCGCTGGTTCAATCCCAGCATCGCCCACCATTTCCTTTCCGATTTAGCCCAACGGCTCAGTCCGGCCCGGCTGCGGCGCGCGACAGCAGCGCTTCGGCCAGTTCAGGGTCGGCGGCGAAGGCGCGCGACTGCCAGCCGGGCACGAGGCGATCGACGACCAGAAACAGGGCGAGGCCTTCGTCCTGCGTCCATTGCTTGCCGCCACGGCGAACGGCCGTGAGAAGATCGGCATCGCCACCGTGGGCCGCGCCGCCGTCGCGGAGCCAGGCATAGGCTATCCACTGGCCGAGCCCCTCCATGGTGAGGAAGATGTCATCAAGCGATGCCCAATAGGCTGCATCGCCGGTGAACCATTTGGCGCGGCGGGCGCGAAGCGCGGCCAGCGCCTGACCTGCGAGGCGCCGGGCCTCGCCGTCCGAGGACGCGGCGGCGGCGGCGAAGAGAAGGTCGCGTTCGTTCTCGTAGGCCGCCACATAGGCGGGATCGGCCTGGAATTTCGCCTGAAGGCTGTTGTCGTCGAGGTCGTCCGGCAGGCCGTAGCGCGCCGTCAACGCGGCGAGCTGAGGCCCGACGAAATAGAACTGCCGGGTGTGCATGATCTCGTGCAGCAGGACCCCGTCCATCAGGCGTTCGAGCCCAAGCGGACTGGCGACACCCGCCGCGCGCCAGACCGAAGGCAGGCTCATCACGAAATAGCCGGGGCCGGCGCCCGTGCCAGGCGCCGCAAAAGCGATAGGCGCGGCAGGAATTTGCCGACCGTCAGGCAGCGTCGCCATGCCACCGTGCGGTGCGGTAGCCCATACGGGGGCGCCCTCTCCGGCCGTTGCGGACCTGTAGGTGCAGGCGGCATCGAGGACGACGATTTCCGGGAGCGGCGTGGGCGGCAGCCGCAGGATGTCGCGCTCAGCGCCGCGCCAGGCCTGCAGCGCGCCTGCGATCCATGCGGCGTCGGAATCCGCCATGCGACAGGCGGCGAAGGCTGTCTGAAACCCGGCCGGGAGGGCGGCAGCGAGCCCCATTGCAACAACGAGCGATTTCACGATCCGACGGCTCCTACGAGAGGCACGCGATAGCCGATGCGTCCGGGCTTTGCTGGCGGCGGTCGTCACACGCCGCGCGATGATTCGAGGAACCGCCGGCCGGTGGACGGCGTTTTTGCCTCATTCGCTATCGCAGCAAATGTGGCGCATCATGTCGGCGGCTCTCCTCAGGATCGAACAGGCTCCGCTCGACATGCGCATCAAGATCGGTTGCGAGATCGGCATCTATGTTCCGCAGCCGACGCCGATGATCTGCATGCTCAACGTGCACTATTCGCGCGTCGGCGATCTTGAGCGGCCCGATCATCTGATCACCGACCCCGCCGTGCCGGTCACCGCCTATCGCGACAGTTTCGGAAACTGGTGCAGCCGTCTGGTCGTGCCGGCCGGCCACTTTCGCATGGGAACGTCGTCGATCATCCGCGACAGCGGCATGCCCGACGCGTTCGATCCCGGCGCCGTGCAGCACGATGTCGCCGAGCTGCCCGGCGATACGATCCAGTTCCTGCTGCCCAGCCGGTTCTGTGAATCCGATCTGCTGGCGCAGGAAGCGTGGCGGCTGTTCGGACATATCGAACCCGGGGGCGCGCGGGTGCAGGCGATCTGCGATCACGTGAACGATCTGCTCGCCTTCAATTACGCCACCGCGCGGCCGACGCGGACGGCATTCGAGGCATGGAACGAGCGGGAGGGCGTGTGCCGCGACTTCACCCATCTGGCCATAGCTTTTTGCCGGGCCATGAACATTCCCGCGAAGTACTGCACCGGGCTGATCAGCGATATCGGGCAGAAGCCGCCTTATGCGCCGATGGATTTCGCTGCCTGGATGCGGGTGTGGCTGGGCGGGCGCTGGCACGATTTCGATCCGCGCAATAACCGCCCCATGACGGGCCGCGTTCTGTTCGCCCTCGGACGCGACGCGGCGGACGTGCCGCTAACCCATACATTCGGATGGCACAACCTGACCGGCTTCAAGACGTGGTGCGAGGAACTCGGCGGCGACCCCGCGATGGCGCAGGCCCCGGCGATGAGCCTGGGGCGGCCGACAGACTAGTCGGCTTGCTGCTTGGGACGTGCACGCGCTATCGGCAATGCGCGAAATGTCGAAGGGGCAGCCTCATCTCGACGCAATTCCGCTTCGATCTGTATTTCGGGCAGGCCTGGCGCGAAAACGAGAATTCGTCGACCCTCAATGGGGACGCCGTCCAATTTGCGCAATGCGGCCTCGGACAGAATGTAACCGCGGGCGAAGTCTCCGCCCGAAAACGGTAGGCAAGGCAGCGAAGGTTTGGATTGCGGACGCTTGCCTTCGATCAACCGCAAAATGCCGAAGAGCTTCTCTTTCCGGTTTGCCCAAAGAAATTGGTGGAGCCAGCGCAGCGCGACAGCCGCACCCAGCCAAAACGCCGCAAAGAGGAGGTTGCCGACTTCTTCAAACCGGCCCGACAGAACATACGCGAGTTCGACGGTTACATAGATCGCGCCAACAACGATCATGACGAAGGAAACAACCGTCATGGCGCCAAACTTGACGCTCTGATAGCCCATTCGGATCGCGTCTAAGTCGTCACGCCACTGAGCCATTCAAGAAGACACCTCATTGTCTTGATTGAGTGTATTCGAGCGGGCGAAGAGCGAACAGGCTATTGAGCGAGCCTTGTATCGAGTTTGGCTTTAACCCGAGGCCAGTCGGCCTGCGTGACGCTGAACCAGACACTATCGCGGATATGCCCATCGGGCAGGATCATGTGGGCGCGATGCATGCCCTCCTCTACCGCGCCGAGCTTCTTCATGGCGGCCCATGAGCGGGCGTTCCGGGCGTCGAGTTTGAATTCAACCCGGTTCCATTTCAGCGTGCCGAGGACGTGGCCGATGAGCAGGCGTTTGGCGGCGGGGTTGGTGCGGCCGCCCTGAAACGGCTTGGCGTACCAGGTGGAGCCGATCTCGAGCCGCTTGTGGGCGGGCACGATTGCGAGATAGGCCGACGAACCGGCGATCCGGCCGCTCGCCTTGTCGATGATGACGAAAGCGCATTCGCGCCCGGCCGACGTTTCGCCGAGCTGGTGGTCGAAATAGCGGTCAAAAGTGGCCGCGTGCTGGTTGAGCACATGGAAACGCCACAAGTCGGGGTCGGCAGCGGCGGTGCGGAGGGGCTCGCGGTGCGCCTCGGCGAAAGGTTCCAGCCTGAGAATCGAGTCTTCCAGCACGGGCGCGAAGGTGGTCATGGCGCACTCATATGACAAAAGAGTCAGGGACGCAGCCCTTGCCGGAGGGCCGATAACAGCGCATTTCTAGGCGCAATGAGCGCGCGGTCGATCACCCGTAACGAATATCTGGCGGACATGGTCGTGCACGCGGCCGGGATCGTCTTTGCCCTGTCAGCCGGCGCGGTGCTGATCGTGATCGCGGGCGTCATGGGGCGCGCGACGCCCATCGTCACGGCGTCGATCTACTGCTTCGGGCTGCTGCTGATGTGGACAGCCTCGCTGCTCTACAACGCGATCAGGCCGGCGCAGCGCACCTCGTGGCTGCGCCGTTTCGATCACGCATCGATCTTCATCATGATCGCGGGGTCTTGCACGCCCTTTGCCCTGATGGGCGCGCCGGGCTGGCGGATCGTCGCCGTGTCGGTGCTATGGACGCTTGCGCTCACCGCCGCCGGGATCAAGCTGTTCCTGCCCGGGCGCTATGAGAAGCTGATGATCTGGATGTATCTCGCGCTGGGATGGGGCGGCGCGGCGATCCTGACCGGCGTGATCGCGGAGCTGCCCACCGGATCGGCCGTCCTTCTGGGCCTGGGCGGCGTTCTCTACAGCGTCGGGGTGATCTTCCACGTGTGGGACGGGCTGCGTTACCAGAACGCCGTGTGGCACGTCTTCGTGCTGGCGGCGGCGGTGTGCCACTATGCCTCGATCCTGAGCGGCGTGGTGCTGAACGTCGCCTAGTTGGTGGCGGCGGTCGCGGCCGGCTTGCTCCAGACCTTTCCTTCGATGAACGCCTGACGCGGGAACTCAAAGCCCGAAGGCAGCGGTCCGTTCGCCCGGTCGATGAAGGCGAGCACGTCGTCCCAGACCACCTGGCGCTGCTTGTCGCGCATCAGCAGGTGATAGCCATTGGGGTAAAGCGCGATGCGCGGCGCGGGATCGAGCTTTTCAACGAGCTTCTGGATCGGCCAGCGCGGCACGATTTCGTCTTTTTCGCCATAGAGGAGCAGGATCGGCGCCTTCACGGCGGGCGCGTTCCTGATCGCCTGATCCATGAGGCCGACAAGGCCATACACGGCATCCGTGCGGGTGGGCTTGATGACCAGAGGATCGCTGCCGAGATCGCGCAGGGCTTCGATATTGTCGGACGGGTGGATGGTCAGCCCGCTGCCGGTCACGCGCTTGCCCGGGAGGGTGTGGGCGACGATCCACAGCGCCGAGCGGTACCAGAAATTCATCGTCGACCAGCCCCAGACGGCAGGCGCGACAAGGATCACGCCATCGGCCTGCGGCGCATTCGGCTGCGACAGGCCGGCGAGCACCACGGCGCCACCCATGCTTTCGCCCAGCAGATAAAGCGGCACGCCGGGATGGCGGGCGCGGACGGCAGCTGTGAAGTCGCGGAAATCCCCGGTCATGGCGTCGCCGCCCGCCCAAAGGCCGGTGTTGGGCGAACGGCCGAAGCCGCGCTGGTCGATGGCGTAGGTCGCGATGCCCTGCTCTGCCCAGTACGCCGCCGGGCCGCGAATGAAGCGGGCATAGTCGTTCATGCCGTGAAACGCGACGATCACCGCGCGCGGCTTCTCGACCGGCCAGGAGGAGACGCCGAGCACCAAGCCGTCGCGCGTCGTGAAGGTTTGCTTTTCTGAATTCTTCAGATCAAGGCGGGGATCGGCGATATCCGGACCATGCGCGACGACGACGGGCGCGCAGCCGGCCGCGGCCAGCGCCACAGAGACGAATGCGGACAAAAGCAGAATGCGAAAGCGCAGGCTCAATTCGTCGTCACCTTACCGGCCGCGACGATAATGCCGCAGCGTGGCGTCTTTAACGCGGAAATTGCGACGCGAATTTGTCGATCGGTCACGCCGCCCTGGCTGCGATGTCGGCCGGCACGGGCACAGGGAATTCCAGCAACATCTGGGCGTAGGCCTTGCCCTGGGGATCGTTGGCGAGGCTGGCGATGCCGCCGCCGCCCAGCGCCTCGTGCAGCAGGAAGTTGAGGCCCGAGATGCCGGGGAGATCGAAGCGTTCGACCTTCCCTGCCCCACCCTTGAACTTGTGGCGCATCCAGTGAGCGACAGCCTCCGGCGTCAACGCCGCACGGATATAGGGCAGCCATGCCGGATCGCGCGCCATGACGCCGATATTCGAGTTGTCGCCCTTGTCGCCCGAGCGGGCATAAGCGAGACGGATGAGCGGCACGGTTTCCGGGAAGGCGGGCGTCGCGGTGAGCGGCGTGCGCGGCCGGACGATCGCCGCCGGGTCGAAGCCGCCATGGGTTTCGATAAAGACCGGGATCGACTCGCCGCCGACATGAACGTGAACCGGCACCTCATGTTTGGGCACGAGCGTCGCGAAGTGGCGGACCACGGGCGATGGCTTGGCGCGGGCGCCGCCATAGCCGGTGATGCCGGGCGCGAAGGACGTGCCCGACGAGGTGAGCTCGCGGATCATCACCTCCAGCGGGGCGCGGCTGGGATGCTTGGCGGCGAGCTTGAGGCTCGCCTCGCGGGAGCCGACGTCGCGCTTGTGCGGGCCGTAGCTGTCTTCATCGCCCAGCACCTCGATGCTGGTTTCCGTGAAAGGGCCCCAATTGCGCTGGCGCATGATGGTGTCCATCCGCTTCAGAACGCTCTCGCCGATGCGCCGAACCTTCTTCGCCGCGTCGATGCCGGCAAGGGCCAGCATGGAGGTGACACGCCAGCCATCCTCCCACGTGACGGAGACCTTGTAGGTGGAGGTCGGGGCATAGCCCTTGATGTTGGCGACGGCGACGCGATCCTTGCCCTGCTGGGTCATGGTGACGCCGGAGAAATCGCAGACCACATCGGGCAGCATGTAGGCCTGTGGGTCGCCGATCTCGTAGAGCATCTGCTCGCCGACCGTGCCGGGGGTGACGAGGCCGCCAGTGCCTTCGGGCTTGGTCGCGACGAACGAGCCGTCGGGCGAGATCTCGGCGATGGCGTAGCCAATATTGTCCCAATCGGGCACTTTCTCCCAATCGGTGAAGATGCCGCCGCAGGCCTGTGCGCCGCATTCGACGATGTGGCCGGCGAGCGAGCCGCCGGCCAGCTTGTCGAAGTCGTGCGGGGTCCAGCCGAATTCGTTGATGCACGCCCCGAGCGTCACGGCGCTGTCGACGCAGCGGCCGGTGACGACGATGTCCGCGCCCGCTGCCAGCGCCGCCGCGACAGGGAAACCGCCGAGATAGGCGTTCATGGTGAGCGGGTTTTCCGGCAGCGCTGCGCCGGTGAACATCTCGGTCAGGCCGAGCGCTTTCCATTTGTCGAGCTGCGGGCGGATGTCGTCGCCTTCGACATAGGCGACTTTCAGATCGACGCCCTGCTTCGCCAGCAGCGCTTCAAGGGCCGCCGCACAAGCGCGCGGATTGAGGCCGCCCGCATTGGCGATCACCTTGATCTTCCTGACCGCGACATCGCGCGCGATGGCCGCCATGGTGACGGTGACGAAATCGATCGCGTAGCCCGCGTTGGGGTCCTTCGCCATCGCGCGCCCCATGATCGACATGGTGATTTCCGACAGATAGTCGAAGACCAGATAGTCGATCTTGCCGTGCTGGATGAGCTGCGGCGCGGCGATATAGCTGTCGCCCCAGAAGCCCGATGCGCAGCCGACGCGGATGGTTTTGGTCATGGCGATCAGCTCGCGTTGCGGAGCAGCGACTTGGCGATGACCATCTGCTGGATCTGGCTGGTGCCCTCGTAGAGGCGGAAGATGCGGACGTCGCGGTAGAAACGCTCGGCGGCGTAATCCGCCACGTAGCCTGCGCCACCGTGGATCTGCACGTTGCGGTCGGCGATGCGGCCGACGGCCTCTGAGGCGAAGAGCTTGCAGCAGGAGGCTTCCATCGCGATGTTGACGCCCTGGTCGCGCTTGCGGGCCGTTTCCAGCACCATGCAGCGGGCAGCGTAGGATTCCATCTTGCTGTCGGCCAGCATCGCCTGGATCATCTGGAAATCGGCGATGCGCTGGCCGAACTGTTCACGTTCCATCGCGTAGGTCGTGCTGTCGCGGACGAGGCGTTCCGAGACGCCGACGCAGACGGCGGCGATGTGCAGGCGGCCGCGATCAAGCACCTGCATCGCGAGCTTGAAGCCCTCGCCCTCCTTCTCGCCGATGAGGCAGTCGGCCGGGACTTCGCAGTTCTCGAAGATCACGTCGTGGATGTGGGCGCCCTGCTGGCCCATTTTCTTTTCCGGCTTGCCGACCGTGATGCCCTTGAGGTTCGAGGGCAGGAAGAACGCGGAGATCCCGCCCGCGCCCTTGTTGTCGGGGTTGGTGCGCGCCATCAGTGTGAAGGCGCCGGCCTTGGCGGCGTTGGTGATGTAGCGCTTCGTGCCGTTGACGACATAGACGTCGCCCTTGCGGATGGCGGTGGTGCGCACCGAGGCGGCGTCGGAGCCCGCGCCGGGTTCGGTGAGGCAGAAGCTGGCGATGACCTCGCCGCTGGCGATCTTGGGCAGCCAGTAGTCCTTCTGGTCCTGACGGCCGAACATCACGAGCCCCTGGCTGCCAATGCCGACATTGGTGCCGATGACCGAGCGGAAGGCGGGCGATGTCTGCCCCAGCTCAAAGCAGACCAGCGCCTCCTCTTCCATGGACAGGCCGAGGCCGCCGTATTCCGCGGGGATCGAGAGGCCGAACAGTCCAAGATCGCGCATGCCCTGAACCACGTCGTCCGGCACACGGTCCTCGGTGGAAACCTTGTCCTCGATAGGAACCAGCTTTTCGCGCACAAAGCGGGCGACGGAGGAGATGAGCTGTTCGCGGGTTTCGGCGTCGAGCGACATGGGAAGGCTCTTGTCTTGTTCTGTTCCTGGGCGCTCGAAACCTAAAAGCCGGGGCGGGTAACGTCAAAGCCGGAAAGAACGGGCCTGCGATAGAAGATCGGCCGCGACGACCGCCTCATATGCAGGCGCATTGACGCAGCGGCAGATGTGGAGGTGGACGGCGAACGGTGCCCGGCTTAACGATAGCTCCGCAGCGCTGGCATCGCCCCGGAGCGTTCTGGATCATGTTCTGCCGTTTGAGTGTCGCCTTCGCTGTCGCAGCGACTGTTGTCGCCGGCGCCGCACAGGCCGCCACAAAATCCATATCGGGCCTGACATTCGAGTCTCCGGCCGATCCTGTATGGCAGGAATCGAAGATCGACGGCGGCTTGCTGTATGAGTGGAAATCCACCAACGCCGACAACGGCCGGCAGGCGACCGCGATGCTGGTTGTGGCTGCATCGCCATTCTTCAAAGGCGATATCGACAAGGCGCTGGTGCAATTGATGGACAGCGCCGGATTGCTGGTCGGCGCGGAGCCTTTGCAAAGCCACAAGGGCACGACGACCGACGGCTTGCCTATGCGCTGGGCGCTGCGGGCGGGATCGATCAACGACGCGCCAAGTTCCCCCGCCGTGGTGGTTGTGGTCGCGATGCAGCGACCGCAGGGGCTGGCCAGCGCGTTCATGATCCTTGTGAACATGGACGATCCCGGTCGCGACAAGGCGGACGCGGCGCTGGATGCGCTGGTCGCCTCGTACGATTTCGGCGGCGGATTGCGCCCCGCCTTGCCGACGCCGGTGCCCGGATCGCAGAGCTTCGAAGGACCCTACGTCTACACCGTGACCAGTTTCGCACAGAACCCGATGGGTGGGACGAGCATGCAGTATAACTGGCGGCTGCGTCAGTTTGCACCGAACGGGCTCTACGCCGACCGGCTGCCGCTCGCCGGCGAAACGCTGGAAGCGGTTTGCGCCAGACTGCCGGACGAGTGCGGCACCTACCGCATCGACGGCGATCAGGTGACGTTCAACGAGATGAAACGCTTTGGCATGGTGGAGACCGGCTATGCCAAGCGGATGACGAAGACCGCCCGCGGATTTGCGCTGGGAGGTATGCCCTATGAACCGGCGCAGGGCGTGCCGACGCCGACGCTGAACGGATCATGGCGGCATAACTATTTCGTCTCGGGGCCAAACGGCTCTGTGACCTCGATCCGCCAGATCGATTTCACCCCGGACGGCCGCTACAAGCGCACGGGCTTTGTCGGCGCGACGGTGGACAATCCGGTCGCGGGCATCTCGTCCACGTCCTCCGGCACCGACCCCGAGCAGACCGGGCGCTATGAAATCGACGGGCTAACACTGAAGCTGATCAGCGATGCGGGCGAGACGGACATGATGAGCCTCGTCGCGACCGATCCGGCCGATTTGAGCTTTCTCTTCATCGACAGCGACGCCTATAGCCTGGTGACACAGTAGCTCAGCGGCGGCCGAACACTGTCACCAGCTCGTCGACGACCTTGGTCCGTTCGGCGGCGTCGCCAGATTTCATCGCCTTGTGGACGCAGTGGCCGATATGGCCACGCAGCAGATCGGCCTCGACGCGCGTCAAAGCCGCGCGCGCCGCAGCGATCTGGGTGACGATGTCGATGCAATAGCGGTCGTCCTCGACCATCTTGGCGATGCCGCGCACCTGGCCTTCGATGCGCTTGAGCGCGCTGAGATTTTTGGTCGTGTCGCCGTGAGCCATATACCCTACCCGGGTATGTTGACCGATACCCATACGGGGTATATCACTCCATACGGATCATCTTCAAGGCGGGCCATGGCGGACATACCGACCCACCACCATCACACCAAAGCGTGCTGCGGCGGCGCGCCTGCGGCGCACACCGCGAAAGACCCTGTCTGCGGCATGACTGTGGCGCTGGACGCAGGCAAGCCGACGGCCATGCATGAGTGTGAAACCTATCACTTCTGCTCTGCCGGCTGCCGGACGAAGTTCGTGGCCGACCCGGGGAAGTATCTTGACGCGCAGCCGGCGCCGGTCTCGGCGCCCGCGGGGACCAAGTGGACCTGCCCGATGCATCCCGAGGTCGTGCGCGATGGGCCGGGCGCGTGCCCGATCTGCGGCATGGCGCTGGAGCCGATGCTGCCCACGGCCGATGCGGACAACCCGGAACTTAAGGATATGACGCGGCGGCTCGTTGTGGGCGTCGCGCTTTCACTGCCGCTGCTGGTTCTGGAGATGGGCGGGCATCTCTTCGGCTGGAGCTTCGGGCTGACGCCGGAGACTTCGGCTTGGACGCAAGCGGTTCTCGCCGCGCCGGTCGTTCTGTGGGGCGGCTGGCCGTTCTTTGTCCGTGGCGCGGCATCCTTGCGGACGGGGCATCTCAACATGTTCACGCTGATCGCGCTCGGCGTGGGCGTGGCGTTCGTCTACAGCCTCGTCGCGCTGCTCGCGCCGGGGATTTTCCCGCACGGCCAGCACGGCGGACATGGCATGCCGCCGGTCTATTTCGAGGCGGCGGCGGTGATTGTGACGCTGGCGCTGCTGGGGCAAGTTCTGGAGCTGAGGGCGCGGGCCGCCACGGGCGGCGCGATCCGCGCACTCATGGATCTGGCACCGAAGACCGCCGAGCGCGCGGACGGAAGCGAGATCCCGGTCGAGCAGGTGGTCACCGGCGATCTGCTGCGGGTGCGGCCGGGGGCGGGGGTGCCGGTGGATGGGGTGGTGACGGAAGGCCGGTCGAGCGTCGACGAGGCGCTGGTGACGGGCGAGCCGGTGCCGGTGGAGAAAAACCCCGGCGCGAAGGTGACCGGCGGGTCGATCACCGGGTCGGGATCGTTCGTGATGCGGGCCGAAGCGGTGGGCCGCGACACCATGCTGGCGCGGATCGTGGCGCTGGTGGCGGAGGCGCAGCGCAGCCGTGCGCCGGTGCAGAGCCTGGCGGATCGGGTGGCGGGGTGGTTTGTGCCGGCGGTGGTGATCGTCGCGGTTCTGGCGTTTGCGGGATGGGCGGTTTTCGGCGGGGCCGACAGCCTGGCCAACGGGCTGATCGCGGCGGTTTCCGTGCTGATTATCGCGTGCCCGTGCGCGCTGGGCCTCGCGACGCCGATGGCGGTGATGGCCGGTGTCGGACGCGGCGCGCATGCCGGGGTTCTGGTGCGTGACGCCGCTGCGCTGGAGGCGCTGGCGCGTGCCGATACGATCATTCTGGACAAGACCGGCACGGTGACGGAGGGCCGCCCGGTGCTGGTGGACGTGCGGGCGGCGGCGGGGTTTGCGGCCGACGAGGTGCTGGCGCTGGCGGCGAGCGTGGAGGCCGCTGCGGAACATCCCCTGGCGGCGGCGATCGTGGCCGGCGCGAAGGCGAAAGGCCTGACGCCGGCGGCCGTGGACGGCTTCGATGCCCCGCCGGGAAAAGGGGCCACGGGGCGTGCCGGAGGCCGGGCGGTGAAGGTCGGCAATGCCGTGTGGCTGAACGCGGAGGGCATCCCGACGGCGGCGCTGGAGCCGGACGCCGAAGCGTTGCGGGCGGAGGGCGCAACGGCGGTGTTCGTGGCGGTGGACGGCGTGACGGCGGGGGTCATCGCCGTGGCCGACCCGGTGAAATCCGGCGCCGGCGCGGTGGTGACGGCGCTGATCGCGGCGGGGCTGACTCCGGTGATGGTGACGGGCGACCATGCCGGGACCGCGGGGGCCGTGGCGCGGCGGCTGGGCATCGCCGAGGTCAAGGCGGGCGTGTCGCCGGAGGGCAAGGCGGCCATCATCAAGGAGATGAAGGCGGCCGGGCGCCGGGTGGCGATGGCCGGCGACGGGGTGAACGACGCCCCTGCCCTTGCGGCGGCCGATTGCGGCATCGCGATGGGGACCGGCGCGGACGCCGCGCTGGAGAATGCGGGCGTGACGCTGCTGAAGGGCGAGATCGGCGGTCTTGTGAAGGCGCGGCGGCTGGCCGAAGCGACGATGCGGACGATCCGGCAGAACCTGGTGTTCGCGTTCGGCTATAACGCGGCGGGCATTCCGCTGGCGGCCGGGGCGCTCTACCCCGCGACGGGCGCGATGCTGAGCCCGGAAATCGCCTCGCTGGCGATGGCGCTGTCGTCGGTGAGCGTGATTTTGAATGCGCTGCGGCTGGGACGGGTGGCGCTTTAGGTCAAACTGTCATCGCGGCGTCGAGCCGGGTTCCAGGGACTGATGCCGGCACCAGCCTTCTGGGTCCCGGGTCTTCGCTTCGCTACGCCCGGGATGACACTTGATACCGAAACGTTTCTATGGCGCGTGGCGGTACCAGTAGCGGCCGGCGGTTTGGTAGCCGAGGCCGTCATAGAGGCGGCGGGCGGGGGCGTTGGCTTCCAGCACCTGCAGCCAGATCGTGGTGGCCCCCTGCTCCGCGGCCCAGGCTTCCAGATCGTGCATGACGGCGCGGGCGCCGCCCTGCCCGCGCGCGGCGGCGAGCGTCGCCATGCATTCGACGCCGCAATAAGGCGGTTCGGCGACGCCGAGGCCGCAGGCGGCGGGTGCGCCGTTCAGGTTCGCGACAAAGAAGGCTTTGGGTTCGGGCAGCGCG
>JAKOQZ010000027.1 GCA_029778105.1 Pseudomonadota bacterium | reverse complement strand
GATCCCGGTCATCCGCAACGCCTCGGTCAGCAATTCGATGAGCGCGGCGAACTATGCCGCCGTGAAGGCCGCCAACCAGCAGATCGAACAGATGGGACGCCCGGTGATCGACGCGATGTCGACGCTGGACGACGGCAGCGGCCATTTTGTGGGCGGCGCGACCTATCACATGGGCGACGGCGTGCATCCCAACGATGCGGGATATGCGGCGCTGTTCAGCGCGATCGATCCGGGCCTGTTCGCCCACGGCGCATCGGGACGGATGGAGACCAAGGCGCAGGGCGCATGGCGCGTGATGCCGGCGGCGACCGCCGAGAACGCGATGGTGATCGATGCCGGCGCGGGCCTGGCCCAGCCGCTGGAGAGCTTCACCATGCGCGCGCGCATCGGCGGCGTCGCCTCGGGCGGCGCGACCGGGCGCGCGTTCATGACGGCCTATATCAAGGGCGCCGCCGCGCCGCTGCGGCTGCGCAATCCGTCGGGCCCTTTCGATCTGGCGGTGGATACGGCCGTGGTCGCGACCTCGGCGGTCAACCCGGCGGCGAGTGCGGCGGTGCATGACTGCGTGATCGTGTTCCGCCACACGACCGGGATCGCCTCGCTTTACATCGACGGCGCGCTGGTCGGATCGGCCGCCGTCAGCGGGACGAACGCGGCCGCCAAGCTGTGCTTCGGCAGCCGCGCGGACGCGTCGTCGGGGACAGCGGCGGTGGGCTATCGCTTCGCCGATTGCCAGATCTGGTCGGTGCCGCTGTCGGGCGAGGCGATCGCCGACATGGCGCGGACGGGCCGCGCGCCGCGCGCCGGGCTGGTGTTCGACGCCGTGATGGCAGGCGCGCCGCTGAGCCATGCGCCGAACGCCGTGCCGAACGGCCTGATGCCGGCGCTGGCCGCCGTGTGGGAGAGCGCCGCGACCTATTAGCGGCGCGCATATTTCAGGAGCGAGAGATGGGATTTGAACTGGGGTCCGCCTCGCGCGGGCGGCTGGCCCGCGTGCATGCCGATCTGCGGCGTGTGGTGGAGCGGGCGATCGCGATGAGCGATGTGGATTTCCGCGTGCTGGAGGGCGTGCGGACGAAAGCGCGTCAGCGCGCGCTGGTGGCGGCGGGGGCGAGCCGCACGATGAACTCGCGCCACCTCACCGGCCATGCCGTGGATCTGGGCGCGCTGGTGGGTGGGCGCATCGCCTGGGACTGGCCGCTCTATGCGAAAATCGCCGATGCGATGAAGCGGGCGGCGCATGAGTTGGCGGTGCCCATCGCCTGGGGCGGCGACTGGCCGCGATTCAGGGATGGACCGCATTTCGAGCTGCCGCGGGCAGCGTATCCGGCGCCCTGAGGGGCGCCTTTTTTGTTGGAGGCGTGAGATGTTCGACAATCTGTTCGGCGGGGTGACCCGCTTTTTCAATGAGCTGCCGGAATGGCTGAACGCCGTGACGGCCTTCGTGGCCGGCGCATCGGCGATCACCGCGCTGACGCCCGCGACCGGGGACGACAAGGTGATCGGCCGGCTGCGCCGCGTGCTGGAGTGGCTCGCGCTGAATGTGGGGCACGCCAAGCCGGCCGAGACGGCGAAGAAATAGCGCCGTGGCAGGTGTTTGCGCCGGTCGGCTGAACGCTTAGTCTCCCGCCCAACAAATATTGGGAGGAGACATGGGTGCGTTCCGGTTCGAGCCGGCGCAGTTGCCGCCGGAGGCGGAAAAACTGCGCGCGGAGGTGAGGGCGTTTCTGGCCGAGACCATGCCGGGCATTCCGGCGCATATCCGCGCCGGGACCTGGAGCCGGAGCGACGAGGATTTCTCGCGCAGGCTCGCCGCGAAGGGCTGGGTCGGCATGGCCTGGTCGAAGACGTACGGCGGGCATGAGCGCAGCTTTCTGGAGCGCTATGTCGTGCTGGAGGAGCTGCTGGCGGCCGGTGCGCCCGTGGGGGCGCACTGGATCGCCGACCGGCAGAGCGCGCCGCTGATTCTGAAATTCGGCACCGAGGCGCAGAAGCAGGCCATCGTGCCGAAGATCGCGAAGGGCGAACTGTTCTTCTGCATCGGGATGAGCGAGCCGGATTCGGGCAGCGATCTCGCGGCGACGCGGGCGAAGGCCGAGCGGCACGGCGAGGGCTGGCGGCTGAACGGGACCAAGCTGTGGACCTCGGGCGCGCACCGGGCGCATTACATGATCGGGCTGTTCCGCACCTCGACGGAGTCGAAGCATGGCGGGCTGACGCAGTTCCTGATCGACATGAAGACGCCCGGCATCACCGTGCGGCCCATCGCCGATTTGACGGGGCACAAGCATTTCAACGAGGTGAGCTTCGTCGATGTCGAACTGCCGGCCGATGCGGTGATCGGCGGCGAGGGGCAGGGCTGGGCGCAGGTGACGGCGGAGCTGGCCTATGAGCGCAGCGGGCCGGAGCGGTTTCTTTCATCCCTGAGGCTGGTGCATGAGCTGATCGGGCGGGTGGGGACCAATCCCGGCGCGCGCGAGGCGGCGGCGCTGGGGCGGCTGACCGCGCATCTGGTGACGCTGCGGCGGATGTCGCTGTCGGTGGCGGGAATGCTGGCGCGGGGCGAAGACCCGGCGCTGGAGGCGAGCCTGGTGAAAGACGTGGGCGCGGTGTTCGAGCAGGAGATTCCCGGCATCGTCCAGGAGCTGATCGACGTGGAGCCGACGCTGGACCGGGCGGACGATTTCGCCCGCGTGCTGGCCGAGCTGACGATGATCACGCCGTCTTTCTCGCTGCGCGGGGGAACGCGCGAAGTGCTGCGCGGCATCATCGCGCGCGGGCTGGGGCTGAGGTGAGCGCCATGGACGAGAGCCGCACGATTCTGGAAGAGAGCGCGAACAAGCTGTTCGCCGGGTTCGCCGAGCCTGCGCTGCTGCGCCGGGTTGAGGCGGGCGAGGCTGCGCCCGAGGTGTGGGCGGCCATCGAGGCGATGGGCTTTGAGCTGATCTTTTCGGGCGCGTCGGACGATCCGTGGCGCGACGCCGCGGTGATCCTGAAAGCGTGCGGGCGGCACGTCCTGCCCGCGCCGCTGCCCGAAACGCTGATGACCGCAGCGCTGATGCAATGCGCCGGGCTGGAGCTGGAAGGCGTGCCGAAGCCGGTGACGCTGGGCGCGCCGGCCCATACCGAGCTGGCGCTGGCCGAAGGCGGCAGCGTCACCGGGCGGACCTCGCACCTGGCCTGGGGCCATGTCTGCACCCATGCCGCCCTGCCCATGCTGGGGCAGCTGGTGCTGGCGCCGCTGGACGGGCGCAGCCAGGGCGACCGCAGCATCGGGCGCGAGCCGCGCGACAGTCATGTCTTCGTGTCGGTGACCCCCGTGGCCAGCGGTCCGCTGAACGAGCAGCTGTTCACGGCGGCCGGCGCGTTGATGCGGGCGGCGCAGATGGCGGGCGCCATCGAGGCGGTGCTGGAGATGACGGTGCAATACGCCCGGGAGCGCCACCAGTTCGGCAAGCCCATCGGCTCGTTCCAGGCGATCCAGCACCAGCTGGCGATTCTGGCGGGACATTCGGCGGCGGCGACGCGCGCGGCGGATGCGGCGTTCGAGCGGATCGCCCAGAGCGGCGGGGATGCCGATGTGATGCTGTTCGAGGCGGCGGTCGCCAAGATCCGCTGCGGCGAGGCGGCGACGGCGGCGGCGAGCATCGCGCACCAGACCTTCGGGGCGATCGGGTTCACCGACGAGCATAAGCTGCACTACTTCACGCGGCGGCTGTGGAGCTGGCGGAGCGAGTTCGGCTCGGCCGGCTGGTGGTCGCAGAAGCTAGGGCGGAGCGTGGCGGCGGCGGGGAACGACGCGTTCTGGCCGATGGTGACGGCGGCGGGATGAAAAGGAGCGGGCGGAGAGGGTGTCGCGCTCCCTCTCCGCCCGTCCTGTCGGTCGCTCCTAGAGGGAGCGGCCGGTGTTAGCGCCAGCGGCGATCGTGACGATCGTCCCAGCGATCGCGGTCGCGGTCGCGGCGGATGTAGTCGACGTCGATCACCCGGCCCGTATAGGCGTCGGCGGTGATGCGGATGTCGCGGCCGCGGCGGTCTTCCGCGCGGGCGATATAGACGTCGCCGCGGCGGTCGAGGCGCGAAACCTCGTAATAGCTGCGCTGCAGATAGCTGCGGACGACGTGCGGCGGCAGCGCGCGATAGCGGTGGCCGTAGTCGTAGCCGTAACCGTAGCGGGCATTGTCGTAGCCCGAGCCGATCGTCACGCTCCACGACGTGGTGTCGCGGGCCTGGGCCGTGCCGGTGGCGGCCATAAGGGGAACCGCCACAGCAAGGGCCGCTGCAAGCTTTGTGAACGTACGCATGTGATGTTCTCCTTTACTTCGGCTGTGGACGCCGTCTGGCTATCCAACGGGTGCGAGAATGGAGTCGTTCCCCTGAACCGCGGCGGAACGGGCTATTCATTGTCGGTTCACGCCGGCTGACATATTCGAGAGCTTATGAAACCGGGATTTCCCACGGCTTTTGGTCTGGTGCTGCTGGCGAGCCTCGCGCGCGCCGAAGCGGCCATCCCCGATTTTGCCCCGGAATCCGCGCCCCTGTCCGCGCAGGAACCGGCCGCGCGGAATGATGTGGGCGGCGGGGCGCACCGTTTCCAGATGGCGCAGGATTTCGTGCCGCTGGAGAGCGTGCTGGCCGATTTGCGCAGCCAGTATTCCGGGCATCAGCTTTCGGTCAGCGGCCCGAGCCGCACGGGCGACGGCTATGTCTACCGGATCAAATGGCTGACCGAGGACGGCGCGGTGCTTTATGTCGTCGCCGATGCCGAGACGGGTGAAATCCTGTCGGTGGAAGGAGAATAGGATGCGTCTTCTGGTCGTCGAGGACGATCCCGATCTGAACCGTCTGCTGACCACCGCCCTGAAAGAGGGCGGCTATGTGGTCGATTCGGCCAAGGACGGCGAGGAAGGCCACTTCCTGGGCGAGACCGAGCCCTATGACGCGGTGATCCTGGATCTCGGCCTGCCCGAGATGGACGGCGTCACCGTGCTGCAGAAATGGCGCAAGGCGGGCAAGACCATGCCGGTGCTGATCCTGACCGCGCGCGACCGCTGGTCGGACAAGGTGGCGGGCTTCGATGCCGGCGCCGACGACTATGTGACCAAGCCCTTCTACACCGAGGAAGTCCTGGCCCGCATCCGCGCGCTGCTGCGCCGGGCGGCGGGTCATGCCTCGAGCGAACTGGAATGCGGACCCGTGCGCATCGATACGCGCGCCGCCAAGGTGACCGTGAACGGCGCGGTGGTGAAGCTGACCTCGCTGGAATATCGCCTGCTCGCCTATCTGATGCACCACCAGGGCAAGGTGGTGTCGCGCACCGAACTGGTCGAGCATCTCTACGACCAGGATTTCGACCGCGACTCGAACACCATCGAGGTGTTCGTCGGGCGCATCCGCAAGAAGCTGGGCGTCAACGTCATCGAGACGATGCGGGGCCTGGGCTATCGCCTGAACCCGCCGGGCGAAAACGCGGGCGATGCGGACGCCTAGCTCGCTCGCCTTCCGCCTGATCGCGGCGGCGGCGCTGGTGAGCCTCGCCGGCATCGTGGCCGGCGGGCTGCTGCTGTCGAACGTGTTCCGCGCCTCGGTGGAGCGTCAGCTCGACGATCGCCTCGTCGCCGACATGGAGAACCTGATCGCGGCCGCCGAGCCGGCGCCCAACGGCGCGCTGATGATGATGAACACCATCGCCGACCAGCGCTATGACACCGCGTTCTCGGGCTGGTACTGGCAGGTGACGCCCGAAGGGGAGGGCGGCGACGGCGGCGGCCGGCTGACCTCGCGCTCGCTGTGGGACAAGTCGCTGACCGCGCCGGGCGATGCGACCGGCGGGGCCCTCGCACGCGGCTATGCCAAGGGGCCGGAGAACCAGGAGCTGCGCTATGTCGTGCGCCGCATCTCGTTTCCCGACATGGCGGCGCTGGCGAACGGCAGCGAGAACGCGCCGCCCAAGACCTATCTGTTCGCGGTAGCCGCCGACCGGGCCAAAGGCGAGGCGGAGGCCGCAAATTTCGACGCGACCTTGCTGTGGTCGCTGGGCGCGATGGGACTGTTCCTGACGCTGGCGACGTTGCTGCAGGTGCGGGTGGGGCTGCGGCCGCTGACCGTTGTGCGCGAACGCTTGCAGGCGATCCGCACCGGCAAGGCGCAGCGGCTGGAGGGCAGCTATCCCGCCGAGATCGCGCCGCTGGCCGACGAGGTGAACCAGCTGCTGACCCATAACGCCGAAGTGGTGCAGCGCGCCCGCACCCATGTCGGCAATCTGGCCCATGGGCTGAAGACGCCGTTGAGCGTGCTGACCAACGAAGCCTCGCTGGTGAAGGGGCCGCTGTCGGACACGGTGCTGAAGCAGGCCGCCGTGATGCGCCGTCAGGTCGATCACTATCTGGCCCGCGCCCGCGCCGCCGCCTCGGCGGAAGTGATCGGCGTGCGGACCGAAGCCGGCCCGGTGATCGCCGATCTCGCCCGCACCATGGAGAAGATCTATGGCCGCAAGGGCGTGGAATACGAAGCCGAGATCCCCATGAGCCTCGCCTTTCGCGGCGAGCGGCAGGATTTCGAGGAGGTGGTCGGCAACCTGATGGACAATGCCGGCAAATGGGCCGCGACGCTGGTGCGCGTGTCGGCCGAGGGATCGGCGGGGCGTCTGGTGGTCACCATCGAGGATGACGGCCCGGGACTGACCGACGAGGAACAGGTGCGGGTGCTGGAGAAGCGCGAGCGGCTGGACGAAAAAGTGCCGGGAAGCGGCCTTGGCCTGGGCATCGTGCGCGATATCGCCGATCTCTATGGCGGCCGTCTGGACCTTGGCCGGTCGGAACTCGGCGGCCTGAAGGCGGCGCTGACGCTGCCGCTCGCTTGAGGGTTCGTTAACTCTGAGAAATGCAATCTGGGGTTTAGCGCGGGCGCCTCGGGCGTGACCTGCGCGATGGAGGCCGACGTGCCGATCGATGCCGGGCGTCTTGAGCGCCTGGATGGATTTCTTGGCAGCGTAACGCCGACGCTGGCTTTGCAGCTCGCGCGGGCGGTGGAGGTCGACCGTTTACGCGGCGGCGAATTACCACATGAGGCGATCCTCTCCGCGCTGCGCCCGCGTCTGCGCGAAGCGACGCGGCGTCTGGAGCGCACGCCGACGCCCAAACGACTGGTCTGCGCCGTCTTCGAGGATCTGCTGGTCGATCACCGCCTGCGCAAGCAGCGCGGACGCATCGCGCGCACGAGCATCGACCCGGTCTGGACCTGGCTGACGCAGACGCTGATCCCGGTGGCGGCGGAGAAGGCGCTGGATGCGATCCGCGCAAAGCTGATGTCGGGCGGCGCCGATTTCGCGGACGGCGAGGTCGACGCCTTTCTGGGCATCGCCGCCGAAGGCATCATCAACGCGATTCCCACGCCCGACATGACCGATCTGCGCGCCGCCGACGCCGTGCGGGCGCTCGGCGCGGACGTTGCGGCGGACGCCCACGACATGGCGCGCATGATGCAGATCGCGCCCCATATCCGCACCCTGCAGCGCGCGCTGCTGCGCCCCGTCGCCACGCTGCACGATGAGGATATCGCGCGCGTGCGCGGCGTCTTCGAGCGGGTGGCGGCGAGCCAGCCCGACTGCGCGAGCTATATCCCCTTCTTCGTGCTGGGGCGTCTGTCGAAGCCATGGGAGGCGATGCGCCTGACCGGGGCCCTGACCCGCAAGGCCGACGACACGATGATCAGCCGGACCGATCTGGGCCAGATCGGCGAGACGCTGTTGTCGGACCTCGATGGCTGCGTGGAGCGTCTGGCCGGCATCCGGAGCGACGAGCTGAATGCGGCCTATGCGCTTGAGCAGGTGGTCGCGTTCTCCAATCTGTCGACCGGAATCGTGCGCGAGCTTGGGATCAAGCGCGACGGGATATGGGGCCGCCACCTGATGAAGGTGCGCGGCGGCCTGTCCGACCAGATGGAGCGCCTGATCGCGCGGGCTCCCAAGGAAATCGCCGCCACCCTGCCGACCGTGCGCAAGGGCGGCTTCGGGCTGGGCGGCCGCCGCGTGCCCGATCTGACGCGCAGCCTCGATCCGCAGCGGGCGGCCAAGGCGGTGCAGCTCGCCCGCCTGATCGCCGGCTCGCGTCAGCATGCGATGGCGGGCGCCTTCGCCGGTCTGCTGACCCAGGTGGACGAGCAGGTGACCGCCACGCTGCGGCGCTACACCCAGGGCCTGGCCGATGCGGTCCACGAGATGGGGCAGGACGGTTATGCCAGCGCCGGGAAGTTCGTCGATCAGGCGGTGGCGCTGACCGCCGCCATGGACGGCCAGCAGGAAGCCGACACGCTGCGCCGCCGTGTGCAGGCGGCGCTCGTCATCGCGCCGCCGCGCGACATGGTTGCCTAGCCCGCCGGCTCCTGCTCTAGCTGCGCGCAATGACACTCCGCGATGTGCTTCGCGCCGCCGCGCTTTCGGCCTTGCTTCTGCTCGTGATGGCCGCAGCGGGCCTCGCGGCGCTGCGGGCGTCGGTGGCCGGCGCCGACCACGATGCGATCCGCGCCGCGCTGGCCGCCGCCGATCCGCGCGAGCTGGGCGTGCCCGACACCAAGCGCCGCGTCCGCGGGTTCGACGCGGGCTATTTCCCCGAGTGCGCCGGCGTCGCCATCCTGACGCGCGAGGATCGCTGGCCAGAGCCGCTGGTCGCCGCGATCCGTGCCGACACGGTTCTGCCCGACGCGCGGAACGAAATCTGCCCCGAGGTGCAGGCCGAACTGCACGGCCGGGAAAGCGGCGGCTGGTTCACCTATGCCCGCTACTGGCACGGCGCGCTGATCCTGCACCGTCTGGTGCTGAGCCATGGCGATTATGCGGACCTGCAACGCGCGGTCGGCGTGCTGGTGGTCCTGGGGCTCGCCGCGCTGTTCGGCGCGGTGGGATGGCGGGTCGGCGTCGCGCCGGCTCTGGCGCTGACCGCGTGCATCGCGCTTCTGTCGGATGCGCCTCTGGGCGGGGCATTGCCGATCCAGGCGACGGGCTTCGCCGCCCTGCTGCTGGCCGTGGCGGGATTTGCCGCATGCGGCGCCGGGCGCAGCGGCGCGGCGGCGCTGGTCGCGGCGGCGGCATCGGGCGCGGCGCTGAACTTCTTCGACTTCCTCTATACGCCGGCCGCCTTTGCGATGCTGAACGCCTGGGTCTGGCTGGCGGCCTCGCGCCGGGACGCGCGGCCGCGCGGGGCCTCCGGGGGGCTGTGGGTGTTCGCGGCGAGCCTCGCGGGGTATGGCGCGTTCTGGGCGCTGAAATGGGCGGCCGCCTTCGCGCTTGATCCGCATGGCGATGAGGTTTTCATCTTCGGCGCGGGCGAGTTCGCGCGCTGGGGCCCGGCGACCGGCGGCACGGCGCCGCTCGAGGCCATCGCGGCGGTCACCGCCCAGACCTTCGATGCGGGATGGAAGCTGGCGGCGGCGGCGGGGCTTGCCGCGCTGACGGCAGGTCTGGCGGTTCTTCAGCGTGCGCCGGAGCATGGGCCGGTGCGCAATCTCGCGCTCCTGCTGCTGCCGCTGGCCCCCGCCGCGCTGGTGATCGAGCTGATGGCGGCGCACACGCTGGCGCATACCAGCTTCACCTTCCGCATCGTGCCGATGGCGCTGGGGCTGATCGCCGCCAGCCTGCTGCGCAGCCGCTACACCGCGCCGGACGCGCGGAACGCGGCGATCTCGGCGGCGCCGTAGCCCAACTCCGAAAGGATCGCGTCGGTGTGCTCGCCGAGCAGCGGCGCGCGGCTTTCGATGCGGCCCGGCGTCTCGGACAGCCTGATCGGCGTCGCGGCGACGATGGCGGGTTTGGGCAGGCCGGGATAGTCGACGCGCTCAAGGAAGCCCATCGCGTTCACATGCGGATCGTCGAGCGTCTGCTGCGGCTTGTAGACGGGGCTGGCCGGAACGCGCGCCTCGGCCAGCAGGGCCAGCGCCTCGGCCACGCTCTTGCCGTCGCACCAGGCTTGCGTGCGTTCGGAGATGGCGGCGCCGTTGTCGCCGCGCAGTTCGTCGGTCGCGAAACGGGGATCGGTGAGCCAGTGCGGCTCGCCCATGAGCTTGGCCCATCGGCGATAGAGCGGGTTGCCGTTGACGAGGACGATGATCCAGCCGTCCGTACACTGAAAAATATCCGACGGCGCGGCGGTCTGGCCGCGATTGCCGGTGGGCGCGCGGTCGATGCCGAGCGCGTCCTGTTCGGCGAGCGTCGTGATGCCGACGGTGAGCGCGGTGGCGAGGAGGGCGCCTTCCACCTGCTGGCCGCGCCCGGTCTGCTGGCGCGCCATCAGCGCGGCGAGCGTGCCGTAGGCGGCGAGCATGGCGGTCGAGAAATCGACCCAGGGCACGGCGGCGCGGGTGGGCGCGCCGGGCTCGCCGGTCATGTAGACGGCGCCCGACATCGCCTGCGCCACGCCGTCGAAGCCGACGCGGTTGGAATAGGGCCCGCCGTGTCCGAAGGCCGACGCGGTGGTGAGCACGATGCGCGGGTTGATCGCCGAGAGCGTCGGGTAGTCGAGCCCCATGCTGGTCAGCGTTTCGGGCGGCAGGTTGGCGATGACGACGTCGGCGGTGCGGATCAGCCGCTCGGCGATGGCCCGGCCCTCGGGCTTCATCGGGTCGAGCGTCATGCCCTTCTTGTTGCGGTTCATCTGGAAGAACATCGCGCCTTCGCGCTCGGTCGTCTTCTCGCCGGGCATGATGGGGATCATCCAGCGATCCTCGCTGCCCTCGCGCTTTTCGATGCGGATGACCTCGGCGCCGAAATCGGCCAGCAGCGCGCCGCAATAGGGGCCGGCGATATAGCGCCCGAAATCGAGCACGCGGATGCCCGCCAGAACCTTCGTCATATCTTCCGCCCCGGATGCCGTTTTGTGTTGCGGCCTTGAAATAAACAGCGACGCGGATTTCGTCCATGGCGCGCGACGGAATGCCGTCAGGCGCTCGTTTTATTTCCCGAACGACGCCGGGACGACCGGCCGGGCCAAAACCTGAGGAGAGCCATCATGTCGATGATGCTGAACGCGACGGCCGTTGCGCTCGCCACGCTGATGATGATCGCCTCCGCCTCGGCGCGCGACCGCAGCGACCGCCGTCAGGAGAACCAGGGCGAACGGGTCTGTCGCGGCTATGCCTCCGGCGAACTGACCGGGCGCGAGGCCAGGCGGCTGGCCGGCGAGCAGCGCCGCGTCGCGCGCTTTGAAGGCCATCTGACGGTCGATGGCGCCTATTCGAGGAGAGACAAGGTGAAGATGGAGATCGTCCAGGACGCTGCGAGCGCCGACATCGACCGCCTTCGCCACAACGACCGCGTGCGGAACTAGCCCCCCCAAGGTTTCCGCCCGCGTCTCGGGCGGCGGCGCCTTGCCCCGGCGCCGCCGCCTATTTTCTTTGTGAAAGGGAGCGGCGAGGCCCGGACGGGCCTAGTTGCACTCGTCGCCGCCGATGCCGAGCCAGTTCCAGACCCGCCCGACCGCGCCGCAGGATTCCTCGCGCGCCGCCGCGTCGACGGTCGATTCGCAGTAGAGCGAATTGGAATCGCAGTAGGGCACGTCGCGCGGCTCGATGATGATCTCGACCTGATCGAGCGCGATCTTGGGCCGGGCGTCGCCCGACATGAAGGCTTCCAGATATTTCGCGTCGTTGAGCGCGTCATAGTCGGTCCAGAGCGTGGGACCGGCCGGAATGGTGCCGTAATCGTAGCAGGAGACGTCGAAGGTGAGCCCCGCGCCGGGCGCGAGATCGCCCTTGAACACCCGGACGACCTTGCCCTTCACATGGCAGGGCCCCATGCCGCCCGACGGGCTGGAAACGTCGTCAATTTCGATTTGCACGTGATTGGGGGCTGAGCGGCGCGCCTCTTCGTAGTATTCGGGGGCCAGCACGGCAGCGGCCGGGCCGGTCAGCGCGGCGGCGAAGGCGGCGGCGGTGAGACGGCGGACGGCGGGACTCATGTCGTGGGGAGATATAGTGGAGCGCGGCCGGATGCATCAGGGGGCCGCTTGACCCTTCCGTGAATTGCGGGGCTTGTTGCAGGAATGTTGCTTTGGGTTCTTTTCGCGGCGCTGGCCGCAGCGGCGGCGCTGGCGATCGCGCGGCCTTTCCTCTTTGTGCGGACGGAAACCTCGGGCGGCATGGCCTCCGCTATCTATCGGGCGCAATTGGCCGAATTGCGGCAGGAAACCGAGGCCGGCGCGATCGCCGCCGCTGACGCCGAAGAGGCCCGCCGCGAGATCGCCCGCCGCCTGCTGGCCGCCGACGAGGCCGAGAAAAAGGCCGCACGGCCCGGTTTGAAGCGCGAAACGGCGATCGGGCTGGGCCTGACGCTGATCGTGCCGGTTGCGGCCCTGATCCTCTACGTGGCGCTGGGGCGGCCCGATCTGCCGGGGCAGCCGCTCGCCTCGCGCGACATGGACGCCGCCATGCGCAATGCGCCGCTGGATGAGGTGGCCGAAAGCCTGTTCCAGCGCCTCGCCATGGACCCCGGCCATGCCGAAGGCTGGCTGCTGCTGGCGCGCACCTATATGCGCCTGGAGCGCTATGACGAGGCGGCGTCGGCCTATGGCCGGGCCATCGACCTCATGGGCGCGAAGGCCGATGCGAGCCTGTTCAGCGCCTATGGCGAGGCTTTGACGCTGGCGGCGGGCGGGCGCGTGACCGAAGCGGCGACGCAGGCCTTCACCGCAGCCCAGCGCCTCGACCCCAAAGATCCGCCGTCGCGGTTCTATCTGGCGCTGAAGAAGGCGCAGGGCGGCGACATGCCCGGCGCGGTGGCCGATCTCAACGCCCTGCTGGCCGATACGCCCGAAAACGCGCCGCAGCGTCCGGTGATCGCCGCGAAGATCGAGGAACTGCAGCGTTCGGGCGATATCGCCGAAAATCCGCAGGTGCAGGCCATGGTCGAGGGCCTTGCGGCCAAGCTGGAGGCCGATCCGAAGAACCTGGACGGCTGGCTGCTGCTGATGACCTCGTATGTGAAGCTGGGGCGCGAGGACGATGCCCGCACCGCGCTCGCCAAGGCCCGCGAGACCTTCGCCGGAGATGCGGCGGCGCTGGAGCAGATCGCCGCCAAGGCCAGGGAACTGGGGCTGGAGAGCTAGTTCCGCATCTCGTAGGCGGCGGAGTCGCCGAGCTCCTGCGCCGCGCCGCCGTCGCGCAGCCAGGCGCGGGCCGATGCGTCGTCCATCAGATAGGCGTCCCAGAACGCGGTCGACATCTCGCAGATGAGCCGGTGATAGGCCGCGTCGGTGGCGACCTCGCGCCCCGCCCGGCGCTCGCCGCTGAAGACGCCGTGATCGCCGCCCTTCAGGACGACCAGATACTGGCCCGGCGCAGGAATGTTGCGGAAGGGAATCTGGCGGTCGGAGGCGGGCTGCGAGGGGTTGAGCGGGTTCATGTCGTCGGTGCCCGTGAAATGCAGGATCGGGATCGCGATCTCGTCATAGGCATGCGCCGGATCGGTGCGGCCGGCTGGCTTGTTGGGCGAGTAGGCGATGGCGGCGCGGAAGCGGGGCTCCTTGAAGCGCGTGCCGGCGAGCCGCATCGTCTGGCCCGCGGCAGTGAGCGTGCCGACCGCGCCGAAGGAATGGCCCGACATGCCCAGCCGGGTCATGTCGATGCGCCCAGCAAGCGGCCCCGAAGCGTTCATGAGCTGAAGCTGGTCGAGCGCGAAGGGCACGTCCTCGAAGCGGTTGCGGATGACGTCGATGTCGCGCGTGGCGGCGGTGAGGGCGCGGACGATCTCGTCGCGGTCGGTCATGCCCTCCCACACGCTGGCGTCGGAGCCGGGGTGCTGGATGTGGACGGCGTTATAGCCCCACGAGGCGAGATGCTGTCCGAGATAAGCGGCGCCCTCGCGCGAACCGCCCAGGCCGTGGCTGAAGATCACCGCAGGCCGCGGCCCCTTCGCGGTGGCGGGGTAGTAGATCTTGTAGGGGACGTCGCGGTCGCGTTCCGAATCGTGCCAGGCGCCGAGCAGGATCTCGACCTTTTCCGGGCCCGCATCGGCCTTCCAGGGCTGGGCGGCGGCGGGCAGCGCAAAGGCGAGCAGGGCGGCGAGGGCGAGCAGAAGGCGCATCGAAATCTCCATCGATCGGCGCCAGTCTAACGCAAAGCGGCGCCGCATCCGTCCGATGCGGCGCCGCCTTTTTTGTAACGCCGTGTTACAGCGTGACCGAGTTGACGTAGTCGTCGAGCGCCTTGGCGGCCGTCGCGCGTTCGTTCTGGAGCGCCGTGACCTTCTGCTCCAGCGCGATCAGGCGGTCTTCCTGGGTCGCCAGCGTCGCCAGATAGCGGCGCTGCAGATCGCTGCCTTCGGGCACCGCAGCCAGATTGTCGCGGATGCGCTTCTGCTCTTCGTAGAGGCGATCGCGTTCGGCGTTGGCGTTGGCGATCTCGCCGTCGATCCGGTCGATGTCCTGCTTCAGCTCGGCGACCTTCTGGAAGGCGGCGCGCTGCTGGTCGGAGAGGCGGGTGTCGGCGGCGTAGTAGAGCACCGAGTTCAGATCGAGCGTGGAGAGCGTGAGCGACTGGTTGTCGATGCGCTCCCACACCACGTCGAGCTTGCCGGTTTCGCCCGCCTTCACGGTGAGCGGAACGCGGACGGCGTCCTGCGTCAGCTCGACGGTCGCGGCTTCGGGCGATTTCAGCTCCATGTCGAAATGGCGCGGCGACTCGATGACCATCATGCGGTCTTCGTTCGCCGGCGCCTTGACCGTGTAGCTGTAGGTCTGGCGCGTCAGCGACTGCATCTCGACCACGCCTTTGACGATCTTGGCGCTGATGAGGTTGCTTTCGCTGTTCGACGTCTGGTCGACCTTGGTCTTCTGGTCGAGCGCGAAGGAGAGCATGCGCTTCTCGCCCTGGGGCAGCGTGCCCATCACGGCGTCGCCGACATAGACGGTGGGGCCGGCGGTGGTATCGAACAGCGTCACGATTCCGGGCGGCAGGCCCGACTCGGTGTCGTTCGACAGGCGCACCGACGCGAGCGGGTGCTGCGGGTGCACCGAGGGCTGGTAGATCGAGACGCGGTCGGCCGGCACGACGCGGTCGATGATCGGCACCGCGAGCGACTGGCCCGAACCGGCGCTGACCGCGTTGGGCAGCGTGAAGGCGACCTGCGTCGCGGTCTCCTGACTGGCGGCGGCGATGTTGGCCGGCGACGACGGCATGCCGCCGCTCGCCGACTCCATCACCATGGGCGCCGGCGGCGGAGGCGGCGGCGCGGGAACCGGCTCGGCATAGGAGCGGGCCCTCGCGGCGGCGTCGCTGCCGACTTCCTCGTCGGCCAGTCCGCCCTCGATGCCGCCCTTGTCGGCGCGGGGCATCACGCGGCCAAGCACCTCGACGGGCACGCTCGCGCGGCTGACATAGTATTTGTCGTAGAGCGCCTGGCGGAATGTGACGGGGTTGCCGGAGACGAGCGTCAGCTCGACATCCTTCCAGTCGGCGCCGCTGGCGTTCTCGATGATCGCCCAGCCCTGCATGCGGGTCTGGTTGTCGGGGCCGTTCACGAGCCGGTAGCTGGTTTTCCACAGCGGCGCTTCGATGACGAAGCCGACGGTCAGCGTGCGCGTGCCGTCGCCGCGCGCCGTGATCTTGAGGTTGCGCAGCTCACGCTGGCGGTTGGAGGCGAGCGCGGCGAGCGCGCCGTTCACCTTGGCGTCGAGCGCCTCGTTGGTGAACTTGATGCCGCGCGCTTCCTCCAGAACGAACTGGACGAGGCCGTCGGCGGTGAGGATCGACATGCGGTGGCGCGTGAATTCGCCGCCCTCCTTGCCGGTCGCGGTTTCCTCGACCACCGAGACGATGCGGCCCGTGGCGCTGACCGGCTCGCTGACCGAGACTTCCTCGCCCTTGAGCGCGCCGTAGAGCGCGGCGGGCGATTCGAACGCTTCCGGCCCGACCGGCATGGTGCGGAAGATTTCCGCGAGGCTGTCGCGGCCCTGCAGCTCGACGACGCCGCTGCCGCCCTTGTCGTCGAAGATGACGGCGCTCTTCAGGACGTCGTCGACCTGATCGAGACGCACGGGAATTTCGATCGTCTCCCAGCCTTCGACCTGGGCCTGGTATTCGAAATAGCCGACGCCGCCCGACGAGAGCATCACGCGCTTGAGCTGCAGCTCTGCGGCCTCGGCCGAAAAGACCAGCAGCGCGGCCATCCCTGCGCCGGCGGTCAGCCGGGCGCCCAAAATCTTCAACATGTCATCGTCTCCCCAAATAGCGCCCGTCAGGGCTTGGCACGTGTCAAAATGAGCGTGTCGCCGGGATCGCCGGCGGCGAACGCCGCCTGGCCCTCAGGCGTTGCGAAAAAGGCCGCAATTTCATCCGCCGACGCCGAAACCTTGGGCGTCGTGTCGGTGCCCGAGCCGGTGACGGTTCCTTTCAGTTGACCGTTTTCGATAGCTTTTGCGATGGCCTGGCCATCGAGCGCCCAAACCTTGAATCCGGCGCCATCGGCCTCATACCGGAAAATCATGTAGCCGACCTTTACGTCGCCGACCCCCATAGCGTCGGCGTCGATGGGCGTGAGGCTGATATAGCTCGTGCCGTTAACCTCGGCGGTGCGGCCGGCGAATTCCAGTTTCTCCGCGCCGCCCTTGGGGTCGCGCAGGATCACCGAAACGCCGTCGCCCTTGACGGCGATATCCAGCAGCATCGCGTCGTCGCCGCCGCTTTTGGCGCTCCAGTTGCCGATGAGCGCCGGGTCGGCCGGGTTTCCGCCCTCGAGCGCGTTCTGGAATTCCGGGACGCAGGCCGTCAGACCGACCCCCAGCGCGGCGGCGGCGAGCCACAAGGCGATGCGATTCATATGGGTCTCCCTCGCTGGCGCGGCGGCGGGCGCGCTTGTATAGGTTTCGCGCGCCCGAACCGGGCCAAGTAGTTCGAAGAGGACGGGAGTGACCCGCAAGCAGCGCCGTTTCGCCTTCCTCGCGTTAGGTTTGACGGTGCTTGCGGCCGCAACGGCCCTCGTACTGATGGCACTGCGCGATACGATTGTGGTCTTTTACGGGCCGAAAGACGCCATTTCCCGGCTCGCCTCGGGCGATCTGAAACCGGGTCAGCGCATTCGCCTGGGCGGTCTGGTGGCGCCCGGCACGCTGAACGCGAAGACCGGACAGAAGGAAGTCAGCTTTGCGGTGACCGACGGTCAGGCGACGGTCAGCGTCAGCTATAACGACATCCTGCCGGATCTCATCCGCGAAGGGCAGGGCGTGGTGGCGCAGGGCGTCTTCGACACGCCCGACCACTTCACCGCCGATCAGGTGCTGGCCAAGCACGACGAGAAATACATGCCCCCCGAAGTCGCCGAAGCGCTGAAGAAGCAGGGACGCTGGAAGGAAGGCGAGGGCGGCGCGCCCGTGCCGGAGAGCGGCGCGCCGTGATCCCCGAACTCGGCCATTTCGCGCTGCTTCTGGCGACGGGGCTGGCGCTCTATCAGGCGATCGCCGGCTATCTCGGCGCGGCGCGCTATGCCCCGGCGCTGATGGATGGCGCGCGCAACGCCGCGCTGGCCCAGGCGGCGGCGCTGATCATCTCGTTCGGCGCGCTGATCGCGGTGTATGTGACCTCGGATTTCTCGGTGGTCGCGGTGGCCGCCAACTCGCATTCGCTCAAGCCGCTGCTCTACAAGGTGGCGGGCGCGTGGGGGAACCACGAAGGCTCGATGCTGCTCTGGTCGCTGATGCTTGCGCTGTTCGGCGGGCTCGTCGCGCTGTTCGGGCGGCGCGTGCCGCCGACGCTGAAAGCGCGCGTGCTGGCGGTGCAGGGCACGATCGGTCTCGCCTTTCTTCTCTTCATCGCCTTCACCTCCAATCCGTTCGACCGCATCGACCCGCCGCCGCTGGACGGGCACGGCCTCAATCCGCTGCTGCAGGACCCCGGCCTCGCCTTCCACCCGCCGCTGCTCTACGCGGGCTATGTCGGCTTCTCGGTCACCTTCGCCTTCGCCATCGCCGGCATGCTGGAGGGCCGCATCGATGCGGCCTGGGCGCGCTGGGTGCGGCCCTGGGCGCTGGCCGCGTGGCTGCTGCTGACGCTGGGCATCGCGCTGGGCAGCTGGTGGGCCTATTACGAACTGGGCTGGGGCGGGTTCTGGTTCTGGGACCCGGTGGAGAACGCCTCGCTGCTGCCATGGCTCGCCGGCGCGGCGCTGCTGCACAGCGCCATCGTGTGCGAGCGGCGCGAGGCGATGAAGGCCTGGACGGTGTTCCTGGCGCTGCTCGCCTTTTCACTGAGCCTGCTCGGCACGTTCCTGGTGCGCTCGGGCGTCATCACCTCGGTGCACGCGTTCGCCAACGATCCCGAGCGCGGCGTCTTCATTCTGGGGATCATGCTCGCCGCCGTGGGCGGATCGTTCGCGCTGTTCGCCTGGCGCGGGCCGATGCTGCGCTCGAACGCCATCTTCGCGCCCGTCAGCCGCGAGACGGCGCTGGCGATCAACAACCTGCTGCTGACCGCCGCGGCCCTCGCCGTGCTGGTGGGTACGCTCTACCCGCTGGTGATCGACGCCATGTCGGGCGAGGCGATCTCGGTCGGCCCGCCTTATTTCAATCTGGTGGTCGGCGCGCTGTTCCTGCCGCTGCTGCTGCTGGTGCCGTTCGGGCCGATGCTGGCGTGGAAGCGCGGCGATGTCGCGCAGGCGGCGCTGCGTCTGTGGGCGGCCGGAGGGATCGCGCTCGCCGTCGGCGTCGTCACGCTGGCGGTGCAGACCAAGGGGCCCTGGCTGGCGGCGCTGGGCGTCGCGCTGGCCGCCTGGCTGATCTGCGGCGCGATCAGCGACATCGTCAGCCGCGTGCGCTGGAAGGGCGGCGCGGGCGTCGCCTTCGCGCGGCTGGGCGGTCTGCCCGGTTCGGTCTGGGGTTCGGCGCTGGCCCATGCCGGCGTCGGCGTGACGCTGCTCGGCATCATCGGCGCGACCGCCTGGGCCGACGAACAGATCAAGGCGATGAAGCCCGGCGAGCAGGTGGCGATCGGGCCCTATCAGGTGACGCTGGAAGGCGTCGGCGCGGTGACCGGCCCCAACTATTCGGCCGATCAGGCGGTGCTGAAGGTGGAGCGCGGGGGCGAGCTGGTGCGCGTGATGCGGCCCGAGCGGCGCTTCTTCCCGGCCGGGCGCATGACGACGACCGAGACCGCGATCCACACCACGGGCTTCGCCGATTTCTACACCGCGCTGGGCGAGCGGCCCGAGGGCGCCGACGCCTGGACGGTGCGGCTGCACTACAAGCCGCTGGCCCCGTTCATCTGGCTGGGCGCGCTGATCATGGCGCTGGGCGGATTGCTGTCGCTGCTGGACCGGCGCCTGCGCGTGGGGGCGCCCTCGCGCCGCCGCGTCGCGCCGGCCGCAGCCCTGCCGGCGGAGTGAGGCGATGCGGCGCGCGGCGCTCACATTGATCGCGCTGTTCGGCCTGGTCTGGGCCGCGGCGGCCTATGAGCCCGGCGAGGCGCTGGACGATCCGGCGCTGGAAGCGCGCGCCCGGGCGATCAGCAAGGAGCTGCGCTGCCTCGTCTGCCAGAACGAGTCGATCGACGACTCGGCCGCGCCGCTGGCCCGCGACCTGCGCCTGCTGGTGCGCGAGCGGCTGCTGGCCGGCGACACCGACGCCCAGGTGCTGGACCATATCGTCGCGCGCTACGGCGAGTTTGTGCTGCTGCGTCCGCCGGTGCGGCCGGAGACATGGCTGCTGTGGTATGGCCCCTTCGCGGCGGTGCTGCTGGGCCTTGGCATCATCGTCTGGCGGGTGCGGCGAAAACCGGCTTCGGGCGTTAACCCTGCGCTGAGCGCGGAGGAAGAACGCCGACTTCGCGACATCGTGAACGATTAACGCAATTCCGCCGCGTTTTCCTGTCACAGACAGGCCAAGCTAAATGAAATGTCATGCGTGGGTCATGGCGAATTAAGTCCCGTCTGCTCATCTGTAATCCGCCGGAAGTCCGGCTTCTTCCTCAGGATGCTGACCCTATGTCGAACGAATCTCCGCGTACCCCCTGGGACCGCCCGCGCCGCGATCGCGGCCGCGCCTTTTTCGGAACCGCGACCGCCCTCGCGCTGGTGATCGCCGGCGCGCTCGGCGCCAAACTGATCGATTCCACGCCGGCCATCGCCGCGACCGCCCCGGCTGCCGTTGGCCAGGCCATCGCTCCCGTCGCCCCGCTGGCCCAGCCCGCCAGCTTCGCCGACCTCGTCGAGCGCGTCGCGCCGGCCGTGGTGAGCGTGCGCGTCGAAGGCAAGATCGAGATGACCGCCGCCGACTCCGAGCAGATGCGCCGCTTCTTCGAGCAGTTCGGCATCCCCGTGCCGAACGGCGCCCCGGAAGAGGGCGAGCAGCGCAAGAGCGAAGCGATGGGCTCGGGCTTCATCATCGACGGCGCCGGCTACATCGTGACCAACAACCATGTCATCGACGGCGCCGACAAGATCACGGTCATCCTGAACGACGGCCGCGAGATCGACGCCAAGCTGATCGGCACCGACCCCGGCACCGACATCGCGCTGCTGAAGGTGGAGAGCAAGGAGCCGCTGCCCTTCGTGCCGTTCGGCGACGACAGCAAGCTGCGCCCCGGCGATTGGGCGGTGGCGGTGGGTAATCCCTTCGGCCTGGGCGGCACGGTGACGGCCGGCATCGTCTCGGCCCGCGGGCGCAATATCGGCGCCGGCCCCTATACCGACTATCTGCAGATCGACGCGCCCATCAACAGGGGCAACTCGGGCGGCCCGGCCTTCAACACGGCCGGCGAAGTGGTGGGCGTGAACTCGGCCATCTACACCCCCTCGGGCGGCAGCGTCGGAATCGGCTTCGCCGTGCCCGCCGCGACCGTGACCAAGGTGGTGGCGCAGCTGCGCGACCATGGCTCGGTGACGCGCGGCTGGCTGGGCGTGCAGATCCAGCCCGTCGACGCCGAAACCGCCCAGGCGGTCGGCCTGCCCGAAGCCAAGGGCGCGCTGGTCTCGATGGTCACCGAAGGCAGCCCCGCCGCGACCGCCGGCTTCAAGCCGGGCGACGTGGTGCTGAAGGCTAACGGGACCGACCTGAAGGACAACCGCGCGCTCGCCCGCTTCGTCGCCGAACTGACGGTCGGCCAGACCGCGACCTTCGACGTGTGGCGCGACAACGCCAATGTCACGCTGACCGCGACCATCGCGGCGCGCGACGAGGACAAGATCCGCGCGGCGGTCGGCGCCAATCCCGATCCCGCCACGCCCGGCGCCGCCGAAACGCTGCCCGGCGTGAAGATGTCGGCGCTGACCGACGAAATCCGCCGCTCGATGAATGTCGATGCGGGGAAGGAAGGCGTCGTCGTCACCGATGTCGCCTCGGGCAGCGACGCCGAGCAGAAGGGCCTGAGCAAGGGCGACATCATCGTGGCGGTCGGCAATGCCGACGTGAAGACGCTGGACGATGTGACCGCGGCAGTGAAGGCCGCCAAGGACTCCGGCCGCAAGTCGGTTCTGGTGCTGGTCGAGGAGCAGGGCGTGCGCCGCTACCTCGCCCTCAGCGTCGGCTAAGCCGGCCCGCTCATCGAGGCGCGGCCTCCCGGCCCTGGCGACAGGGTCTGGAGCGCCGCGCCTCTTGGCTTTAGAAGACCCGGAGAACCTTTGTGTTCACCGACTCGATTGCAACGGATTCCATGCGCCTTCTGATCGTCGAAGACGACCGCGACGCGGCCGCCTATCTGGTTAAGGGACTGAAAGAGAGCGGTCATGTCGTCGACCACGCCAAGGACGGCGTGGAGGGCCTCGCGCTGGCCCGGGCCCAGGGCTACGACGTGGCGATCGTCGACCGGATGCTGCCGCGTCTCGACGGGCTGCAGCTGGTGCAGAAGATGCGCGAGGAAGGCAATCTGGTGCCCGTGCTGTTCCTCAGCGCGCTCGGCGACATCGACGACCGCGTGAAGGGCCTCAAGGCCGGCGGCGACGACTACCTGCCCAAGCCGTATGCGATCGTGGAGCTGCTGGCGCGGCTCGATGCGCTGGTGCGCCGCCGCCAGCCCGAACAGGTGCAGACCAGGCTGACGGTCGGCGACCTTGAGCTCGACCTGCTGTCGCGGTCGGCCTTCCGCAGCGGGCAGTCGATCGACCTTCAGCCGCGCGAATTCCTGCTGCTGGAATATCTCATGCGCCATGCCGGGCAGGTGGTGACGCGCACCATGCTGCTGGAGAATGTCTGGGACTATCACTTCGACCCCCAGACCAACGTGATCGACGTGCATATCTCGCGCCTGCGCGCCAAGATCGACAAGGGCTTCACGGAGCAGCTGCTGCATACGGTGCGCGGCGCCGGATATTGTCTCCGTGCGGTTCCTTAATCTCTTTCGCACATCGGCGTTCCGCCTTGCGCTGGTCTATCTGCTGTTGTTCGCGGCGTCGGCCTTTGCGCTGATCGCCTTCATCTACTGGAACACTGCGGGCTTCATGGCCTCGCAGACCGACGAGACGATCGAGGCCGAAATCCTCGGCCTGCGCGAGCAGTATTCCTCGTCCGGCCTGCCGGGGCTGAGGCAGGTGGTGCTGGAGCGCAGCGCCAATGTCGGCAGCGGCCTCTATCTGCTGGCCAATTCGGACTATTCGCGCATCGCCGGCAATCTGACGGCCTGGCCGGCCGCGCCGACCGGGCGGGGGCGCTGGGTCGATTTCACCTATGACCGGGTTCTGTCCGGCGTGGCGGAGCGCCGCACCGCGCGCGCCCGCCATATCGAATTGCTGGGCGGCTTCCAGCTTCTGGTGGGGCGCGACGTGCACGAGCGCCGCGAGATCGAGGACCGCATCGAAAGCGCGCTGTTCTGGTCGGCGGTGATCACGGTCGGCCTCGGCCTGATCGGCGGGCTGGTGATGAGCCGCAGCCAGACGCGGCGGCTGGACGTCATCAACCGCACCAGCCGCGAGATCATGGAGGGCGATCTGTCGCGGCGCGTGCCCCTGTCGGGCGCGGACGACGAGTTCGACGAGCTCGCCACCAACCTCAACGACATGCTCGATCAGATCGAGCGGCTGATGAGCGGGATGAGCGAGGTGGCCGACAATATCGCGCACGATCTGCGCACGCCGCTGAACCGCCTGCGCTCGCGCCTTGAGGTGACGCTGATGCGCCCCGCGACCGAGCAGGAATATCGCGAGGCGCTGGAAGCGGCGATCATGGAATCGGACGGGCTGATCTCGACGTTCAATTCGCTGCTGCTGATCGCGCGCGCCGAAACCGGCGAGGCGCGCGAGAATTTCGAGCCGACCGATCTGAAGTCGGTTCTGGCCGACGTGGTGGAGCTGTACGAGCCGCTGGCCGAGGCCAAGCGCATCTCGCTGAAGAGCGTCAGCGTGAAGCAGGCGATCATCAACGGCGATCGCGGCCTGATCTCGCAGGTGGTCGCCAATCTGATCGACAATGCCATCAAGTACACGCCGGAAGACGGCGCCGTCTCGGTCTCGCTGAAGCTGCAGGGCGAGCAGGCGGTGGTCGAGGTGCGCGATACCGGCCCCGGCATTCCGCAGGCCGAACGCGACCACGTGCTGCGCCGCTTCGTGCGGCTGGAAGCCAGCCGTAACGAGCCCGGCAGCGGACTGGGTCTCAGCCTGGTGGCCGCCGTGATGCGTCTGCACGACGGCGAGATCGCGCTGGGCGATGCGGCGCCGGGCCTTGTGGCGACGCTGAAGTTCAACCTGAGGGACTAAAACGCCCCGCGCGTCTTAGGGGATCGTCGGGGCGGCGTGCGCCGGAGCGGCGCGCGCGGGCTCGCGCACGAACAGCAGCAGCGTGAAGCCGATGCCGATGAAGATGAAGATGACGCCGAGGCCCGAGCGCTGGTCGCCGGAGATCTGGGTCATCAGCCCGATCGTGGTGGGCGCCAGAAACGCCGTGGCCCGGCCGGTGAGATTGTAGAGGCCGAAGAACTCGGCCACCTGTCCGGGTGGGGCGAGGCGCGCCATCAGCGTCCGGCTGGACGACAGCGCCGGTCCGATGAAGACGCCGCCCGCCACACCGACCAGCACGAAGACCTGCTCGGGCAGGGTGGCGAAGCCGATGGAGCTGAGGACGGCGCCGAGGAAGGGAATCTGCAGGGCGGCCTGATCCGGCGTCAGAGCGATGAAATGGGCGATCTGATGCGAGGTGGTGCCGAGATTGGCGGCGAGCGCCGTGGAGAAGATCGACAATGCGCCGAGAATCGTCAGGCGCGAGCCGATCTTGTCGTCGACCAGCCCGCCCAGCAGCGCGCTGAAGGCGGCCGTGATGATGATGAGCAGGCCGTAGATGCCGGAGGTCTCGCTGCCCCAGCCGAAGGTGGTCGCCGCATAGATTCCGACAAAGGCGAACACCGCGACCAGGCCGTCATAGTAGATCATGCGGGCGACCAGGAAGAGACCGATATTGCGATAGGCGCCGAGCTTGCCGAGCGTCCCGAACAGCGAGCGCGCGCCCGCGCTGGCGCAGCCCACAAGGCTTTGGCCGCTGCGCGCGGTATCGGGCGTGAGCATCAGCAGGGGAATGACGAACAGCACGGCGAAGATCATCGCCAGCGGCCCGGATGCGCGCGCCTGGGCGTAACCGTCGGCGGCGTCGCCCCCGACGCCGAACGCCGGCAATGCCAGCCAGACCGCAAAGGCGAGGATCGCGCCGGCATAGGACATCGCGTAGCCCGTGGCGCTGAGAATGCCGATGCGGCCCGCTGGCGCGATCGCCGGCAGCATGGCGTTGTGGAAGATATAGGCGAGTTCGAAGAAGAAGCTGGCGAAGACGATGCAGAGCGCCGCCAGCCAGACTTCGCCCGGCTCGGCGAACCACAGCAGGCCCATGAAGGGCAGCGCGGCTAGCGTGAACGCGAGAACGCCCGGCTTGCGCGGGCCGTATTTGTCGGCGATCGCGCCGACCAGAGGGCTCATCAACGCGATCAGCAACCCGGCGACGCCGCCGGCGTAGCCCCAATAGGCCTGGCCCGAGATGGGATCGCCGACCATGACGTGGTTGGCGAAATAGGGCGCGAACACG
>JAKOQZ010000191.1 GCA_029778105.1 Pseudomonadota bacterium | reverse complement strand
CGCGGCAATCGCCGGGGCGATGATCCGCTGCTCCTCGTCTCCGAAGCGGCCTTCCTCCCCGGCGTGGGGATTGAGCGCGCAGATCGCCAGGCGCGGGGCGGCGATGCCGAAGTCGCGGCGCATGCCTTCGTGCACGATGCGGCCGCGGTTGCGGATCAGGTCCACGCTGAGGCGGCCGGGCACGCTCGCCAGCGAGCAATGCACTGTCAGCGGCACGGTGCGTAAGCTTGGCCCGGCCAGCAGCATGACCGCATCCTCCGCCGTCACGCGGCAGGCCGCGGCGACAAATTCGGTCTGGCCGGGATAAGTGAAGCCCACTTCCGCAAGGCGGGCCTTGGCGATGGGGCCGGTGACGATGCCGCCCGCCGCGCCTTCATCGGCCAGCGCGGCGGCGCGGGCGAGCGAGGCGAGCGCGAGCGCCGCACCTTCGCGCGAGGGCGCGCCGGGGCGATAATCGCCGTCGATATCGTCCAGCACGGGCAGCGCATGGGGAAATACCGCCGGGGCGGCCAATGGATCGGCGATGCGTTCCACCGGCAAGGCGAGGCCGCGCGTTTCCGCCGCCGCGGTGAGCAGCCGCACCCCGCCCACGGCGAAGAAGGCGGGCAGGCCTTCCACCTCCCGCCGCGCCCAGGCCTCGCAGATCAGTTCCGGCCCAATGCCGGCGGGATCGCCCAGCGATACCGCGAGCGCAGGTCCGGCCATGGGATCAGTTGTATTCGATCACCGCATCGCGGCGCAGGTCGCGCAGATAGCGCTGCGCACGCTTGTTGACCCGGTCGTCCTCCATCTGGGACATCAGGTCGTCGAAGCTCGGGCCGTCGTTGATCTGCGCTTCGTCGCGGCCGCAGAGCATGAGGACGCTGACCCCGTCCTTGGCGGAGCCGAACGGCGGCGTGGTCTGGCCGATCTGGAGCGAGAGCATGAGCTGCTGGAGCGCGGGCGGCAGGTCGCGGATGCGGACGTTGTCGTTGGACACGACATGCGCGCCCATCGCCTGGGCCGCCCCATCGACGTCGCCGCAGCCCTTCATCTGCTGCACGCCCTGGGCGAAGGTCGCCGCCTTCTGCTGGGCCTG
>JAKOQZ010000190.1 GCA_029778105.1 Pseudomonadota bacterium | reverse complement strand
GTGACCTTCAAACCCGGCGCAGGCATGGATGTGCGGCCCCATCCCCATATCGGGCTGGCGACGGTGACCTATCTGTTCGAAGGCGAGATCCTGCACCGGGATCCGCTCGGCTTCGTGCAGCCGATCCGGCCGGGCGACGTGAACTGGATGACGGCGGGCAAGGGCATCGTGCATTCGGAGCGGACCTCGGACGAATTGCGCGCCCGGGGCTTCGACCTGCACGGGCTGCAGTCGTGGGTCGGGCTGCCGAAGGAGGCGGAAGAGATCGCGCCGTCGTTCCACCACCATCCCTCAGGTGTGCTGCCGGAATGGACCGACGGCGGGGTGGCGCTGAAGCTGATCGCGGGCAAGTCGTTCGGGCGGGAGAGCCCGGTGACGGTCTATGCCGAAACGCTGTATGTCGCGGCGGTGTTCGAGGCCGGCGCGGAATTGGACCTGCCCGACGAGCATGAGGAGCGCGCGATCTATGTCGCGTCCGGGTCGGTCGTCTGCGACGGCGCTGTCGTCGCGGCGGGCGAGATGGCGGTGTTCGCGCCCGGCGGGGCGGTGAGGCTGACGGCGGGTGCGGACGGCGCGAAGACGATGCTGCTGGGCGGCGCGGCGATGGATGGGCCGCGGCACATGTGGTGGAATTTCGTCTCGTCCTCCAAAGAGCGCATCGAACAGGCCAAGGCGGACTGGCTGGCGCAGGCCTTCGGCGCCGTGCCGGGCGAAACCGAATTCATTCCCCTGCCCGAGCGCTGAGCGACATGGACAACGCGAAGATCGAAGCCGTGCTGGCGCAGCTTGGCCGCCCGCGGCGCGTGAACCGGCCGCACCGTCATTTCGACGGCGACTATGTGGAGGCGCCGACCGGCAGGGTCGCCTACTCGGCGGAAGGCTTTGGCCCCACCGTGCTGCTGGTGCACGGGTGGGACGGCTCGGCGCGCGACATGTCGGACATCGCGCTGGCGTTGGACCGCGCGGGCGCGCGGGTAATTTCGATGGATCTGCCGGCGCATGGGTTTTCCGATGGCGAAAAGCTGACGGCGGAAGACGCGGCGGCGGCGATCCTGGCGCTGGAGGCCAAGGAAGGGCCGTTCGAGGCGGTGATCGCGCATTCGTTCGGCTCGCCTTCCACCGTGCTGGCGCTGGAAGGGGGCCTGAAGACAAAGGCCGTAATCCTGTTCGCGCCGCCGCTGAGGCAAATCGATCAGTTCCGCCGTCTTGGCGGGCGCTATGGCTTGGACGCCGACGAGATCGAGGAGACGATCGCGCGGCTGCGCGCGGCGGGTTCGACCATGGACCAGATGGATCTGGCGCTGAAGGGCGCCAAGCGCCACGAGCCGTTGCTGATCATCCACTCCGCCGACGACGAGATGACGCCCATCGCCGGGGCGCGCGAACTGGCCCAGGCCTGGCCGGGCGCGAAGCTGCTGGAGGCGGAGGGCCTGGGGCACAATCTCACCATGCGCGATCCGGCGATGGTGGGCGCGGCGGTGCGGTTCGCGCTGGGGTGACGGCGGACCCGGGCGCTGCTAGGCTTCGCGCCGCTATGACGGACAAGTTCGCGCTTCACATCCTGTGCGCCCGGATCGGCTTCAACCCGCCGCGCTGAACGCGCGCGCCTGAAGTCTCGATCCCTCTATCCGTCCGACATCCCCGGAGCCGTCCCATGACCGTGCATAACCAGACCCGCCACTGGCAGGAACTCGACGCCGCGCATCACATCCACCCCTTCAGCGACACCGCCGCGCTCAACAAGGAAGGGGTGCGCGTCATCACCTCGGCCAAGGGCGTGTGGCTGACCGACAGCGAGGGCAAGAGGCTGATCGACGGGATGGCGGGGCTGTGGTGCGTGCAGCTCGGCTACGGCAACGAGGAGCTGGCCGAGGCCGGTTACAAGGCGCTGCGCGAGCTGCCCTATTACAATTCGTTCTTCAAAACGACGACGCCGCCGACCATCGAGCTGGCGGCGAAGCTGGCCGAAGTGCTGCCCGAGGGGATGAGCCGGGTGCTCTTCGCCAATTCCGGCTCGGAGGCGAACGACACCGCACTGAAGCTCATCCGCTATTACTGGAACCTCAAGGGCAAGCCGCAGAAGAAAATCCATCTCTCACGCGAGATGGCCTATCACGGCGTGACGATGGCGGCGGCCTCGCTGTCGGGCCTGACGCCCATGCATCCGCAATGGGATCTGCCGCTGCCCGGCTTTGAAAAAGTGCCGACCTGCTACTGGTATGGCGCGAAAGCCGCCGGCTATGGCGATATCGGCGAGGACGAATTCGGCGAGCTGATCGCCGCGAAGCTGGAAGAGCGCATTCTGGAGATCGGCGCCGACCGCATCGCCTCGTTCTCGGCCGAACCGATCCATGGCGCGGGCGGCCTCATCTTCCCGCCGCGCACCTATTGGGCGGCGGTGCAGAAGGTCTGCCGCAAATACGACATCCTGCTGCATGCCGACGAGGTGATCACCGGCTTCGGACGCACCGGCAAATGGTTCGGCAGCCACACCTACGGCATCCAGCCCGACATCCTGACGATGGCGAAGGGGCTGTCCTCCGGCTATCAGCCGATCTCGGCGGTGGCCCTGGGGCCGCGCGTCGGCGACGCCATCGCTCATGCGAACGAGGAGATGGTGCACGGCTATACCTATAGCGGGCATCCGGTCGCCTGCGCCGTGGCGCTGAAGAATCTGGAGATCATGCAGCGCGAGAAGATCGTCGAACGGGTGGGGGACGATATCGGCCCTTATTTCCAGGCGAAATTCCGCGAGGTGCTGGGCGATCATCCGCTGGTGGGTGAGGTGCGCGGCGTCGGGCTGCTGTGTGCGCTGGAGCTGGTGGACGACAAGGCCGAGCGGCGGTTCTTCCCGGAGGTCGGCGATGTCGGCACGATCTGCCGCAATCACTGCTTCCGCGAAGGTCTGGTCATGCGGGCGATCCGCGACACCATGGTCTGCTCGCCGCCGTTGACGATCACCCGTGACGAGGTGGATCAGCTGGTGGCGCTGGCCAAGCGCTGCTTCGATCTGACGGCGCGGGATTTGGGCCGTCTGTAGAAGGGGTTAGCGCAATCGGCCCCGGCGGCGTCGGTTGCCAAGCAAGAATCGTGACAGTCTAGTGTCAGAAGCGCAACATTCTTCAAATTAGCGACAATTCAGCAAAATCGACTGTCGAATATTGCAAGCTGTGGCTTTTGCGCCTATATCACTTCCCGTGATGAGAGGCGGTTGGACCTGCGTTGCCCCCCGCTAGCGGGTTTTCCTCTCATCGCCGCGCCGGTTTATCCCCTCCCGGCGCTTTGCGCGAACCGCGCATGGCGTCCGTCCCCCCGGGACGGACGCCTCTTTTTTTGACATGGCGCCTTCCCTTGGATGAATTGCCTCCATGAGCGACGACTGGGACGATGAGGAAACCGAAGGCGACGAGCTGGCTGCGTTGCAGCTCATCCCTCGTTTTGTGGCGGCCGCCGCCGGGCCTTTCTGGTTTTCTGCCGTCGGGCAGCCGCTGCGCGGGCCGCTGAAGGGCGAGGCGCAGGCCTGGCTGGATGCGCTGGGCTTTCCCGATGCCGCGCCGGTTGCCCTGCGCGACTGGCGCGAGGCCTCGGAAGCGGCCGAAAGCACCGGCATCGACGACGCCGCCTTCGAAGCCGAAGAGCAATTGCGCGCCGCGCTGACGCAGGACGCGGTCGATCTGCATGGCGAAGACGCCGTCACCGTGGTGCTGACCCATATCGCCGCCGAACTGGGGCCGGCCATCGGCGAGGCGGCGCTGAACGCGACGCGGGTGTGGGGCCTGGACGATATGGAGCTGGTCAACGCCGCCGCCGGCGCCGGGGTGCAGGCCTGTCACAACGCCGCGCTGCTGTTGCTCGCGGGGCGCGCCGAGGACGATCATCCCTTTGCGCTGAAATACCGTCTGTTCGAACGCGGCCGGTGGCCGGTCGCGCTGATCGGCTCAAGCCTGCATCTGTTCTAGGACGGCTTCAGGCCCTGCCGAAAGACAGGTTGCCGTCGAAGACGTCGCTGTCGCCGCCAAGCTTGAACTGCGATTCCATCGCGCAGATATCCGCAGCGACGGTGCAGAAAAGCTCGGCCGGCAGGCGCTGGTGATCGAGACCGCGCGTGCGGTAGATCCAGTAGGACAGCACGTGGTCGATCAGCGCGGCATAGCCGCCGAAGCCGTGCACGTTTTCCGGCAGCTCTTCCAGATAGGTCTTGAGCTCGGCCAGCTTGCCGCTCTCGATGATCGAGGCGCGGCGGGCGCTGTTGAAGGCGGTGGCGCTGTCGAGACTGTGCTGGAACGCGCGCTCGGCGAAAGCCTTGAGGTTGCCCAGATGATTCTCGACGAACGAGCGGGGATAAAGCTCGTTATGGCCGTAGGTGCGCAGCGTGCGCAGGTCTTCCAGCATCGCCTCGAAACGCTTCTGCGTGGCGGCGAACTGGGTTTCGTAGAACAGGGCGGCTTTCCAGGCGAACACGACATTCGCCCAGCGGTTCTGCGCAAGACCGAGCGACTGCAGGAAGTCGGCCGCCTGGGCGCCGATCTCGGCGCCGAAGATGGAATCGACGAACTTGTTCACCTTGGCCGCGTTGGCGTTCTCGATCGCGATGCGGATCAGCGGCGCCAGCTCGCGGGTGATGTAGGACTTGATCGCGGAGTCCTCGATCAGCGAGACCTGGAAATAGTCCTTGGGGATGCTGAACTCTTCCGAGCCCAGAAGCTCGCGGATGAGGAAAAGCTCGAGCGAAGGCGTCTCGTTCAGCTTGGCGAGGATCAGCGCATCCTTGTCGGCGCCCGCCGGGCCGCCCAGCGTATTGATGCCGAAGGACTGGCGCATGATCGCGGGATAGGCGCGCTCGCCGACGAAAAACGACACCGCGCCGGTCGCGAGCGAGTTCTCGTCGAGCGGAACGAGAACCTTGGTCGCGACGATGGGCGGATTCTCGAACATGCCGCGCTCGTGATCGCGCAGCGTGTGCTTGATGATGATCGAGGTGGCGAGGCGCTTGTTCTTGAAGAACGTGCCGACGCCCGGTCCATGCACCTGGCGCAGCATGCGCGTGGTGCGGTTGAGATTGAGAATCCGCCAGTTGGACGGCACTGACGCCAGCTTTTCCATCTGCTGTGCGTCGCGCTGTTTGTTGAACGACATAAGGCCCCCAATCCGAGCCTGGACCCTACCCAATGCGGCTTTAACGGCGGGTTATCGGTAAATTTCCGTTCAGTTAACGCTGCAGGCCGCGGGCGGCGCGGGCGATGCCCGCCGCATCGATGCCGTAATGCGCATAAAGTTCGGCGATCGAGCCGGTCTGGCCGAAATGCTCGACGCCCAGCGAGCGCGTGCGATGTCCGCACACCGCGCCGAGCCAGGCGAGCGTCGCCGGGTGGCCGTCGATGACGGTGACGATGCCGCAATGGCGGGGCAGGGGCGCCAGCATGCGATCGACGAGGCTCTGCGCCTGACGTTCGCCGCGCTCGCGCGCCCGCGACGCCGCCGTCCAGCCGGCGTTCAGACGATCGGCGGAGGTGACGGCGAGAACGCCGATGTCGCGCATCGATCCGCCGATCAGGCCGGCCGCCGCTATCGCTTCTGGCGCCAGCGCGCCGGAATAGGCGATCACCATCTCGCAGTTCGGCCCGGGCGGCCGCAGCCAGTAGGCGCCGTCGATGACGCCCCGCGCCAGCTCGGGCGTCATCTCGCGGATGGGCTGCTCCAGCGGGCGGGTGGTGAGGCGCAGATAGACCGAGCCGCCGGTCTCGTCGCGCAGCCATGTGCGCGTGTCGGGGCCGCTGTCGTCCTTGTCGGCCTCGCGCTGCATGTAGTCGAAGGCGAAGCGCATCATGACGGCCAGCTCGTCGGCGAAGGCGGGCTCGAAATAGCAAAGCCCGTCCTGCGCCATGCCGATGAGCGGCGTGGAGATCGACTGGTGCGCGCCGCCTTCGGGCGCGAGCGTCACGCCGGAGGGCGTCGCGGCGAGGAGGAAGCGGGCGTCCTGATAGCAGGCATAGTTTAGCGCATCGCCGCCGCGCACGATGAAGGGATCGTAGAGCGTGCCGACCGGCAGCAGCCGCGCGCCGAACAGCGAATGCGACAGGCCGAGCGCCGAGAGCATCAGGAAGAGGTTCATCTCCGCGATGCCCAGCTCCATATGCTGACCCTTTTGGCTGAAGTGCCAGTTGAAGGTGGAGGGGATGCGTTCGGACTTGAAGACGTCGGCGAGCTCGGCGCGGGCGAAGAGGCCGCGGCGGTTCACCCAGGGCCCCAGATTGGTCGAGACGGTGACGTCCGGCGAGGTGGTGACGATGCGGCCGGCCAGCTCGCTGTCGCCCTTGCCGATCTCGTCGAGGATGAGGCCGAAAGCCTGCTGCGTGCTCATCTCCCGCGCGGCGCGATAGGCGAGCTGGGCGGGGACCGGCACGGCGGGCGCCGTGTAACGCCGGCGGCCGCGCGCGAAGAAGGGTACGTCTTTCAGGAAGGCGGCGAGTTTCCTTTCGCCGAGATCGAGACCTTCGAAGGGCTCCCACTCATGGCCCTCGCGCACGTTCATGGCGGCGCGGAAGGCCTCCATCTGGGCCGGCGTCATGAGCCCCGCGTGATTGTCCTTGTGGCCGGCGAACGGCAGCCCCGCCCCCTTGATCGTGTAGGCGATGAAGCAGACCGGGCGGTCGTGATCGATGCTCTCGAAGGCCTTGAGCAGTTCGGGCAGGTCGTGGCCGCCCAGATTGCCCATAAGCGCCGCGAGTTCGGCGTCGGAGCGGCGCTCGATGAGGGCGCTCACCGCGCCCTGATCGCCCAGATCGTCGGTGAGGCGTTTCCGCCAAGCGGCGCCGCCCTGATAGGTGAGGGCGCTGTAGAGCTGGTTGGGGCAGGAATCGATCCAGGCCTTCAGGGCGTCACCGCCCGGCTCGGCGAAGGCCGCCTGCTGCAGGCTGCCGTATTTCAGGATGACGACATCCCAGCCGAAATTGCGGAAGAGGCTCTCGAAGCGTTCCCACAGGCCTTCGCGGATGACGGCATCGAGCGACTGGCGGTTGTAGTCGACGACCCACCAGACATTGCGGACGCCGTGCTTCCAGCCTTCCAGCAGGGCCTCGAAGATATTGCCCTCGTCCATCTCGGCGTCGCCGAGCAGCGAGATCATGCGGCCGGGCGGGCGTCCGCCGGACCAGCCATGGGCGTGGACATAGTCCTGCACGAGGCTGGCGAAGAGGGTCTGGGCGACGCCGAGGCCGACCGAACCGGTGGAGAAATCGACGTCGTCGCCGTCCTTGGTGCGCGACGGGTAGGACTGGACGCCCTTGTAGCCGCGGAAATTCTTGAGTTTCTCCAGTGTCTGCTGGCCCATCAGATACTGGATGGCGTGGAACACCGGCCCGGCATGGGGCTTCACCGCCACCCGGTCTTCCGGCTTCAGCACCGCGAAATAGAGGGCGGTGAGGATCGTCGCCATCGAGGCGGACGAGGCCTGGTGGCCGCCGACCTTCACTTCCGCATCGTCGGCCCGCAGGTGATTGGCGTTGTGGATGGTCCAGGCCGAGAGCCAGAGCGCCTTGCGCTCGAGCTCTTTGAGGAAGGGCAGGCGAGGGTCGGGCATGAGGCTGTCTGGTCCGCTCGCGACGTTACGTCAAGCGGGGGCGGGATATTCGGACTTTGTTAACCGCCGCCGTTGCCCTATGGCGTTAACACTTCTCAACCATTGTCCGACGCTCATTCCATGCGCCTGCACAGCCTGCGCTTCCGCCTCCGTGCCCTCGCTGCGGCGTTCGTCTGCACGATCGTGGCCGCCTGCGCGACACCCGAGGCGCCGGTCAGCGCCTGTCAGCCGGTGGAAGGCCTCGATCCCACCTGCATGATCGACAGGCCGCTGCTGAAAGAGGCGATCGCCTCCTACAAGGCGCACTACAACAAGATGAAGGTGGGCCAGACCGTCTCGTACACCGAAGGCGGCGTGGCGATTCCGTTCACCACGCGCTGGCTGCGCACCGACAAGATCATGGTGATCGACTTCTCCAAGCCCGCCTATGAGAAGCGGCTCTTCATCATCGACTGGAAGACCGGGGCGGTGGAGGCCTATCACGTCAGCCACGGCCGCGGCTCGGCGCTGAACGAGCGCTCGTACTACGCCAAGCGCTTCACCAATCTGATCGGCTCGGGCACGTCGTCGGTGGGCGCCTATGTCGGCGGGCAGCAATATCAGAGCCCGCGCTGGGGGTTGGCGTTACGCCTGCAGGGGCTGGATGCGACCAATGACAGGGCGCTGGAGCGCACCATCGTCTTCCACGCCAACGAGACCTTCTTCGACAAGGAGCGCAATATTTTCGGCTGGTCGTGCGGCTGCTTCATGATGGACAGCGCCGATCTGCCGCGTGCCATCCAGGTGCTGATGGAGGGCGGCTTCATGTATGCCGGGCCCGTCTCGCTGTTCGACCGCACCACCGACACCAAGGTGCGCGAGTGCAATCCGTTCTGCGGCGACCAGGATCGCTGCGTGACCAAGCCGGGCGCCAATCCGGTCGGCTCGCTGCCGGGCGTCGCCGCGCCGCCGCCGGCCGCCGCTGCGCCGGGCGGGGTCAGCGTGCCCGATCCGCTGCCGGGGCAGATTCCGGTGCCCACGGCTAAACCGGATGTAATCCGATCCATGGGAGCCGCCGGTTGATTTGGAGCCCCGGCTCGCGCTTCATGCGCCCCATGAAATGCGCGGCCCTTGCCCTCGGCGCCCTGGTGGCGCTCGGCTCCGTTTTTGCGTTTTCCGCCCCGGCGTCGGCTGCGACCGCGCTGAACGGGGCCAAGCTCGATCCGCTGAACCTGATCGACGATGCGCTGGAGACCGAAGCGCTGGCGTCCTATGCCCGCCATGCCGCGCAGCAGCCCTTCAGGGGCGACGAGATCGTGATCGTCGACTACGCGCTGCCCTCCAGCGCCAAGCGGCTTTATATCGTGAATATCCGCACCGGCGCGGTTGAGGCGCATTATGTCGCCCATGGCCGCGGCTCCGATCCGGGCCACACCAATATGGCGGTGCGTTTCAGCGATGCGGAAACATCGGGGATGTCGTCGGTCGGCGCGTTCCGCGGGCTGGAGCGCTACAAGAGCCCTTCGCACGGCCCGGCGCTGAAACTGGCCGGGCTCGACGGCACCAACGAAAGCGCCTATCGCCGCCTCATCGTCTTTCATACCGCCGCCTATTTCGACCCCGAGAACGGCCGCCTCGGCCGCTCGTGCGGCTGCTTCGTGGTGACCAAGAGCGAGATGACGCGCGTCTATGACGTGATCGCGGACGGCGGCTTCCTCTATGCCGGCCCGGCGCGTCTGCACGACACCAACGCCTCGACGGCGCGCGACTGCAATACCGAATGCGGCAATACCTGCCCCAACGCGCCGCTGATGGCCAAGGCGACGCCGGCCCCGCGCGCGCCGGTCGCCGCGCCCGTGATGACGGCGAAGGCCGAGCCGCCGCCTCCGCCCCCGGCGCCGAAGCCCAATGCCGCGCCGGTCGTCGCGCTGGCGGCTCTGATGCCGGAGACGCAGCCTGCGCCGCGCCCGGCCCGGGCCGATTTCGATGCGCCCGTGCCGCTGGCGAAGCCGAAACTCGCCGCGCCGGTCGAGCTCGCCGCGTTCGACGCGCCGGTGCCGCGCCTGAAGCCCGCACTGGATGCCGACGCCATCGACGGCGAGGCCCGTGTCGCCGCGCTGGAGGTTCTGAACCGTCCGCTGCGCCCGCGTCTCGTCGCCATGGCCGCGTCGCACCCGGCCGCCGTGACGGCCGCGTTCGATGTGCCGGTGCCGCAGCCCAAGCCGGACGCGGTGGCCGGGCGTGACGTGGTTCCGCAGCTGATCGCCCGTCCGCTGGTGCCCGATGTCGCGCCCGGCGAAACGCCGGTGCCTTCGGCCAAACCGCCGGGGCTGCGCCAGACGGCGGATGCAGGCGGGCGGACATGAGGGCGCTGGTGCTGGCTGCCGCGCTGGTCCTCGCCGGATGCGCGAGCGCGCCGCCGCCTCCGCCGCCGGTGGTGAACGCCGCCGCGCTGACCGTCGACGGCGTCCGGCTGGACCCGGAGGGCGCGATCGATCCGGCGCTGCTGCGCGAGGCGCTGGCCTCCTATGCGCGGCATTACGGAACGGTGCGTGAAGAGACGCGGATCTTCGATCTGCCGGGGCGGCGGATCGAGTCGCGTGTGTCGCCGATCCGCCGCGACATGATCAGCGTGGTGGATTTCCGCATTCCGGCGAACCGCCCGCGCTGGTTCATGATCGACCTGAAATCCGGCGCGGTGACCGCCTTCCGGGTGGCGCATGGCCGCAATTCCGACGCTGCGGGGCCGATGACGCCGCTGCCCGGCCGGCTTGCGGCGACGGGCGGCGCGGTGCGCGCCTCGAACCTGCTCGATTCCAACGAAACGGCGGTCGGCGCCTATGTGGCGGCGAACCAGTACGAAGACGGCTTCGCGCCCGGATCTGTGCGGCTGCACGGGCTGGATGAGACCAATAGTTGCGCCTATTGGCGCGCGCTCGTGATGCATCAGGCGCGCTATATGACGCCCGATCCCGGCAACGGGCAGGTCGGCACCAGCGATGGCTGTCTGGCGGTCGAGGTGGACCAGCGCCCGATCGTCGCCGACTGGATCCGCGACGGCGGCTTCGTCTATGCCGGCCCGGTGTCGCTGCACGAGCGCAGCGTCGCCGACGGACTCTCCAGCCAGGCGGCGTGCGAAGCGGTGCGGCTGAAGCCCGAAAACGGCCCGCAGCCCGCGCCGCCGCCCTCTTGAGGGTTCACGCCAGCGTCATGCATGGGCGATAATCCGCGCGTCATGACCCGCCCCCATCGCTTTTCCGACATCGCCGATCGTTTCCTCACCCGCCGCGCGCTGCTGCAGGGCGGCGTCGCCGCCGCCGCGCTCGGCTTCACGCCGGTCGGGCGCATCGCGGGCGCGCCGGCGCGCGCCGAAACGCCCGGCCTGCAGTTCGAGGAGCTCGGCCGCATCGGCAAGGACGAGCCCACGCACCACGTCGCGCCGGGCTATCGCGCCGAAGTTCTGATCTCGTGGGGCGATCCGATCCTGCCCGGCGCGCCGGCCTTCGACCCGATGGCGCAGACCGCGGAGGCGCAGCGGAAGCAGTTCGGCTTCAACTGCGACTTCATCGGCTATCTGCCGCTGAAAGACGGGGCGGCGACCACGGCCGAGCATCTGGCGAGCGGCGAGAGCGCGCATGGCCTGCTGTGCGTGAACCACGAATACTCGACGCCGCGCTATATGTTTCCCGGCATGAAGAACAGCGAGGCGGTGGCGGCCAATTCGACGCCGGAGACCATCGCCGTCGAAAAAGCCTCGGTGGGGCATACGATCATCGAGATCAGGAAATCCGGCGGGGCCTGGTCGGTCGTGGCCGACAGCCCCTATGCCCGGCGCATTCATGCCGAGACGGACATGGATATCGCCGGCCCGGCGCGCGGCCACGCCCGTATGAAGACAGACGCCGATCCGGATGGCGTGCGCGTGAAGGGCACATTCCAGAACTGCGCCGGCGGCGTGACTCCATGGGGCACGATCCTGACCGCCGAAGAGAACATCCAGAACTATTTCACCGGCGTCGCCTCGAAACTGCCGCCCGAAAACGCCCGCGAGGCGGCCAGCGCCGATTCCTTCAGCGTCGGCGGGCGTCTGTGGATGTGGTCCACGTTCGACAAGCGTTTCGACATCAACGTGACGCCGCACGAGTTCAACCGTTTCGGCTGGATCGTGGAGATCGATCCCTATGACGCGGGCTCCGTGCCCAAGAAGCGCACGGCGCTCGGCCGCTTCCGCCACGAGGCGGCGACCATCGTGGCGAAGGACGGCAAGCCCGTGGTCGCCTATATGGGCGACGATCAGAGCTTCGAGCACATCTACAAATTCGTCTCCGCGCGCACCTATGCCGCCGCCGACGTCGCGGCCAATGTCGATATCCTCGACGACGGCACGCTGTATGTCGCCCGCTTCAACGATGACGGCACGGGCGAATGGCTGCCGATGGTGCACGGCCAGGGTGGCCTGACGACCGAGAACGGCTTCGACGACCAGGGCGATGTGGTGATCGACGCCCGCCGCGCCGCCAAGGTGCTGGGCGCGACCGAGACCGACCGCCCGGAAGATCTGGAGACCGATCCCATCACCTCGCGCACCTATGTCGCCTTCACCGGCGGCACCGACCGCAAGGAGGCGGCCCCGGCCGCGCCGCGCGCGCCGAACCGCCGTGGCCATATCGTCGAGATTCTTGCGCCCGGCAGCGATGGCGACCGCGACCACACGGCGACCGACTTCCAGTGGGACATCCTGCTGCTCGCAGGCCACCCCGAAGCCGAGACCAATGCGCAGGGCAAATACGGCCCCGGCATTTCCGACGCCGGCTATTTCGCGCAGCCCGACAATCTGGTGTTCGACCCCAAGGGGCGTCTGTGGATCGCGACCGACGGCGCCGACGAGATCGGCCTTGCCGACGGGTTGTGGGCCTGCGCCGTGACCGGGCCGGAGCGCGCCGTCACGCGCCATTTCTTCTCGGTGCCGGTCGGCGCGGAGTTGACCGGGCCCTGCTTCACGCCCGATGGCGAGACGCTGTTCGTCTCGGTGCAGCACCCGGGGCAGGGCGATGGCGGTTCGTTCGCCGAACCCGTGTGCCGGTGGCCGGCGGCGATGGACAGCGCCATGCCGCCGCGTCCCTCGGTCGTGGCGATCACCCGCGACGGCGGCGGCCCGGTCGGCGGCTAGCGCGTGATGGACAGCCAGCGCGAGAGGTGGGCGTCGCCGAGATTGGGCTCATAGCCGGCGACCCAGTTCTGGACGAGCGCGCGATTGACCGGGATGTAGACCGGAATGAGCGCGGTGTCGTCGAGCGCGATCTTCTCGGCGGCGGCGTAAAGCGCGCCGCGCTTCGTCAGATCGCGCTCGCGATTTCCGGCATCGGCGAGGCGGTCGTATTCGGCGTTCTTCCAGCCGCCGAAATTCACCTCGGTGGAATCGCTGCGCAGCAGATAGATGAAATATTCGGCGTCCGGCTGGGCCGAGAACCCGGCATCGGCGACCTCGAACTGCTTTTCGCGCAGCCGGGCATAGTGGATCTTGACCTCGTTGGCCTCGAGCCGCGCATCGACGCCGACCGATCTCCACATATCCACCACCGCCAGCGCGGCGCGTTTGTTGGCCTCGCCGATGCGGTGCATGAAGGTGAAGGTCAGCGGGTTGCCCGGGCCATAGCCGGCCTCGGCCAGCAGGCGGCGCGCCTCGGCCTGGCGCTGGGGCATCGGCATGGCGGAGAAATCTCCGGCGCCCGACGAGGTGAAGTTCGCCGTTCCCGGCGGCACCATGCTCCAGGCGGGCAGTTCGCCATTGGCCAGCACGCGCTTCACGATCGTCTCGCGGTCGATCGCCAGCGACAGCGCGCGGCGCACGCGGGCGTCGGCGAAGCGCGGATCGGCATGGTTGAACACGATATAGCCGATCCACGACGCCGGATCGGTGCGCGTCTCGCCGGGCAGCTCGCGCTTGAGGCTGGGATAGAGGCTGGGCGGGAAGCGGCCGTTCATGTCGAGCTCGCCGGCCCGGAAGCGTTTGACGGCGGCGGTATCGTCGTCGGTGGGGTAGTAGAAGACCTTGTCGATCGCGACGTTGGCCGCGTCGAAATAGTTCGGGTTCTTCTCCAGCGTGATGCGGTCCTGCGGCACCCACTCCACCAGCCGGTAGGGGCCGTTGGAGACCATCTTGCCCGGCTGCACCCAGGCGTCGCCTTCCTTCGACAGGACATGGGCCGGGGAGGGGAAGAAATTGGGGTAGCGGGCGAAGAGCGGCAGAATGGTCTGGCTCGGTTCGTTGAGGCGCACCTCGAAGGTGAGGGCATCGACCGCGCGCACGCCCAGCTCTTCGGGCGGCTTGCGGCCTTCGACCACGTCGCGCGCGTTGACGATCACATAGCCGAAATTGGCATAGGCCGAGGCCGTCTTGGGATCGAAACTGCGGCGGAAGCCGAGCACGAAATCGTCGGCCGTCACCGGCGCGCCGTCGGACCACTTCCCGTCGGCGCGCAGCTTGAAGGTGATCAGGAGGCCGTCGTCGGACACCGTCCAGCTTTCCGCCGCGCCGGGAATCGGCTCGCCCTTCGCGTCGAGCTGCAACAACCCGTTGAAGAGATCGTTCAGGATGTTGGCTTCATAGGTGGTGAACCACTTCGCAGGATCGAGCGTGTCGGGCTCGGCCAGATTGCCGCGCCGCAATTCGCTTGCGGCAGAGGGAAGCGCGAGCGGCAGGAGGACAGCCAGCGCAAGCGCGATGCGCCGGGCGAGACGGATGAGCGCCATGTCTATTTCTCGATCCTCAGATCGCTGCTGCGATGCGAATTGGTGGCGTTGCCTTCGAAGCCCTTGACCCATTGCTGCACCAGCGCGCGATGCGCGGTGTTGAACAGCGGCACCAGCGCGGTGTCGGCCATGGCGATCCGGTCGGCTTCGGCGAACATGGACATGCGTTTGGCCGGATCGATCTCGACGGCGGCGGCGCGCGTCAGGCGGTCGAATTCGGCGTTGGACCAGCCGCCATAATTGGACTCCGATCCGGTCTGCAGAAGAAGCGAGAAAAAGACCGGATCGGGCGTGCCCTGCCAGCCGCCGTCGGCCGCCTCGAAATCGCCGGCCCGCAGCTTGGCGTAGTGCACCTTGACCTCGTTGGCCTGAAGGTCGGCCTTGACGCCGATCCGCTGCAGCATCGCGGCGATCGCCACGATCACCTTCTTGTTGGCGTCGCCAGCGCGATAATCGAGCCGGAAGTTCAGCGGGTTGGCGGGGCCGTAGCCGGCCTCGGCCAGCAGGGCGCGCGCTTCGGCCAGCCGCTTGTCCATGGGGATGGCGCTAAAGTCGTTTTCCGGCGCGGGCGTGAAGTCCTTCACCACCTTGGGAATGAGGCTGTAGGCCGGGGTCTGGCCCGTCGCCAGAACCTTGTCGGTGAGGATGTTGCGATCGATGGCCAGCGAGATCGCGCGGCGGACGCGGGCATCGGCGAATTTCGGATTGCGCTGGTTGAGCGTGAGGAAGCTGGTCGTGGAGGCGGGCGTCAGGCTCACCTCGGCCGGCATGTTGGCTTTCAGCCGTTCATACTGGCCGGGCGGAAAGCCGAGGCTGAGATCGAGTTCGCCGGAGCGGAACTGGTTCAGCGCCTGCGCCTCGTCGACGGTGGGGTAGAAAATCACCTCGTCGATGGCGACGTTCGCGGCGTTCCAGTAGTCGGGGTTCTTCTCAAGGCGCACCTGGGCGGCCGGTGTCCATTCGGCCAGCGTATAGGGCCCGTTCGAGACCATCACGCCGGGCTTGGCCCAGCCCTCGCCCGCCTGGGCATAGAGATGGCGCGGCAGAGGGAAGAACAGCGCATAGCCGGCGACCAGGCGGATGAAGGCGGCGTCGGGCGCTTCCAGCGCCACCTCGAAGGTCTGGGCGTCCACCGCGCGGACGCCAAGCTCGGCCGGAGGCTTCTCGCCGGCCGCGACGGCGCGGGCGTTTCTGACCGTGTAGGCGAGGTCGACCAGCTGGGCGGCTGTCGCGGGATCGAGCGCCCGCCGCCACCCCGCGACGAAATCCTCGGCGGTGAGCGGCGTGCCGTCCGACCATTTCAGCCCGGCGCGCAGGTGAAAGGTGTAGACCGTGCCGTCGGCCGACACGTCCCAGCGTTCCGCCGCGCCGGGCACGGGCTCACCCCGCGCATCGGCGACCACGAGCCCGTCGAACAGGTCGTTGAGGATATTGAGCTCGATGACCAGGCTGTATTTGGGCGGGTCGAGCGTGTCGGGCTCGCCCTGATTGCCGCGTTTAAGGGTGAGGGCCGATGCGCTGGCGGCCAGCGAGGCCGCCAGAATCCCGACGCTCAGACGCTGCATCCATCCCATGCAGGGCTCCTGAAAAGGTTCCCGCGACGATAACGCAAATGCGACCGCCAGCCAGCGTTCGTTTCACACGGACGTGACGGCCGCCGCATTGCGCCTCTGGCCCGTGTCGGTTCTATGGCCGGTCAGGGGTTTTCAAGAAGAGGGGTTGTCTTGACCATGCTGCGCCATCTCCGCGCCATTCTGCTCGCCGCCACCGCCATCACCGCCGCCGCCGCGCCCGCCATGGCTGAGGACGCGCCCGCCGCCGCCGAAACGGCGGCAACCGAAGGGGTGTGGAATCTCGGCGATCTCTACGCCAGCGACGCCGACTGGACGGCGGCCT
>JAKOQZ010000026.1 GCA_029778105.1 Pseudomonadota bacterium | reverse complement strand
GCTGAACGTGCAGCGCGACGAGTTCCGCCGCCTCGGCGGGATCGGCGACTGGGACCGCCCCTACACCACGATGGACTATCGCGCCGAGGCGCAGATCGTGCGCGAGCTGCTGACCTTCGCCGCCAACGGCCTGCTCTATCGCGGCTCCAAGCCGGTAATGTGGTCACCCGTCGAGCGCACCGCGCTGGCGGAAGCCGAAATCGAATATCACGACAAGAACTCGCCGCAGATCTGGGTGAAATTTCCGGTTCTGGGCACGACCGGCAATGTGTCTGATCTCGAGGCTGCTCGCCGTCGCGACGAGTTGCTGCTGAGCGGCAAGGTATCGCTCGTAATCTGGACGACCACGCCGTGGACCATCCCCGCCAACCGCGCGATCTCCTTCTCGCCGACAATCGCATACGGGCTTTATGCGGTGGAGGGCACTGACGAGACGCTTATCTTGGCGGACAAGCTGGCAGATCAGGTGGCGAAGGCGGCGGGCGTCACGTTGTCTCGGACAGGGGACGCGCCGTCGCTGCATGGCGTCGTGGCGGCCCATCCCTTCCGGGGGCAGGGCTATGAGTTCGACGTGCCGCTGCTGTCGGGCGATCACGTGACCGACGATACCGGCACGGGCTTCGTGCATACCGCGCCCGGCCATGGCGCGGACGACTATGTCGTGTGGCTGGCCTCGGGCCTGTCGTCGAAAGACATTCCCGATACGGTGGGGCCGGCGGGCGAGTATCTTCCCTCTGTGCCGCTGTTCGCGGGGCTGACCATCCTGAAGGATGACGGCAAGGACGGGCCGGCCAACGGCGCGGTGATGGCGAAGCTGGAGGAGGTGGGCGCGCTGCTCGCCAAGGGCCGCTTCAACCATTCCTATCCGCATAGCTGGCGCAGCCGCGCGCCCATCATCTTCCGCAACACGCCGCAATGGTTCGCGCCGATGGACAAGCCGTTCGCGCTGCCCTCGGACGACGGCGCGCCCAAGACGCTGCGCCAGCGCGCGCTGGAGGCGATCGACGCGACGGCGTTCTATCCGGCCGCCGGCCGCAACCGCCTGCGCGCGATGATCGAGACGCGGCCCGACTGGGTGCTGTCGCGCCAGCGCGCCTGGGGCGTGCCGCTGACCGTGTTCGTGAACAAGGCGACGGGCGAAATCCTGCGCGACGCCGAGGTCGATGCGCGCATCGTCGCGGCGGTGGAGGCCGATGGCGCGGACGCCTGGTATGTGCGCGACCCGCAAGAATTCCTTGGGGACACCTACAAGGCCGCCGACTACGAGCAGGTGAAGGACATTCTGGACGTCTGGTTCGACTCCGGCTCGACCCATGCCTTCGTGCTGGAGAACCCGGTCGTCGAGGGCTGGGACAAGGCCTGGCCGGCGGACCTTTATCTGGAAGGTTCGGACCAGCATCGCGGCTGGTTCCAGTCCTCGCTGCTGGAAGGCTGCGGCACGCGCGGCCGTGCGCCCTATCGCGCGGTGGCGACCCACGGCTTCATCGTCGACGGTCAGGGCCGCAAGATGTCGAAGTCGCTGGGCAACACGATCTCGCCCATCGATGTCAGCAACGAGCAGGGCGCCGACATTCTGCGCCTGTGGGTCTCGTCGGCCGACTACGGCATGGACCCGCCGCTGGACAAGACGATCCTGGCGGGCAGCGCCGAAGCCTATCGCAAGCTGCGCAACACGCTGCGCTATCTGCTGGGCGCGCTGGACGGCTATGGCGAGGCGGAGAGCGTGCCGGTGGCCGAGCTGCCCGAGCTGGAGCGCTATGTCCTGCATCTGCTGGCCAAGGCGGAAAGCGAAGTCCGCGCCGGCTACGCGAGCTATGACTTCATGCGCGTCTTCCGGGCGATCAACGTCTTCGCCGTCAACGACCTGTCGGCCTTCTATTTCGACATCCGCAAGGACGCGCTCTATTGCGACGCGCCGTCATCCTTGCGCCGCCGGGCGACGCGCACGGTGATGGACATGGTGTTCCATGCGCTGGTGACGTGGCTGGCCCCCATCATTCCGTTCACGACGGAAGAGGTGTGGCTGACGCGCTTCCCGAGCGAGACCGACAGCGTGCATCTGCGCACCTTCTGGAATGCGCCGGACGGCGCGGAAGACGAGGCGCTGGCCGCCAAGTGGGACCGCATCCGCGACCTGCGCCGCGTCGTCACCGGCGCGCTGGAGGTGGCCCGCCGCGACAAGACGATCGGCGCCAGCCTGGAGGCGGCGCCCACCCTGTTCGTCGCCGACGGGGCCGACGCCCGCCTGTTCGACGGGCTGGACCTCGCCGAGATCGCGATCACGTCTGACGCCAAAGTTGAAACGGGACCGGCCCCGGCGGGCGCCTTCCTGCTGGACGAGATCGTCGGGGCGGGGGTGGTGTTCGCCAAGGCGGAGGGGGCCAAATGCGCCCGCTGCTGGATGGTGCTGGACGAGGTGGGATCGGAGGCGGACCACCCCGAACTCTGCCACCGCTGCGCAGGCGCGGTGCGCGAGCTGGGCATGCCGCCCCAGGTGGCCCCGTGAGCGCGGCCGCCGGACGCCGCTATATCCTGTTCGGACTGCTGATCGCGGCGGTCGTGCTGATCGCCGATCAGGCCAGTAAAAACTGGGTTTTATACGGTCTGGGCTTCATCGAATGCCCGGTCTGCCTGCCGGTCGAGGTGACCTCGTTTTTCAACCTGACGATGGTGTGGAACGAGGGCATTTCCTATGGCCTGCTGCCGGCCGACTCGGCGGGCGAGAGATATCTGCTGATCGGCTTTTCTATCCTGATGGCGCTGGTGCTGACCTGGTGGCTGACCCGGGCCGACGGGCGCTGGCTGGCGCTGGGGCTGGGGCTGGTGATCGGCGGGGCGGTCGGAAACGTGATCGACCGCTTTCTCTATGGCGCGGTTGTGGACTTTTTCCATCTCCACGCTTTCGGGTATTCTTGGTATGTCTTCAACGTGGCGGACGCGGCGATCGTGCTGGGCGTCGGCGCCATCCTGATCGACGCAGTATTCATGGGCCGCGCCCCCAGCGGCTCGGAGGCAAAAGGGTAGGATATGCGCATGGCATTCAAGACGGCGCGCCGCGCTGCGATCGTGGGCGTTCTGGCCGCAGGCTTCGGCCTGGCCGGCTGCGAGACGGTCGGCGATGCGCTGGGCATCGAGAAGTCCGCGCCCGACGAATACGCGGTCGCCCCGCGCCGTCCGCTGGTGATGCCGCCGGACATGGAGCTGCGCGCGCCGCAGCCCGGCGCGACCGGCCCGGCCGACCTCAACGCCTCGGCCGTCGCCGCGCAGGCGCTGGCCAATAGCGGCCAGAATGCCGGGGCGACGCCTGCCGAGAAGCCGGCGACCGACGAAAACGGCCGCGTTCTCGACACCACGCGCCCGCCCCAGTAACCACGCCCGCGCCTTAGTGCCGCAATCGTGAAGCGTTTGCGGCGCGAAGGCTTGCGAAGCCTGTGAACGCCGCAGCATGATCGCTGCGGCGTTTGCGTTGGACGCCCCAAGGCCCAAGGATATTCGCGTGAAACGACTGAAATCCATTCTCCTGGCCGCCGCCTTCGCCTGGCCGCTGGCCGGCGCGGCGATGGCCGATGAGGAATCGTTCAAGGCGCACACCTTCTCATTGTCGAACGGCATGCAGGTGGTGGTGATCCCCGATCACCGCGCGCCCGTGGTGACCCATCAGGTGTGGTTCAAGACCGGCAGCGCCGACGATCCGCGCGACGCGGGCGGCATCGCGCATTTCTTCGAACACCTGATGTTCCGCGGCACGCCCAAGGTGCCCGACCAGAAATTCGACGCGATCCTCAGCCGCAACGGCGGCGACAACAACGCCAACACCTCGTACGACCGCACGGTCTATTACGAGCGCATCGCCTCGGACCGGCTGGCGCTGGCGATGGAGCTGGATAGCGACCGCATGGAGAACCTGATCATCTCGGATCAGACCGTGCCCTCGGAGCGCAACGTCATTCTTGAGGAGCGCAACCAGCGCACCGACAACAACCCGGACGCCAAGTTCTGGGAGCAGATGTATTCCGCGCTCTACCTGGCCCACCCCTATGGCATCCCGGTGATCGGCTGGCGCAGCGAGATCGAGGGGCTGACGCTGGAAGAGGCGCAGGCCTTCTACAAGGCCAATTACGGCCCCAACAACGCGATCCTCGTGGTCGCGGGCGACGTGACCGTCGCCGAGGTGAAGAAGCTCGCCGAGAAATACTATGGCCCGATGAAGCCGCGCGAGCTGGCCAAGCGCGTGCGCCCGCAGGAGCCGCCGCCGATCGCCGCGCGCCGCGTCGCGATGAAGGACCCGCAGGTCGGCGTGCCGACCTTCGCGCGGCTTTACCTCGCGCCCAGCTATACTTCGGCCAAGGACGGCGAAGCCTATGCGCTGACCGTCATGTCCTACATCCTGGGCGGCACGGGCGATTCCTCGCGCCTTGGCCTGGCGCTCGCCAAGCGCGACAAGATCGTGAGCTCGGTGCAGTCCTGGTATGACGGCGACGGCATCGACGACCGCATGGTCGGCGTCTACGCCCAGCCGTCGGACGGCAAGACCCTGGCCGACGTGGAAACGGCCGTCGACGGCGAGATCGCGAAGTTCATCGCCGAAGGCCCGACCGAAGAGGAACTGGCGCGGGCCAAGACCGTGCTGCTGGCCAACGCCATCTATGCCAAGGACAACGCGGAAGGCCTCGCCAACTACTACGGCGAAGGGCTGACCTATGGCCTGACGGTGGAAGACCTCGAAGCCTGGCCCGACCGCATCAACGCGGTCACCGCCGATCAGGTGAAGGCCGTGGCCGCGAAATATCTCAAGCCCGAGCGCAGCGTGACCGGCACGCTGGAGCCGGACGGAAAGGGCGGCGACGCCCCGCCTGCGACCCCGCCGACGGAGGGCACGCCGTGAGCCTTATCTCCCGCTTCGCCGCCGGCCTGACCGCGGCCTTCGCCCTGTTCGCGCCGGCTTCGGCGATGGACGTCCAGGTGGTCAAAAGCCCCGGCGGCATCGAGGCCTGGCTGGTGGAGGAACATGGCCTGCCCATCATCTCGATCGACGCCGGCTTCGACGGCGGCGCGCGCATCGACCCGGACGGCAAGGCCGGCCTCGCCTATCTGACCGCCGTGCTGATGAACGAGGGCGCGGGCGAGTTCGATTCCACCGCCTTCACCCAGAAGCTGCAGGACAAGGCGATCAGCTTCGGCGGCAACGCCGACAGCGACGCCTTCTATCTGAGCCTCAACACGCTGAGCGCCAACAAGGCCGACGCGTTCGAGCTGATGCGTCTGGCGATCGCCAGCCCGCGCTTCGATCAGGAAGCGATCGACCGGATGAAGGCGCAGATCTTCGCCTCGCAGAAAGAGCAGGCGGAAGATCCCAGCGCCATCGCCGGACAGACCTGGGCCGAGCGCGCGTTCCCCAACCACCCCTATGGCCGCCGCACCATCGGCACGGCCGAAAGCGTGGCGGCGATCACCCGCGACGACATCGCCGGCTTCATGACCTCGGCCCTCGGCCGCGATCAGCTGAAGGTCGTGGTGGTCGGCGACATCACGGCGGCCGAGCTTGGGCCGCTGCTGGATACGCTGTTCGCCTCGGTGCCCGAGAAGCGGGCGCTGGCCGACGCGCCGGCCATCACCATGCAGAACCTGGGCAAGACCGAAGTGGTCGAGCGCGACATTCCCCAGAGCGTCATCGTCTTCGGCGCGCCGGGCATCAAGGTGAGCGACCCGGAATTCCGCGCCGCGCAGGTGATGAACTATACGCTGGGCGGCGGCGGCTTCGCCTCGCGCATGATGAAGGAGATCCGCGCCAAGCGGGGCCTCACCTATGGCGTCTCGACCGGCTTCGCGACCGAGCGTCTGGCGGAATATTTCTATGGCGGCATGGCGACCGACAACAAGACGGCCGGTCAGGCCTTCGACCTCGCCAAGGCCGAAATCCAGAAGTTCCGCGACGGGGGCATCACCGATGAGGAGTTGGCCGACGCCAAGGCCTATCTGACCGGATCGTTCGCGCTGCGCTTCGATTCCAACGCCAAGATCTCGAATATCCTGCTGAGCTATTACCTGCAGGGCTTCGACAAGGACTATGCGAGCAAGCGCAACGCCGAAATCGAGGCGGTGACCAAGGAGCAGGTCAACGCGGCGGCCAAGCGTCTGCTGGACCCCGCCCAGCTCTACACCGTTATCGTCGGCAAGCCCGAAGGCGTGACGCCGACGCCCTGAAGGCGCGATCGGTGCGATTGGCGCGAGGGGGACATTCCCCCCTCGCGGCCAAAGCCCTAAACTGGGCGCCATGAGTCATCCCTATACGACCGACCTCCGGCACGCCTTTCCGGCGCAGACCGGCGCCCACGCCCTGACCCATGACGCGTTCGACGCGCAGCAGGCGGCCCTGAAACCGATCCTGGCCGCGCTGGCCGAGAGCGCGCGCAGCGGCGGCCAGCCGCTCTACGAGATTTCGCGGCGGCGCGACGATATCGAGGCGGCGCGGCCCGTGGCGGCGGCGCTGCTGAACAACACCACCGATCTGTGCATCCTGGGCACCGGCGGATCGAGCCTGGGGGCGCAGGCGGTCGCGCAGCTGAAAGGCTGGCGCACGCCCGGCGTCGCCGACCGCATCGGCGGCACGCGCTTTCATTTCTTCGACAATCTCGACGGCGCGACCTGGAGCGCCGCGCTCTCCAGCCTCGATCTGAAGACGACGCGCTTCCTTGTCGTCTCCAAGTCGGGCGGCACAGGCGAGACGCTGATGCAGGCCCTGTCGGCGGTCGAGGCGCTGAAAGGCGCGGGCGGGGGCAAATATCTCAAGCACCATTTCGCGGTGCTGACCGAGCCGACCGACAATCCCGCGCGCCGCTTCGCCGCCGAGATCGGCGCGCCGACGCTGGATCATCCGCTGGATATCGGCGGGCGCTATGCGGTGCTGACGCTGGTGGGCGCGCTGCCCGCGCTGCTGTTCGGGCTGGACCCGGTGAAGATGCGCGAGGGCGCGGAATCGGTCTGGTCGCATATTCTGGCGGGCGAGCCCTCGGCCCCGGCTGAGGGCGCGGCGCTGGCCATCGCGGCGGCGGGCACGGGCCACGGCGAACTGGTGCTGATGCCCTATGGCGACCGCTTCGAGCGCTTCGGCGCCTGGTGGCGTCAGCTCTGGGCGGAAAGCGTCGGTAAGGAGGGCAAGGGTCAGGCCGCCAGCGCCGCGCTGGGCCCGGTGGACCAGCACAGCCAGCTGCAGCTTTATCTCGACGGTCCCAATGTGCGCGCCTTCACCGTGCTGAGCGCCGCCGCCGAGGCGAGCGGCCCGCGCCCCGACCCGGCCTTCGCCGAGAAGATCGGCGCGGCCTATCTGGGCGGGAAGGCGCTGGGCGATCTGGTCGCCGCGCAGACCCGCGCGACCGCCGAGACGCTGGCCCGTCGCGGCCGCCCGGTGCGCACCATGTCGGTGAAGACCTGGGACGAACGGGCGATCGGCGCGCTCTTCATGCATTTCATGCTGGAGACCATTCTGTCCGCGCGGCTGATGGGCGTCGACCCGCTGGACCAGCCGGCGGTGGAAGAGGGCAAGAAGCTGGCGCGCGCCTATCTGGCGGCAGAGGGATGAGCGTTGGCGGGCCGCGTGCGTGGTTCGAGGCTTCGCGTGCCGCGAAGCGCCTCACCATGACGAACGGCGGTGCGCTTCCCATATCCGTCATCCTGAGGTGCGCGCCGCAGGCGAGCCTCGAAGGACGCACTGACCCATGACCATCCGCCGTCTCAGTGAAGGGACCATCAATCGCATCGCCGCGGGCGAGGTGGTCGAGCGGCCGGCTGCGGCGGTGAAGGAGCTGGTGGAGAACGCGCTGGATGCCGGCGCGCGGCATATCGAGATCGCCGTGGCGGGCGGGGGCCTTGCGCTCATCCGCGTCACCGATGACGGCAAGGGGATGGCCCGCGAGGAACTGCCCGTCGCCATTCTGCGGCACGCCACATCGAAACTGCCCGTCGACGGCGAAGGCGCGGACGACCTGACGCAGATCGAGACGCTAGGCTTTCGGGGCGAGGCGCTGCCCTCGATCGGGTCGGTCTCGCGCCTGACCATCGACAGCCGCGTCGCCGATGCCGACGGCGCGTGGCGCATTGCCGTGGAAGGCGGCGCGAACGGCGAGGCCGAGCCGGTCGCGTTTCTGGGGCGCGGCCAGCACGGCACGCGCATCGAGGCGCGCGATCTTTTCTATGCGACGCCCGCGCGGCTGAAATTCATGAAGTCGCCGCGCACCGAGATGCAGGCGATCACCGACACGGTGAAGCGGCTCGCCATGGCCGCGCCGGAGACGGCGTTCCGGCTGGAGGATGAGGGCCGCACGATTCTGGATGTCGAGGCGGAGATGCCGGGGCCGGAAGGCTGGCTGGCGCGCATCACCGCGATCCTGGGGCCCGCATTCCGGCCGAATGCGCTGGCCTTCGATGTCGCGAAGAGCGAGGCGCGGGTGTTCGGCTTTGCCGGCGTGCCCACCTTCAATCGCGGCAACGCGCAGCACCAGTTCCTGTTCGTCAACGGCCGCGCCGTGAAGGACAAACTGCTGACCGGAGCGGTGCGCGGCGCCTATGCCGACTTCCTCGCGCATGACCGCCATGCGGTGGCGGTGGTGTTCGTGGAGACGCATCCGCACGATGTCGACGTGAACGTGCATCCGGCGAAAGCCGAGGTGCGGTTTCGCGACGGGCAGGGCGTGCGCGGGCTGATCGTCAACGCGCTGCGCCAGACGCTGGAGCGCGCGGGCCATCGCGCCGCGACGACGGTGGCGGCATCGGTCTTCGATGCGCTGCGCCCGCAGATGCAGCCGCAGACGCCTTACTTTCCCGCCTTCACCGGCGCTCCGCAGCCGATGACGCCGGGCTTATCTGAGGCGACGCGGGATTGGGCAGCGCCGAACTATGCGAGCGCACCCAGCGCCGTTCTGGAGATGGTGCGCGACTTCGCGCCCGCCGCCCGCGTGGCCGACGCCATTCCGGCGGCGGACCTCCGCCGTTATCCGCTGGGTGTCGCACGGGGGCAGGTGCACAACACCTATGTCGTCGCCGAGACGGCGGACGGCCTCGTCATCGTCGATCAGCACGCCGCGCATGAACGCCTCGTCTATGAAAAGATGAAGGTGGCGCTGGCGGCCGGCGGCGCGGCGCGCCAGATGCTGCTGACGCCTGAGATCGTGGAGCTGGACCCCGCCGGGGCCGAGCGCGTGCTGGCCCATGCGGGCGAGCTGGCGCAGCTGGGGCTGGTGGTCGAGGATTTCGGTCATGGCGCGCTGGCCGTGCGCGAGACGCCCGCGCTGCTGGGCGACGCCGATGTGCAGGGCCTCATCCGCGATCTCGCCGATGAAATCGCCGAGCACGGACAGAGCTTCTCGCTGAAAGAGCGGCTGGACGAGGTGTGCGGCACCATGGCGTGCCACGGTTCGGTGCGCGCGGGGCGCAGGCTGACGGCCGACGAAATGAACGCCCTGCTGCGCGAGATGGAAGCGACGCCCCATTCCGGCCAGTGCAACCACGGCCGCCCGACCTATGTGGAGCTGAAACTCCACGACATCGAACGTCTGTTCGGGCGGCGTTAGCGGTGATCGTCCGCAAGGTCACCGAGCTTGACGCCGCACCCGATCTCGTCTGGCGGC
>JAKOQZ010000189.1 GCA_029778105.1 Pseudomonadota bacterium | reverse complement strand
GCTGCCGCGCGGCGGGCTGAGCCTATATCTTGTTGGGCAAGAACCGCCGCTGCGCCAGGCCCTTTAGCAATTCCCAAGGCGAGGTCCCGGCGGGAGCCAGATATGGCCAGTGTTGACGCAGGTTCAGGCCCTCCAGCCCTATGCCCAGGAGCGCGAGGGGCAACCCCAGGGCGGGCGTCAGGTACTGCGCTTCATGACGCCGATGGTGCAGGTGGGGGAAGACCCCGCGCAACAGCCGCGCGGGGATCGGCGCGGCGGCGATGCGGCGCGCCGCCACCAGTTGGCTGAGCATCGCGTTGCGCGTCAGCCGCGTGGGCGGAAGGGACATCAGCAAGTCCCAATCCACACCGTCCGGATGGCGCGCGAGCTCGGCGACATCGCACAGGTGCCGCACGTCGAAGCCGCCGCGCCAGAACCCGCCGTCGTGGAACATGTCGTGCAGGCAGGTCAGGTAAATCTGATGCGTCGGGGATGGAATGCGGGCCTCGCCTGGCCACGGCGCCGCCACGGCGCCGGCGTCGCGGTCGAACAGCACCGTCAAGGCCTGCGGACCAGGCGGGCGCCGGTGCAGGTCCAGCACGCCGACATCCCCGTCGCGCCAAAGGTCGGCCGCCTCGTGCCGATGCTCGGCATGACGCTTGAGGATCTTGAATCCGCCCGCCGTCAGCGCCTCGATCGCTTTTTGGGTTTCGTCCGGGCGCACCAGCAGGTCCACGTCGCTCATCATGCGCGGATAGCTGACGGCGTCCGGGCGACAGGCGGCCCAGATCGCCATCCCCTTGAGATAGACGGGCGTCACGCCGGCGGTGTTGAGCATGGCGGTCGCGTCCAACAACATGGTCCGCAACAGCTGGTTCCGCTCGTCGTTGCGAGCGGAGACCATGTCTATGAAGGCGGCCACATCTTCGGGAACCTCGTGCGCCGCGAGCGCCCCGCGCAAGGCGGGCGTCACCAGGGCGCCATTGGCCGCCGAGATCAGAGCCATCCAATCCCGGGTCGCGCGCGTGCGGCCGTGCAGCCCATCGCTGAGGACGCGCAGCGCGGAGCGCCGGCTCATGCCGTGAAGGCCTCGACCAGACGGCGGCCATCGCGCCAGTCTGAAAAGCACAGCCGTCCGATCCGCGCTTTCCCGATGACATCGGCCAGCGACTTGAGACCGGCCGCGGAGATCGCGCCCCGCGCGGCGTAGGCGCTGCCCAACACCGCCGTCAGCACCTCGAGCGGCGTCACCGCCTCGACCCGCGGCGCGCTCCCATCGTCCCTGGCCAGCAGCAGAATGGAGCCGATCGGCAGGGGCGTCTGTTCCACGGACGCGAGCGACAGATATCTCACCTGTTGGCCGTCGCTTCTGAGATAGGTCCTTGAGGTCGCCACGCCGACGGCCATCTCGTCGAGCAGCGGCCACCCGCCCGCCTTGATCGCCGGCGCGAAGGGCGCTCCGACAGCCTCGCCGCCCTCGCTGATCCAGACGATGTCGTCGGAATGGTAGCCGAAGCCGGCCAAAAGCAGCGAGACGCTTAGGGTCGTCTTGCCCGCGCCTGGATCGCCGCAGATCAGCACGCCTTGGCCGTCCCGCGACAACAGGGCGGCGTGAGCCAGAAAGCCGCTGGCCGTCGATCGCAGCATCCGCGCCGTAAGCCGCGCCTTGACCTCCGGAATCCAGGCTTGGGGCATCCTGGCGCTTGCTGAGCCTTCGGAATCCGCGATGAAGATCACCCCGCCCATCTCACGGATTTCGAGGAGGTGATCAGGCGCCTCGACCGAGCGTAGGGCGGCGAACACCTCGCGCAGCGGTTCGGCGTCGATCGTCCCGAACAGCTTCAGCCCGACCCGGCACGCCATCCACGCCAGCCTCACCTCCGTCGCCTCCTCCTCGCCTCCGGCCGGATCGGGGCGCAGCAGTCCAAGTTCCAGCCACTGCGCGGCGGCGGCGCGGACCTGCTCCAGCACCGTGTGCGAGGCGTCGCCGTCAGCCAGGAGACCCGCCGCGCCAGCGATGGTCCGCGCGACGGCGATAGCGTCCCAGATCGCTTCCGAACTGTCGTTCAGTTCGAAGATCTGCTGCGCGGCCTCGTCGAACAGGATCGCCTTATCCCCAACGTTCAGGAAATGCGCTCCGCGGGCAGGGCGGAGGGGCTGATGATCCCAAAACGGCCTGGAGAGCGAAATCATCGCCGTTCAAGGTGCTCAGCTGTTGCGGCAGGGTTGCGCCTGTTTCTTTGTCGCCCGGCCAGATTAAATTTTCTCCTCGCTTCGGCCGGCATTCGGATTCGCCCCCGAGCGAAACGCTGCTTCGAGAATGCCGCGACGCGTCCAAGCGGCGCGCTCGGCGCGGCAACGCGCAGGATCAGCCTGCGACCGCAATTCGGCTCGGCTCCAGAAGCGCGGGATCGGGATATTCCGCCCTTTCGACCTGCATCAGCGCCAGCCTTTGGAATGGCGCCTCCAGCAGCGAGACCTGCGGCGCTCCGTGAGTTTTCAGATAGGTCCGGATCAGGTCCGCGACATGTGCGGGGAGCGCCTCATATCCGGAACGGCAAATCACCGAGGCTATGGCCTTGTTCTCGATCAGGCCCTGCATCTGCTTCACGCGCCGACGGAACAGCCGCTCCACATCCGACCGGTTCAGCAACGACAGCGATGGAAGGGTGAAGGTCGCACGTGTTTCAGCCGCTATGCGGGAATCGTCCCACCGCGTCGAAAGCGGGGCGAAGTCGTGGGCGGCCATGCTGCCAAGCAGGCCATCGCCCCGGTAGAGGCCGATCGGAAGCCTCAGTCCGCGGGCCGTCATTTTATCGAGGAATTCCGGACGCAGGGCGTGCAACTGGCCGTGAAGGACACCGCCGGTGCGCAGCGCCTGCGCGCCCATTTTGCGCATGGTCCGGCCATTGGCGGCCACGCCCGTGACCGCAGCCGCATGCGGAGTCGACCGCAGCCGCTCCTCCATGGCGTGAAAAGCGCCCGCGCCGATCACCGCATAGCCGTCGACGGCGGCGTAGATCCGCGCCGGCGCGCGCAGCTTATAAATGAACTGATTGATGGCGTTGGATTTGTCGCGGAAGGGAATCCGGACGATTTCGACCGGCAAACCCGCGAAGGACGCCGCGCGGGCGAATTCCAGGCTGTCGTCGATGCTGCCGTTGAGCACCACGGTGACAAGAGCACGGCTGCCGGCCAACGCGGCGGCTAAACTATCCAGGCAGGCTCCAAGGCGGCGCCCCTCATTGGCGCAGTAGACCGCGACATGCCAATCCAACAGCGTATCGGCCATTCAGTCCTCGGGCACCGGCTGGAATGCCCCGATAGGCGAACTCGAATTCACACTGGGCTGCCGCGGCCGTGCGGCGTCTCGCCGCTGCGTTGACGGTAGAGGTTTGGGTCGATCCCGTATCGCTGGAACTTGGCGTAGAGCGTCTTGCGCGGGACGCCCAGTCTCGCCACCGACTCGGTGACATTGCCGCTTGTGGCCAGGAGAACCTCGCGGATCGCCACTTCCTCGAATTCATCCACGCGCTCTCCCAGCGCCTTGGCGGGATGAGGCGCGGTTGGCGTCTGGCCGGCGGCGGCGGGCAAGCCCAGCACCACATTGAACGCAAAGTTGCGTAGCTCGCGCACATTGCCGGGCCATGCGTATTCGATGAGATGCTGACGGACGCTGTCGCTGACGAAGTAATCCCGCACGCCGATGCGCCGGGCGCCTTCGGCGGCGAAGTGGGCGAACAGAGGCATGATATCCTCGCGGCGTTCGCGCAGCGGCGGAATGTGCAGGCGAACCACATCGAGGCGATAGAACAGATCCTGGCGGAAGCGCCCCGCATCCACGGCAGCCTGCAGATCGGCCTTCGCAGCGGCGATGACTCGCAGATCGACAAGCCGGGCGTCGCTGCTGCCCAGACTCGTGAATTCGCGCTCCTCCAGCACCCGCAGCAGCTTGGATTGGAAAGCCGCGCTGCTGCTGTCGATCTCGTCGAGGAACAGGGCCCCGCGGTGCGCTTCGGCGACGCGGCCGGCGAATTGCGGCCTGCGCAGGGATCCCGCTTCGGGGGCAGTCCCGAACAGTTCTGCGTCGGCGGCGGCGTCGGGGATCGCCCCGCAATTGATCGGCACGAATGGCCGGCCGCGACGCGCGCTCAACCGATGGAGTTCAAGCGCCACAAGCTCCTTGCCAACACCGGTCTCGCCTTCGATGAGGACGTCGAGGTCCGACTTCGCGACCTGTTCGATTGTCTCCCGCAGGCGGACGATCGCCGGGCTGTCGCCGATCAGCGCGCTTTCCTCCCGCGCCAGCAGTTCAGCGGCCGCGCGCAGGGCGCGGTGTTCGACCACCACCCTGCGTTCTTCGAGGCCGCGCTCGATGGCCGCCAACAGACGCTCCATGGCGAACGGCTTGGTCAGAAGATCAAAGGCGCCGTCCTGGAGAGCCTCTACGGCCATCGGCACGTCCGCATGGCCGCTGATGAGGATCACGGGAATCTTGGAGTCTATCGACCGAATCCGAGACAGGAGCTCCAGGCCGTCGATGCCGGCCATGCGGATGTCCGACACGACCACGCCGCCGAACTCGGCGTTCAGCTCGCCCAGCGCCGTCTGCGCGTCACCGAACGGATTGGGCGCCAGGCCCGCCAGCTCCATCACCTCGACAATAGCCCGGCGCAACTCGACGTCGTCTTCGACGAGAACAACGGGTGAAAGCGAGAGCACGGGTTTGGTCATGGCGCTGGCCTCAAGGTGACGCGGAACGCCGCCCCGCACAATGGCGAGGGGACCAGCTCCAGCGATCCGCCAAATTCACGGGCGATGTCGCGCGCGATCCCAAGACCCAACCCCAGGCCATCGGGTTTGCTCGTTGAAAAGGGCGTGAACAGTTGGCCCGACATATCGGGCGCGACGCCCGGGCCGTTATCGGCGATGGTGACCGAAACCGTCTTGCCTATCGCCACCTGTATTTCGATGCGGGGTTCGGGACGATCGCGCAGGGCGTCCAGAGCGTTCTGGATGAGGTTGATGAGGATCTGTTCGAGCCGCGTCTTGTCGCCGATGACGCTGATCTCGTGCTCCAGTCCCGGCCAGACGATGCGCACGCGCTCTTCCCGCGCGCGGTCGGCGATCAACAGGATCGCCCCTTCGATCGCCGCGCCGAGCGCGGCCTCGCCAACCACCGGCGCGCCGCGGCGGGCGAAGCTTCGAAGTTCTGTGGTGATGCGGCCGATGCGGTCGGTCAGGTCCAGAATGTCGCCGAGCTTTGCGTCCACCTTCAGCACGTCCTGACGTTGGAGATAGCGGCGGGCGTTCTCCGCGAACGCTCTGATCGCGGCGACCGGCTGATTGACCTCGTGGGCGATGCCGGCGGTGATCTGCCCGATCGTGCCCAAGCGATTGGCCTGGGCGAGCTCTTCGCGCGCCACGCGCAACCGCTCGTCGGCGGCGACCCGCCGGCGCGATTCCGCGCGCAGGCGTCCGTTGGCGCGCTCCAGCTCGGCGGTGCGCAGCGACACTTGCGTCTCAAGCGCTTCGCGCTGTCTGGCCTGCGCGATCTTACCCATATGGAAGCGCCAGAAGGCCGCGAATATGCTCGCCAGGACGACAAAGCCCGCAATGGCGGACAGTCGGGCGTTGGCGACGAGCCGCGACCGGGCCGGCTCGAGCGATTCAAGATAGACGAGCCGCGCGCCTTTCAGCGTGGTGGGAACGGTCGCGGCGCGGAACTGGCCATTTTGATCGGGCGTGGTGACGTCGCCATTGGTGTTCGTCTTCCATCCCAGCGGAACCAGGGGCTGGGTGTTGAACAGAAGAGTTTTCTGTAGCTCCGCGCGCTCGGCCGGGGTCACCGGCCGGATGGCCCGAAAGCGCCAACTGTCCTTGTCGGTGATGATGATGACGCCCATCGGGTCGAGGACGAGGGTGGATCCGCTCTTGCGCTCCCACAGCGTCTCCAGGTCATCGAACTCGATTTTGACGACGATGACGCCCAACGGTTTGGCGCTTGAGCCGACCCGCTCGGCGATGAAAAGGCCGGGTGTTCCGGTTACGGTTCCGATAGCGAAAATTTCGGCTTCGCCATTCTTCAGCGCGTCGCGGAAATACGGCCGGAAACTGAAGTTGCTGCCCACGAAGCTGCCTGGCGTGCGCCAGTTGCTGGAGGCGAGCGTCAGGCCATCCGAGCGGATCACATATATCGCCAAGGCGCCCGTGCGTTGGGCCAGCAGCTCCAGCTTGCCGTTGAGACGGGCCGCCGCATCCGCGCCTCCGCCCGCCAGCACGGTGTGGACGTCGGGGTATTCGCTCAACACCAAGGGCAGCAGGCGGAATGTCTGCAGCTCGCCGGCGAGCTGCTTGGCTTGGCGATCCGCCTGGTCAATCGCGACAGTGTCGGTGATGGCTCTGGCGTGCACGCCGACCCAATGCATCTGGACCGCGATGGCGGTCCCATAGGTCAGGATCAGGACGACCGCTGTGGCGACCAGCGCCCGGTAGCGCGCATGAAGCAGAGATTGAAACATGTGTGCAGGTTACGGGACAGGAGCCATCGCCAGGTGTGTGTAATCGGCGCACGCGGTGACCGTCGGTCAGGAAGTGGAGCGGAAAAACTATAGGAAATACAATTTACTAACGCGCCGAACGTCCTCCGCCAAATACCTATATCCTATTTTCCCGCCCCACGTATCCAATGTTGAACGACGCTGCCTGTTGACGATCCGGCGCGCGCTTTCGCGGCGCGGCGACCGGCTTGAGCAACCAGCATGACAAGAGCGGCGCGGGCTCTCCGGGGAGGGCGTCGACGGGGATTGAGGGGATTTAAGCTGTGAGCACAGCCACTGCCGTTCCGCAGGAGCTTTCCAATCGCGGAAGGATCAAGGCGATCCTGGCGGCTTCCGCCGGCAATCTGATCGAGTGGTACGACTTCTACATCTACGCCTTCACGGCGCTGTACTTCTCGTCGCAATTCTTTCCCAAGGGCGACGATCCGCTGATCGCGCTGATGCAGACGAGCGCGATTTTCGCGGTCGGCTTCATCGCCCGGCCGATCGGCGGCTGGTTCTTCGGACGCTACTCGGATCGCTATGGGCGGCGCGCGGGCATGGTGCTGGCCATCCTGCTGATGGGGGGAGGCTCGCTGTTCATCGCGGCCTTGCCGACCTATGAGCAGGTCGGAGTCCTCGCGCCGCTGCTGCTGCTGATCGGCCGGGTGGCGCAGGGGTTTTCGACGGGCGGCGAGTACGGCGCTGTCGCGACCTATATGAGCGAGATCGCG
>JAKOQZ010000188.1 GCA_029778105.1 Pseudomonadota bacterium | reverse complement strand
GAGCAGCAAGGCCGCCGCGTCATCTTCAGCCGCAACCTGATCGAGACGCTTCGCCGCCGCGAGGTGGGCGCTGTTGCCGACCGGCTGGCGAAGGAGACAGGCCAGCCGTTCAAAGCGGCCGGCAATGGCGAATATGTCGCCGGCACCTATCGCCAGCGCATGACGCTCGCATCCGGCCGCTTCGCGATGATCGATGACGGCCTCGGCTTCCAGCTCGTGCCCTGGTCGCCGTCCCTCGAAAGCCAGCTCGGCAAACACGTCTCCGGGGTCGCCCGCGGCGACGGCGGTGTCGACTGGAGCTTCGGCCGCAAGCGGGGGCTCGGCCTCTAATCACCTAAGAAGAAAGGACCGCAGCAATGTCCGCGACCAAAATCCTGTGGGGCCAGATCGCCGTCGTCTTCCTCATCGTGCTGCTCACCACCTGGGCGGCGACGCAATATGTCGCATGGAGCCTCGGCTTTCAGGCGCAGCTCGGCGCGCCCTGGTTTTCCCTGTTCGGCTTGCCAATCTACTATCCGCCGGCGTTCTTCTGGTGGTGGTATTTCTACGACGCCTACGCGCCGGAGGTCTTCGCCAAGGGCGGGATGATCTCGGCGTCGGGCGGCTTCATCGCCATAGCCGTCGCCATCGGCATGTCGGTCTGGCGCGCCCGCGAAGCAAAAAGCGCAGCGACCTACGGCTCCGCCCGCTGGGCGGGAAAGGACGAGGTGAAAGCCGCGGGCCTGCTCAGTCCCGACGGTGTCGTGCTCGGCCGCTATGACCGCGACTATCTCCGTCATGACGGCCCCGAACATGTGCTTTGCTTCGCCCCGACCCGATCGGGCAAGGGCGTCGGCCTGGTCGTGCCGTCCCTCTTGACCTGGCCGGGCTCGGCCATCGTCCACGACATCAAAGGGGAAAACTGGCAGCTCACCGCCGGTTTTCGCGCCCGGCATGGCCGCGTTCTGCTGTTCGACCCGACCAACCCCAAATCGTCGGCCTACAATCCGCTGCTCGAGGTGCGCCGCGGCGAATGGGAAGTCCGCGACGTCCAGAACATCGCCGACATCCTGGTCGATCCCGAAGGCTCGCTCGAAAAGCGGAACCATTGGGAGAAGACCAGTCATGCCCTGCTGGTCGGCGCCATCCTGCATGT
>JAKOQZ010000187.1 GCA_029778105.1 Pseudomonadota bacterium | reverse complement strand
GGAGGTGCTTGGTGAGACGAAGGGCGGCGGCCCTGCCCGGCCCCAGCGCCCCGGCCGCGCGGAGGATGAGATTATCCGTAGACGGAGGAAGCTGCGCAGCGAAGGGGCCGGCGGCGGCGAGGGAAAGCGCATCTGCGCTTTCAGCGGAGAGATCGTCGCCCAGTTCGGTGAAGGCGGCCCAACTGGCGAGCCCATGATAGCCGTCGGCGCGGCGCGTGCCGACATGCAGGAAGAGATTGATCTTGGCGCGGGCGCGGGCGGTGAGCATGGACCACTCATACCGTCATTCCCGCGCAGGCGGGAACCCGGGGCTGGGCCGCGACGCGCCGTGGATGCCCGCCCGCGCGGGCATGACAGGCAAGGAAATCCGAAAAGGAAGGGCTAGGGCGCGCTGGCGGCGCTGCGGCTCTCGAGCGCTTCGCCGGCTTCCAGGCCGCCTTTCATCTTGGCCTGGAGGATGGGGATGCGCTCGTCCTCGGGCTTGAGCTTGAGGGCGTGACGCCAGAGGAACCGGGCCTCGCGCTTGCGGCCCGTCTTCCAGTAGGCGTCGCCCAGATGCTCGTTGAGCGTCGACTCGTAGGGCGAGAACTGGATCGCGGTCTCCAGCACCTCGACCGCCTTGTCGTATTGCCCGAGCCGGTAATAGGCCCAGCCGAGACTGTCGATGACCAGGCCGTCGTCGGGACGCTGATCGACCGCGCGCTGAAGCATCTTGAGCGCCTTGTCGATATTCTCGCCGCGCTCGACCCAGCTATAGGCGAGATAGTTCAGCACCAGCGGCTGTTCGGGCTTGAGCTCGAGCGCCTTGAAGAAATCGGCCTCCGCCGCCGGCCAGCGCCGGGCGCGTTCGTTGGCGATGGCGCGCGCATAGAAGAGCGGCCAGTCGTCCTCGGCGTAGTTGGGGCCGGTGCGTTCGATCGCCCGGGTATAGGCCTCGACGGCCTCGGGCCAGTCCTTGCGCGCGCGATAGACATCGCCGAGCGCGCTGGCCGCCAGCGCGCTGGTGGATTCGTTGCGCTCAAGCCGGCTGAGGATCTTGATCGCCTCGTCGGTCTTGCCGTGATCGTCGAGCAGATCGGCGGCGGAGACCTGAGCGGTCACGTAGAAGGGCGAGGCCTCGGGCACGTCGAGATAAAGGGCGACCGCTTCGTCGATGCGCCCGGCCCGCTCCATCGCGCCGCCGAGAAAGGCGAGCGCGCCGTCATGGCCGGGATCGAGATATTGCGCGAGGCGCAGATAGACGATGGCGGCGTCCTGGGTCTCGCTGTCGCCGACGGCGCTGGCGATGCCGTAGAACCCCTCCGCCGCGCCCTGCTGCGCGGTCGTCATGCGGCGCGCGATGGGCTGGCCGTTCCTCAGCCTGGTGATGGCCGAGACGCCGACGGGATTGCCCGGCGCGCTGTCGAGAAACGCCTGCAGGACGCGTTCGCCGTCGGCCGCCCGGCCGGTCGCCTGAAGCCAGGTGGCGTAGGCGAGCGCGATGGTGAGGCTCTTGCCGCCGGTCGCCTTGTCGGCGGCGGCATAGGCCTTGTCGGCGGCTGCGGCGTCGCCCAGCACCTCTTCCAGACGCGCGCGGTGATAGGCGAGGAACACCTCGGCGCCGGGATCGCCCTTGGGATCGAGTAGCGCGCGCGCCGCCGCCGCATCGCCCGCCCCGGCCGCCGTCCAGGCCAGCATCAGCCGCCCCAGAAGGTCGGGGTCGTTCGTGGGATGGGCGGCTGCGAAGCCCGTCTTCGCCGCGCCGTAATCCTTGCTCTTGAGCGCATGGACGCCCTGGATCAGCGGCGCCAGATCGCTGTTCGGATTGGCGGCGGCGACGCGGCCGGACAGCTTGAGCGCCTGATCCATGTCGCCGGCGGCGACGGAGAAGACGAAGGCGCGTTCAAGCAGCGTGGCGTTGGAGGGATCGCGCTCCAGCGCCGCGAGATAGCGCCCGGCGGCGACGCGGCTGTCGCGCGTGTTGCCGGCATAGGTGGCGACCAGGAAGTCGCCATAGAGGCTGCCCGTGCTGCGCTCGCCGCCATCGGCGGCGCGCGGCGCGAAGGTCGACGTGGTGCCGCATCCGCTTAAGCCCGCCGCCACAATGGCTGCCAGAACCAGGCGGTATCCGCTGACGGGCTTGGGCAAGATGCGACCTTACATATTGGGGTAGTTCGGACCGCCGCCCCCTTCGGGAACGGTCCACACGATGTTCTGCGCCGGGTCCTTAATATCGCACGTCTTACAGTGGACGCAGTTCTGGGCGTTGATCACGAAACGGGGATTCGAGCCGTCGGCGTCGCGCATGACCTCGTAGACGCCCGCCGGGCAGTAACGCTGGGCCGGCTCGTCGTAGAGCGGCAGGTTCTGGCCGATGGGGATCGAGGGGTCCTTGAGCTTGAGATGCGCGGGCTGGTTCTCCTCGTGGTTGGTGTTCGACAGGAACACCGAGGAGAGCTTGTCGAAGGAAATGACGCCGTCGGGCTTGGGGTAGACGATCTTCCTGGACTTCGCGGCGGGCTTGAGCGTCGCGTAGTCGCCCTTTTTATGTTTCAGCGTGCCGAACAGCGAGAAGCCGAACAGGGTCTGCGTCCACATGTCGAGCGCACCCAGCGGCACGCCGATATAGGTGCCGAAGCGCGACCAGAGCGGCTTCACGTTCTTGACGCGCTTGAGGTCCTTGTAGACCCACGAGTCTTTCCAGCCCGCCTCGTAAGCGGCGAGTTCGTCATGGCTGCGGCCGGCCTGGATGGCGTCGTAGGCGGCCTCGGCGGCGAGCATGCCGGTCTTCATCGCGTTGTGGCTGCCCTTGATGCGGGGCACGTTCACGAAGCCCGCCGAGCAGCCGATGAGCGCGCCGCCGGGGAAGGTGAGCTTGGGGACCGATTGCAGGCCGCCTTCGGTGATCGCGCGCGCGCCATAGGCGAGGCGTTTGCCGCCTTCCAGATACTGACGGATCATCGGATGGGTCTTCATCCGCTGGAACTCGTCGAACGGCGAGAGATAGGGGTTCTTGTAGTTGAGATGGATCACGAAGCCGACCGAAATGAGGCCGCCTTTCATATGATACATGAAGGTGCCGCCGCCGGTGTCGGCCTTGAGCGGCCAGCCGAACGAGTGGACGACGAGACCTTCCTTGTGCTTGGCCGGATCGGCCTGCCACAGCTCCTTGATGCCGATGCCGAACTTCTGCGGTTCTGAATCCTTGCAGAGATCGTATTTGGCCTGGATCATTTTCGCGAGGCTGCCGCGCACGCCTTCGGCGATGAGCGTGTACTTGGCGTGCAGCTCCATGCCCGGGGTGTAGTTGGCGGTGTGCTCGCCGTCCTTGCCGATGCCCATGTCGCCGGTGGCGACGCCGTAGACCGCGCCCTGCTCGTTATAGAGCACCTCGGCGGCGGCGAAGCCGGGATAGACCTCGACGCCCAGCGCCTCGGCCTGCTGTCCCAGCCAGCGGCAGACATTGCCGAGGCTGACGATGTAGTTGCCGTGATTGTTCATCAGCGGCGGCATCAGGAAATTGGGCAGGCGCAGGCCGCCGGCGGGGCCGAGCAGATAGAACCGGTCGTCGACGACCGGCGTTTCCAGCGGCGCGCCCTGTTCCTTCCAGTCGGGGATCAGCTCGTTGAGGGCGATGGGGTCCATCACCGCGCCGGAGAGGATGTGGGCGCCGACTTCCGAGCCCTTCTCCACGACGCAGACGGAGATCTCCTTGCCCTCTTCCGCCGCGCGCTGTTTCAGACGGATCGCCGCGCTGAGACCCGCCGGCCCCGCACCCACGATCACGACATCGTATTCCATCGACTCGCGCGACATGTCCTGCCCCTTGGAAACGCCTCAAGATGCGCGCCTTTCGCGGCGCTTGGCAGGGTTTTGAAGGGGCATGACGCGCGGGTCAATGGCGCGGACGGGGTTCCGTTCCGGCAGCGCGGCGTGTCAGGATGGGGATACGATGAGCGAGATGGCCCTCGATCCCTTGCACGCGCTGCGCTGGCTGAACGATGTCGGCCTGGACGATGCCGTTCTGGAAGCGCCGGTCGACCGCTATCAGGCGGCGCAGCAGCCCCAGCCGGCGCGCCCCGCCGAAGTGGCGCCGCGCGAATCGGCCCGGCCGGCGCGGCGCGAAACCACGCCGCTGGACCGCGTCCCGCCGCGCGAGATCGACGCGGCGCTGCGGCCGGCAGCGGATCTGGACCGCTCGGCCGACCTCGCCTCGGCCCGGGCCCTGGCGGCGGGCGCGAACACGCTGGCCGAGCTGCGCGCCGCGCTGGAGGCGTTCGAGGGCTGTCCGCTGAAAAAGACGGCGCAGAACCTGGTCTTCGCCGACGGCAACCCGAACGCCGACCTGATGTTCGTCGGCGAGGCGCCGGGGCGCGACGAGGACGAGAAGGGCCTGCCGTTCGTGGGCGTGTCGGGCCAGCTGCTGGACCGCTTCCTCGCCGCGCTGGGGCGCGACCGGACGAATGTCTACATCGTCAACACCCTGCCCTGGCGGCCGCCGGACAATCGCGAGCCGGCGCTGGCGGAGGCGACAGTCTGCCTGCCGTTCCTCAAACGCCATATCGCGCTGGTGAAGCCCAAGGTCGTCGTGGCGCTGGGCGCGACGGCGATGAAGAACCTGTTCGATACGAGCGAAGGCATCACGCGGCTGCGCGGCAAGTGGCAGGAATTATCCGTAGACGGACATATCTGCCCCGCGATGGCGACGTTCCACCCCGCCGCGCTGCTG
>JAKOQZ010000186.1 GCA_029778105.1 Pseudomonadota bacterium | reverse complement strand
GGTGTGATCGTCGGCGTCGGCGTGTCGGTCGGTGTCGGCGTGGCCGTCGGCGTGTTGGTCGGTGTCGGCGTGATCGTGGGCGTCGGCGTATTGGTCGGCGTCGGCGTGATCGTGGGCGTCGGCGTGTTGGTCGGCGTCGGCGTGGCCGTCGGGGTCGGGGTATTAGTCGGCGTCGGCGTGGCCGTCGGGGTCGGGGTATTAGTCGGCGTCGGCGTGGGTGTTGCCGTCTGCGCATAAACAGGAGACGCCACGACCACGGCCATCGCCGCCATCATGAACAGCTTCGCCGGACGGCTAACCGCTATCGTCACCGCGCTCGCCACTGACTTTTGCTTAAGCCCCTGTCACCAAAGACATTGTTAGTTTCAGCCGTTGCGACGTGTCAATGGCGCTGAGTTCCGGTCCCATCCAGAATTGCGCGAACGCGCGCCGGGTCGAAGCAGGCCTGCCGGCGATAGAGCCGGACGTCCGGGCGGTCATAGACCCGCCACGTCTCCTGCGCGGCGGAATCGTCGAGCGGAAACAAGCCGAAAACCGTGAACGGCTTGTCGAAGCGCTTGACCTCCGCGTAGCACAACCGGCCATCGAACAGCGCCTCGTAGTAGCGGGCGGTCATGGGAAACCGGCCGTTCATATAGGGCATGACGCGCCATTGCCGGCCCGACGAGATCGCCAGCAGGTCGGCACGTGACAGAAAATCGACGATTCTGTCGGCCTTGGCCGCATCGTCTCCGTCGGTCAGTTGCAGATTCAGCGGGGTGTACCGGCCCGGCTCGAAGGCCGAGATCATCGCGTGGTCGGCGCCGACCACCAGCGTGACGGGCAAGGCGTCGTCCCAGGCGGTTTCCGCGGTTATCAGGGCGGGCGGCGGCACGTTGCGCCAAATCCAGCGCGAGGCCGCGATGCGGGGGTGTTGGGTGACATAGATCGAGGCGGTCGCCTGTCCCCACCCGAGGGCCAGCAACAGCAGCGCGGCCAGGACGCCTTTCCCCACCCCCGATCGCGCCAGGGTCGCGGCGCCAAGCCCCCCCAGAACGGCCATCGCCGGAAGCGCCGGCAAGGCATAGCGGACGGCCGGCACGTCGAGCCAGGCGAGCGCGCCAAGCACCACCAGCGCCCCGATCAGCGCGATCATCGTCGCGCCGGCCCGCCATGCCGCCAGGCACCCGAGCAGAAACAGAACCGTCAGGCCTGGCCCCACGCACCACAGCGCCAGATCGCGAAATGCGCCGATATGGATGCCCGGCAGCGTCCATTGCCAGCCGGGCGGCGTGCCGCCCAGATCTCGTGTCATTCCGGCGAGTTCGTCGAGTTGCGCCAGGAAACGCTCGGAAATCGCGACATCGAACAAGCCCGGACCGGCGAATGCCGAAGGATTGAGCAGACGAAAAGCGATCAGGAAAGCCAGCCCCGAAACGACGCCCAGCAGAACAAATCGGCCGGCGAAGCCGCGCACGCCCGGGCGGCTTGCGGCGAGGCCCAGCACGACCGCCGCCGCCGGCAGAACCGCGAACATAGCGAGCGAAATCTTGCACGCCGCCGCAGCGCCCACCGCCGCGCCGGCACAGGCAGCCCGTGCAGCCCCCGGCGCGGCAGCCAGACGCAGCGCCGCCCAAAGCGACACGGCGACAAAAAAAACGCCGGTCGTGTCGACCACATAGAAATGCGCATGCTGGATGGCGAGTGGCGCCGCAGCGTAAAGGGCCGCAGCGGCGACTGCGGCCATACGCGGCAACCGCGCAGCCAGGCCGGCCGCGAAGACGATCAGAATGGTCAGGCTGTCGAACGCAGCGCTGAGCGTGCGGCCGACGCCGATCTTGTCCGCCCAGCCTTCTGCGCCCGCAGCTTCGGCCGCGAGCGTCCCCAGAACATGGGGCAGATCGCCATAGACATAGAAATTACCGGCTCTCGGGTCGAGCGGCGACAGTCCGGTCGCGAACCAGTTGCCGAGCACGGATCTCCAATCGACCTCGTGCAGGCGCTCCTGGGCGTTGCTCATCATGAACAGCATATGCCGTTCGTCCGGATTGAGACCGCTGAAATTGTCCCAATCGACACCGGCGAAGCGAGCAGCGGCGCCGGCCAGAAAGACCAGCGCCAGCACCAGGGCGACACGCCCCGGCCGGTTCCACTTTGCGTCCGGCGTCATGCGCCGCCGACAGCAGAAGAGGCGTCAGAACGTGAAGGACAGGCGGCCACGAACCTGCAAGTTCTCGAAGTCGCCACCGCCGAACGCCTGCACGACATCGAGACCGAACGCACCGGCTCCACCGATCGGCACACCGAACCCGGCCCCGAAATACCCGATCGTCCGCCCCGATTCGGCGAGATCGAGCGTGCCGAGCGCGCCGGAAAGCGGACTACCGTCCTCAAAATCGTGACTGAAGCCGCCCAGGACATAGGTTTCAACCGTCCCGGCGCGATATCCCAGACGGCCTTCCGCCATCGCCAGGAACAGGTCGATCTCATATTCCGGAACGACCCCCGGCGCCGATATGCCGAAGCCAGTGCCCGTTTCGACATACGAGTCGGCCTTGAAATTCGCATATTGCATGCTGGCATCGCCGACGAAGAACCACTTGCCCCACTCGGCGCGCGTGTTCACCCCCGCCGCGGCGAACCACCGGCCGGCGTCGAACGACCCGCGAATGTCGCCCGAGGCGCGCGTCATGTGAAAGCTGAGATCCGAATAGCCGCCCGAAACATACAGGCGGGTCGTGGGGCCGGGCCGCCACGAAACGATCAGCGCGCCGCCAAAACCGTCGTGTTCGAGCGTGCCGCGGTTGTAGAGGCTGGAGCCCTCGCCGCTTTCATACGTCAGCGCGAAACCGACCAGCAGATTACCCTGCGCCAGCTTGAACGTCTGGCCGCCGCAGGCGCTGCCCGTAACGAGGTCATAGTCGGACGACGAAATGCCGCTGCCGAACTCGGCCGACGAGGAGCGGACATTGATTCCGATCTCGGACTTTCCGTCGCCGCCCGAGACCGATGCCGCGCCGCCGCCCTTACCGACGGTCGCCTGGGTCTCAAGGCCCCGGGTTTCGCCGCCGCAGCTCGCGATGACGGCCGCCGTGTCGGCGGCGGCCATGCGCGTGAGCGGCGCCATCATCGCCTCCGAAGAGCCCGGCACGTTATAGGCGGCCGCCGCGCCAACGCCCGCCACGGCGAATGTCGCCGCAACGATCAGGCGTCGAAAGCTGCCTTTGATGCCCAGCATGGCTCCCCGTCGCAAAGCAGATGACTGAAAACAGACTATAACACACATGCGGCAGGCAGTGTGCAACCCGCCCTTAGCGCCCGATTTCCACGATCTGCGTGCCGCCAGACTGGAAAACCGGCGTCCCGAGCCCGGCGAGCCCCGCCGCATCGAGCGCGGGATACCGTTCGCGCTCGAAATCACCGATCACGACATAGCGGATGCGCCACCGCGACAAAAAGTCCCGCCGCGCCGCCAAATCCATCGTCTGGTAGAATGCCTCGACATCCTTGGCCCTCACGCTCCAGGCGTCCATGCTGTCGCGCCACAGCCATTCATGGGCATGCCAGCCGACGACCGTGGGAATGCCGGTGACGGCCGACAGCCTGGCCGCATAGGTGAAGCTGTCGCCCGACGCCTCCAGCATGATCTCGCCGGTCGGCGGGCGATGCGCTTCCAGCCACAGCGCAGCCTCCCGGTCGCCGTTGCGGAGGAACCGTAGGCCGTCGATGTGGTGTTCCTCGACGAGCCGGTCGAAGGCGCCCATCCCGTGAACAAGCGCGGGAAAGACGATCGGGCTGACGGCGAACAAGGTTGCCAGCAGGGCGACGCCAAGCCGCGGCAGGACGCCCGACGCCCACCTCATCGCAACGGCGGCCCCTGCGAAAGCCGCGATCGGCAGCATCAGGTAAGCCTGGTAGCTGAGCTTGAACATCGTGTTGGCGCGCGCGTTGTCGTCGCCATACAAGTCTTTGACGTAAACGAACTCCGGGATCGCGATCAGCACGACCGCCGTGAGCAACAGCACGCCGACCGCCCGGCGCGGCCGCAAGACGACGCCCACGCCCGGCATGGCCACGATGGCGACACAGGCGACCAGAACATAGTTCCCGTACAGCACCGCCATCTGCCAGCCGGTCGAGCCGTAGATCGTCCAGCGCACGCCCTGACTGAAGGGCGTGAAGTGGTGCCAGAAGGTCAGCGAGGCCGCGATCGCCAGCCCCAGCAGCGTCAGCCCTGCCAGACCGGACAGAAGCGCCGCGGAAATCAGCCCCCGTCCATTGGCTCGCGCCGTGGCGATCGCGGCAAAGCCGAACAGAAGCAGATAAATCGGCAGATCCCATGAATTCGCCATCGCGCTGACGCCGAGCAGCACCGCAAGCGCGGCCGCCGACGCGAGGCCGTGGGCGCGCCGCATCGCGCCCGCCCCGGGCGCTATCGCAGCCCAGGCCGCACGGCGGCCCATCGCAAGCCCGACGATCAGCAGCAGCAGCGCCATGGCCACCGGCAGGTTCATGACATGGGCGTGCAGATCGCCGACGCTGATCGAATAGCCGGGGAATTCGGTGATCGTCCTGTCGAGCGTTTCGGGCTGATGACCGATGAACCGCGAGGACTGCGCGTAAAAATATTCCTTGGGCTCCGCCAGGCCATAGGCGGCGAGCACCGGGCGCAGCACACCATAGACCACGGCGTGAAAATTGCCGCCGAGCGTCAGCACGAAAGCACCGATCCCCGCCAGCACGTTCGACAACGGCCTGGGCACACGTCCCCGATCGGCGATGAGCCGCACGGCAGCGAACGCGCCGCAGCCCGTCGCGGCGAAGACATGTGCGAACATCAGATTGGTGCCCATGTCCGGCGGTTGCCCGCTCATCAGACTGGCCAGCGCCACGGTCGCGTGGCCGAAGTAATAGTAGTTGATCGTCAGCCCGGCGAGCCAGGGGTCCGCCGCCGGCAGGGCATCGGCGTGATAGACGCTGTTCACGAACGCGATGTTCATGAACTTCTCAAGCCCGTAGAGATCGGCGGTCCACGACCTGATAGTGAGCACGATGGCGAAGAGCACCAGATAGACCAGCTCTGCACCGAGATAGACCTGTGGCCGCCGGAGAGCGCGGCGCACCCGGGGCGCGCACGCCAGCGCGATGCCCGACAGCAGCGCGACGACCGCGATGCCGCCGATCAGCGAAGCCGCAGCCCAGCCCACGCCCGCCGCGGCAAGGCTCCAGGCGAGCCAAGCGACGAAGGGCATGGCGGCGCAACGCGCCAGCGCCCAGGCGTCGGGCCCTCCCGCGGGCCTCAGGAACGCCGCCACAGGCAGCGCCAGCACCGCCAGCGCCGTCATCGCGAGATAGAACTGGCCGGCGGCCAGCCAGCCGGTAAGGTCGATCACGCCGCCCGCTTTTCTGTCCTCAGGGCGCGAACGTGGGGATTGCGCCAGAAGGCGAGCACGGTGCGCCCAGCCAGGACACAGAACTTCACCAGCTTCCAGCCGCGGAAATTCGAAACCGACCCTTCCCGCGGCACATGCACGATCGGCTTCTGGACGATCCTCGCGCCGCTCATCGTCAGATGCAGCGCGAGCAAGGCGGAGGGAATCGGATTGTCGTCGCCGATCGCCGGCGCCGCCTTCTGCCAGGCGGCGCGTTTGAGGATCTTCAGCGGGATATTGGGATCGCGCGGCACCTTGCCGAACAGGAGGCTCAGCAGGCCGCGCAGACTGCGCGATATCACCGCGCGCAAGGGGCCGTCCTGACGGTCGGCCCTTACCGCGATCATCGCGTCGGCGCCGCGATAGGCGGCGTAGAGGTCGGCGAAATTGTCGAGCTTGATCTGACGGTCGCTGTCGAGAATCAGCACGTTCTCACCCGTCGCCGCGTTCAGACCCATGATCAATGCAGGGCCGTGACCGCCATTCTGACGCGTGATGACCTTAACGCGCGGCTCGCGCGCCGCGATTCCGGCGAGAATCTCGCCCGTGCGGTCTTTCGACCCGTCATTGACGACGATGATCTCGCAAGAAGAAACGACCGGCGCGACATGCGTGAGGATGTCGTCCACCGCGCCGGCGATCGACACTTCCTCATTATAGGCTGGCATCACGATGCTCAGCTCGACCGGCCCGGCAGACATGGAATCCCGAAATGCAGCGCTTTGCGTGTCGCTAGCACAGAGATTCTCACCCCGCAAAGCGCGCCGCCCCGGCCCTCTGCCGAAGCGACGGGATGCGGCAGGGCAGCGCACCATCGGACGGGTTCAATAATTCTATTGCAGTAGATTGAAGATGGTGACTACGATGATGTTGACGCGATGCCCCACGTCAGAAGGGGCGCAGTCGAGGAAACGCACAAGACGCTGGACGTCGAGCCTTGGGAGGGCGCGCGATGATGTTGAAGCTTGGCCTGTTGCTTACGGCCGCCACGCTGCCGCTAACGGTGGCGCTGGCGCAGACTGAGGCCGCACCCACCGCAGCGGAGCAGCCGGCAGCCACCGCCGAAACCGGGGGTGAAGAGGAAGTCGTCGTCACGGCGCAAAAGCGCAGCCAGCGGCTGCAGGACGTGCCGGTCGCCATCTCGGCCTATACCGCCGAAACGCGGCAGCTTCTGGGTCTGCAGAACGTTCAGGACTACACGGCGTTCACGCCCGGCCTTTCCTATTCAGGGTCGAACGACCGCGTTTTCGTCCGCGGCATCGGCCGCCAGACCAACACCAACGGCTCCGACCCCGGCGTCGCCACCTATACCGACGGAGTCTACGACGCGCAGACGTTCACCGTCGGCGCCAGCGACTTCTTCCTCGACCGGGTCGAGATCCTGCGCGGACCGCAAGGCACGCTCTATGGCCGCAACTCGATCGGCGGCGCCATCAACGCGATCTCCAAGCGCCCCACGGAGGAATTCGCCGCCGAGGCTCGCGTGACGATCGGCAGCTATGACACGCGCAATCTCGAGGCCTCGGCTTCGGGCCCCTTGAGCGACTGGCTGCGCGCGCGCTTCGCCGGCGCACTCTATAGCCAGGGCGATGGCTATTTCGAGAATGTCGCAGGCGGGCCGTCGGAAGGCGGCGCGGGCGACAGGCACTATGTCGAACTGCAGCTTGAGGCGGATATCGGCGACGACGCGACGGCCTGGCTGAAAGTCTTCAGCAACGGCATCGACGCGACCAGCCGTTCCACCAACGTCGTCACGCCGTACGACTTCGCGCCCTATCCGCCCGGCTATATCGCGCCGGGCTCGGCCTTCGGCTTCCTTACCGGCACGGCGGTTTCGGCCGGGCCGGCGACGAACCCGGGCATCAACGACATCCGCAAATTCAGCACCGACACGCCGCAGACGATGGATCTGAGCGACAGCCTGGGCGTCGCAGGCGAATTTGCCTGGGATCTCGGAAACGTTCAGCTCAAATATATCGGCGGCTACCAGCAATACCTGCTGACGCAGGTGAGCGACCTCGACAATACCGCCCTCACTTCATACTCGTTTCCGCTTCGGCCGAACTCGACCTGCTCGTTCGTACCGGGGTGTTTTGCGCTGCCGGTCAACCCCTCGCAGCGCTTCATCTATGTCGAGGACAAGAACTTCACGAGCCACGAACTCAATTTCTCGTCCACAGACGACGGGCCGGTGCAGTGGATCGCGGGCGTCTACTACTACAGCGAGAACTTCCGGCAGGAGGCGCATTTCAACGCGCCGGGCCAGGCCCAGCTCAAGGCGCCGGTCAACGGGCCGGCCAACCCGTCGGGCGATTTCGTCTTCGCCGGCTCGGACTTCAGGACGCAATCCATCGCCGTGTTCGGGCAGGTCGACTGGCAGGTCACCGATACGCTCAAGCTGACGGGCGGTCTGCGCTATACCCACGACAAGAAGGAAGGGACCGAGGCGTTCCGCATCATCTGTCTCGGCTGTGCGCCGGGCACGACGCCGGACGATCTGGGCATCCTCACCCCCGGCATCGACCTCACCACGACGTTCGCTTCGGCGCTGCCCGCGCCCGGCGTTTCGACGCCGCTGATCATCGATCCGGTGACCGGTCAGGCGATCCGCGGCCTTGAAGACACCTGGGAGGCGGTCACCGGCACCGCCGGCATCGAGTGGAGCCCCGACAGGGACACGCTGGCCTATGCGCGCTACAGCCGGGGCTACAAGTCCGGCGGCTTCAATGCCGGCGGCATCTCGCTGCTGCCGCGCACAGACCCCGAACAGGTCGATGCCTTCGAGCTGGGCCTGAAGCGCAACTGGGGCGGCGATTTCCAGCTCAATGCGGCCGCTTACTACTACAACTACAAGGACCTTCAGGTTCCGCTCACGGTGATCATTCCGGGCGGCGCCAGCCTGACGGAGTTCTTCAACATCTCCGAATCCCATTCCTACGGGATCGAGCTGGAAGCTCTGTGGCGGCCGACGGATGATCTTCAGATCATGGCGAACTACGCTTTCGCCGGATCTGAGATCCAGGAAGCCTGCTGCTTTGTGGACGGCGCCGATCCGCTGGCGCTGCAGCCCGGCGCGCAGCCGGTCGGCCCTGCGGTCAACGGCCAGCAGCCGCAGAGCCTCAACGGTCAGGAGTTGCCCCAGCAGACGCCCCACAAAGTGGCCCTGAACGTGATCTATTCGCTGAACTTCGACGAAGGCTCGCTCGACCTCTCGGCCAGCTACACCTGGCGCGACGAAACCTATCACAGCGTCTTCAACCGTTCGTACACCCAGACGCCCGCCTTCGACATGGTCGACCTGCGCGCGATCTGGACGGCCGCCGACCAGAGCTATCGCGTCATCGGCTTCGTCAAGAACGTGTTCGACGAGGTCGGCTACGACAACGCCGAGGGCGATCAGTACGATCCGACCTTCGCGCCGCCCGGTCTCGCTGTCGCGCAGACCTACGGCATCATGCCGCCGCGCACCTTCGGTCTGCAGGTCCAGCTGAGGTTCAACTAGAGTCATGGCCGTGCAGAGCGAAGTCGGGAAACCGCGCGTCCCGCTGAGAACGAAGGCGATCTACGGATCGGGTACGATCGCCTTCGGCGTGAAGGATCAGGGCTTCGCGACCCTTCTGATGCTCTTCTACAACCAGGTCGTCGGGCTGCGCGCCGACCTGGTCGGCGCCGCGATCATGATCGCCATGGTCGTGGATGCCGTCATCGATCCCCTGCTCGGCCAGTACTCCGACGACTTCCGTTCGCGCTGGGGCCGTCGCCACCCCTTCATGTACGCAGCCGTCATCCCGGTGGCGGTCTCCTATTTCTTCCTGTGGAGCCCGCCCGCCTGGTCGAACGAGGCGTTGTTCGCCTATCTGATCGTGACGGCGGTCATCGTGCGTATTTCGATCAGCCTCTACGAAATTCCTTCCACCGCCCTGCTTGCAGAATTCAGCTCCGATTACGACGAGCGCACCAAACTCGTCGCCTGGCGCTATTTCTTCGGCGTTCTCGGCGGTCTGGTCATGATGATCCTGACCTTCAACGTGTTCTTCGTCCCCTCTCAGGCCTATCCGGTCGGCCAGCTTAATCCCGACGGCTACTGGACCTATGCGCTCGTTGCCGCAGGCGTGATGGGCCTCGCGATGCTCATCTCGGCGCTCGGCACGCACCGGCGCATCGCCGCCATCCCGTTGCCCCCCGTCGAGCGTCATGCGTCGCTGGGCGAAACGCTGCGCCATATGCGGGCCGTCCTGCTTCACCCGACCTATCTGTCGGTCATCCTGTTCAGCCTGTTCGCTTCGATGGCGTCCGGCCTCAACGCCTCGCTCGGCATCTACTTCTCGACCTATTTCTGGGAGCTGTCGGCCGCGCAGATCGCGGATCTCACCAGCAGCGCGCTGATCGGCATCGTTCTCGCCTTCGTCGTGGCGCTGCCGCTGTCGTCGCGCCTTGGCAAAAAGAAGGCGGCGACGTTGCTGCTTCTGGTCGCGCTTGTCGCCGGGGTATCGTCCCTGCTGACCCGTCTCCTCGGCATCGCACCGGCCAACGGCGATCCGGCTCTTCTGACCATGTTGATGGCGTTCTTCGTCGTCTTCACGATGTCCTCGATCGGCGCATCGATCCTGGCCGTGTCGATGATCGCCGACATCACCGAGCAGGTGCTTCTGTCTACGGGCAAGCGCGCGGAAGGTCTGTTGTTTTCCGTCGCCACGATGATCAGCAAGGCCGTGTCGGGCATGGGCGTGTTCGTCTCGGGCATCATTCTCACGGCGGTGTCGTTTCCCGAAGCGGCGATGCCCGGGCAAGTGCCCACCGGGACGCTGTCGACTTTGGCCATCGTCTATGTCGCACTGACCTTCAGTCTTTCGGCCGTCGCCGTGATCTGCCTTTCGTTTTACCCGATCACGCGTGAGGCCCACGCCGAGTCGTTGCGCCGCCTGCAGGCTGGCGGCACCGGCGAATCCGCCTGAGAAAGGATCAAGTCCATGGCCAAGCTGTCTTCCGAGTTCAAACTTCGCCTCGATCCCGAGGACGAGTACACGCACGCGCCCGGCGAAACGTCGAACTACAACGAAAGCATGTATTTCAACGTGTTCGACCCGGCCCGCATGACGGGGGGGTGGTTCCGCATCGGCAATCGGCCCAATGAAGGCTATGCCGAGGTCAGCGTGTGCATCTATCTGCCGGGGGGACAGGTCGGCTTCGCATTTGCGCGGCCGGAGATCTCCGGAAATGCGGCGCTGGACGCCGGCGGCCTGAAGATCGACGTCGTGGAGCCTTTCAAGCGGCTCAAGGTCAGCTATTCGGGCAAAGTCCTTCTGCTCGACCGTCCCTTCGAGATGGCCGATCCGCGTCAGGCCTATCGCGACAACCCCTCTGTCCCCTGCACGGTGGAGCTCGACTATGAGGGCGTTTCCCCCATGTATGGCGGCGAGGTCGTAAGGGCGGACGGCTCGTCGCTGCCGATCGATCCCGAGAAATCGTTCAGCAAGGCGCACTACGAGCAGCATTGCGCCGCCTCCGGCGCCATTACGGTCGACGGCCGACGTTACGAAATCTCGGGCTTCGGGCTTCGCGACAAGTCCTGGGGGCCGCGATACTGGCAGGCCATCGACTGGTATCGCTGGTGCCCGATGAACTTTGGGCGCGACTTCGGAATGATGCTGTCGGTGATCGGCGATGGCCAGGGCGGTGTTCGCCAGGGCGGCATGGTGTTCCGCGACGGCGTCTACGACCTGATCACCGAATGCGCCATCGAGAGCGAATGGGACGAGAACGGCTACCAGACGGCCCTGCGCAGTCGCGTCCGCACCGAGTCCGGCAAGACCTATGACGTCACCGGACGCGTGCTGTCGCTCATCCCGCTGCGCAACCGCCGGACCGCCGCAGACGGCACGCAGCTGCAGACCCGCATCACCGAGGGCATGACAGAGTATCGCTGCGGCGATCTCGTCGGGTATGGCCTCAGCGAGTATCTCGACCAGATCATCGACGGCCAACCGAACGGCAAGGCGCTGGGTTACTGAACGCTCGCGGGAGCCGACGCGCAAAGCGCGCCAAGCGCCACGCGGATGCGAGCAATGCAGCCGGCGGCTCCGGCCAAAGCTGAAGACGGACAGAGATGACTGACAAGGACGTCACTCAGGCAGAACGCTTTCCTCGGCGCACCGCGCGGCGTGAGAACACGCGCAAGCGCATCATCGCGGTCGCCGCCAGGCTGTTCCAGCGCGTCGGCTACGGCACCACCACGATGAACGCGATCGCCGAGGCCGCCGACGTTCATGTCACCACGCTGTTTACGCACTTCAAGTCGAAGCAGGATCTGGCGGCCAGCGCCAACGAGGAGACGCTCAAGCGCCTTGAGCGGCTGATCGACAACTCGGTCGGCAGGCAACCGTTCTTCGAGTTCTTCCGTGCGATCGTCATGGATTTCGCGAGCCGGCTGGCGGGCGAGCGCGACCCGGGCGTCACTGTCTGGTCCGAACTCGAGCGCGACCCCGAACTCGCGCTTGCGTGGAAGAGTTACGAACACCGCCAGATCATGATGCTCGCCGCCTATGTCGCCGCAGAGTACGGCCTTCCCGCAGACGACTACCGGCCCGTTCTGGTCAGCGGCCTGATGGTTTCCGCATCGTGGGAAGCGCACCGGCGCTGGAGCGGCGACACCAGGCGCCTGAATCTGGAACGCGAGACACTCGCTGCGATCGACGTCGCCGAGGCGATGGCCAAGGCCGTGCTCGCCAGACCGGCAGCGTCGGCGAAAACGCCGGCAGCGCCGCGCAAGCGCGCCGCCCAACGGGCCTGATGCGTCGTCACAACCACCTGCAATTCCAGAATAAGAGGAAACTCCCATGGCAAACGCATCGAATGCCGGCGAAGCCGTGAGCCGCGCGCCCAAATGGCACCAGGATGCCAAGCTGGGAATTTTCATTCACTGGGGCATCTTCACGATCCCCGCCTTCGCCCCACGCGGCGATGGCAACATCAACGACATCGTCCGCGAAAATCCGAACGATGGCTGGGCGCGCCTGCCCTATACCGAATGGTATCCCAACTCCATCCGCTTCCCCGGCACGCCCGCGGCAGAACACCATCGCGCCACCTACGGCGATCGCAGCTATTGGTCCTTCCGCGAGGAATTCGACGCCGCGTCGCAGGCTTTCGATGCCGCCAGTTGGGCAGACCTGTTTCAGGAGGCGGGGGCGAAGTACGCCGTCTTCGTCACCAAGCACCATGACGGCTACTGCCTGTGGCCGACCGAAGTCGCAAACCCTCACAAGCCGGGCTGGCACAGCAAGCGCGACTTCGTCGGCGAGTTGGCGGCTGCCGTCCGAGAGCGCGGCTTGACGTTCGGCACCTACTATTCAGGCGGGATCGACTGGACCTTCCGTCACCACCCGATCGGGACATTCGGCGATCTGATGGCCTGTGTGCCCTATGAGGAGGACTTCCGGAGCTACGCGCTGGCGCATTACCGAGAGCTGATCGAGCGCTACGACACCGCAATTCTGTGGAATGACATCGCCTATCCCAACGAAAGCGACCGCGAGGCGCTGTTTGCCGAGTATCGAAAAAGGAACTCCCAGGGGGCGATCAACGATCGCTGGCTGGCCAACCAGCAGCTTTTCACCGCCATGCGCGAGCCCGCCGCCCGCGCCGCGCTCAACGCCGCGATTGCAGAGCGCTGGGCGTCGGGCGCGGCGACGGAAGCGATGCCCGATAGCGGCCTGGGCGACTACCGCACCCCGGAATATTCCTCGGAGCTGGAGTTCGGCGACCGGAACTGGGAAGCCTGCCGCGGCATGGACACTTCGTTCGGATACAACGCGCAGGCCCAGCCCGAAGACTTTCTCGGGGCTGAAGACTTGATCCGCTCCTTCGTCGATATTGTCGCCTATGGCGGAAACCTGCTTCTCAACGTCGGGCCGCGCGCCGACGGCAGCGTGCCAGACCATCAGCAGGCGCTTTTGCGGACGCTCGGCGCATGGCTGAAGACAAACGGTGCGGCCATCTACGGAACCCGGCGCACCGCCGTGCCGGCCGGCGTCGCCAGCGACGGCACTCCCTATCGCGTCACCGCGTCGGAGAACGCGCTGCATGTTCTTTTCTTCGGCCGGCCCAGTGCGTCTACGGTAACGTTGCCGAATGTGCGCGGAGCGACGGCCGCGAACCGACCCGATGGCGGCGGCGTCAGGCTCGATGGCTCAGCGCCGGTGACGCTCACCTTCGAGACGCAGTTCGGGGACGGGCCGGTGCATGTCGTGACGCTGACAGGGGCGAAGGTCGCGAGCTGACCGCCATCTCAAGGCGGTGCCTGCCGTTGTGTCCGGCGCAGTGTGCGCCGGTCACGCGCGGTTCCGGCCGGCGGGCCTTGGGTCGGGGGCGCGTGACCAGAACCGCCGCCTCTCACTTTTCACGGGCGGCGTTTCGGAAGGTCTCCAGGATCGGATCAAAGAGATAGCCGAACACGCTGCGTTCGCCAGTTGCGATGTAGATCTGCACCGGCATGCCGGCCACGACACGCTCCCCGGACGGGAGCTTGGCGCGTTCCGCTTCCGGCACCTCGATCCGCACGGCGTAGTACCGCGCGCCCGTGCGCGCATCGGCGCTCGCATCGGCGGCGACGCTGCGCACGATGCCGTCAATGTGCGGCATATTGCGCTGATCGTTGAACGCCGAAAACAAGACCTGTGCGGTCATGCCCTCCGTCACGTCGTCGATGTCCGCCGGCTCGACCCGCGCCTCGATGATGAGGTCCGGGCTGTCCGGCACGATGTCGAGAATCCGCTCGCCCCGCCCGATCACACCGCCCGGCGTCTTGATCATCAGGTCCATCACCCGCCCCGCCGCCGGCGCAACAATGCGCGTGCGGTTCAGGATGTCGGCCGAGGCTTTCCCGCGCTCACGCAACTCCGAGAGGGCCGAGCGCGTGGCGGCGAGGCGCCCGTTGATTTCGTCAAGCCGCGCGATCTCGGCCGCTTCCTGTTCCAGCTCGGCTTCGCCCATGGCCTGCTCCGCGCCTGCGATCGCGGCTGCGTTCTGTCCTATGGCGCCCTCCAGCCCGGCTGCGTGCGATTGCAGCTCGATCACCGACGATTTCGCAACGAGCCCCTTGGTCAGCAGCGTCTGCAGCGCCGTCACGCGGTCGGCCACCAGCGCCGCCTGGCGGTTGAGCGCCACACGCTCTGTGCGCAGACCGGCAATCTGCTCCTCGATCTGCGCGATGCGCGACCTGAGGATGGCGCGTTTCTTCAATTCGGCCTGGCGCCGGACGTCGAAGATATTCTGCTGGACCGCCAGCGCCTTCGCCGCCGCATCGCGGTGCGCCGCCGTCTCCTGCAGCACTGCCGGGAAAATCAGCGTCTCAGCGCCGCTGATCTCAGCTTCCAGCCGCGCCTCGGCGGCCTCCGCCTCGAATATCTGGTTTTGCAGCGCCTCATTCACCGCGCCGGCACCCGTACTGTCCATCTCGATCAGCACCTGTCCGGCGCTTACGTGGTCACCGTCCTTCACCAGGATGCGGCTGACGATCCCACCCTCGAGGTGCTGCACCGTACGCCGCGCGAAGTCGGGGCTGACTACACCCGTCGCAATGGCCGAAGAACTGAGCGGCGCCAGAATCGCCCAGGCCGCCATCACCAGCGCGAAGCCGCCGATAACGGCATAGCCAGCCAGCGCCGGTCCGCGTAACAGCGCGCCGAGAGGAGCCGGCAGAATCTGGCCGCTACCGGCGGGCACGTTCGGGATGGCGGACGCGTGCGTGATGGCGTGGCTCATGACGTCACGCCGCCGGCGTCACGAGCGCATATTTGCGCCCGACATCGGCTTCGGCATCCTGATCGGCAGTCGCGCCGCGCATGATCTCGGCGAGCACGCGCTCGCGGGAGCCGAAGGCCGCGATCCGCCCCTCGACAAGATAAGCGACCGTGTCGGCGAGTTTGATCAGCGGCGAGTTGTGAATCACGATCACGACGATCGCTCCGCCCTTCTGCGCGGCCTGGATCGCCTGGCCCAGCGCGCGTTCGCCCTGCTCGTCGAGCGCCGCATTCGGCTCGTCCAGCACGATCAGCCGGGGCGAGCCATAAAGGGCGCGCGCGAGGCCGATGCGCTGGCGCTGTCCGCCGGAAAGGCGAAGGCCACTTGGCCCAATATTCGTATCGTAGCCATCAGGCAGGCTTTCGATCATCTCGTGGATGCCGGCGAGCTGCGCCGCCCGTATCACCGCTTCGTCCGGCGCGTCGAAGTCCATGCGGCCGATATTGGCGCGTCGGAGGCTTGCGCTTCGACCACGCAGAGCGCGCTTTAAGCGCGGTACATTCCATTGTCGCCGCCAGGCCGCGTCCGGCGTCCTGATAGCGGACGACCCTGACCTGATAGGACGACGTCGCCTCTCATGAAGGGCTGGCTGGACTGTTAGCCCTTGCTCAACCCGCGCCCCGGCGTATCGGCGATGATCTGTCCACCATCATAGGCGAAGCGCGTGGTCGAGCCGCCTGCGACCTGAGCCAGACGCCCGGCGGGGTCGTAGGTGAGCGCCGGCCCACCCGACTTCGCCGTCAGGCGGCTGGCGATGTCGTTGGTGTAGGTCGCCGTGCCATCCGAGGTCATGTTGCCCCGGCCATCACAGGTCGGCGACGAGCCCCCGAAGGTCAGCGCCTGATTGAGGCCATTAATCGTAAAGCTCCCCGCCGGCGTCGCGCCGTTCTCGGCAGGTCGTGCAGCACAGCCGGAGACACGCACATCCCTGCCGCGGCCAGAGCAGGTCCATAACGGGAGGCTGGTTGGGGCGCCAGGATTCGAACCTGGGGATGTCGGTACCAAAAACCGATGCCTTACCGCTTGGCGACGCCCCAACAGCGCCGGCGGGTTTAGTCGGCCCCGGGTGAGCGTGCAAGCGGGGCCAAGCCGCGCTAGAGAGGCACCGATGCCGCAGGAATTCTTCGCCGCCTATATCAATCTCGACCGCGCGCCGGGCCGCCGCCTGTTCATGGAGCGGCAGCTGGGCGCGGCCGGAATCGAGGCCGAACGCATCGCCGCCGTCGACCGCAGCGCCCCCGGCTTCACGCCGCGCGGGGGGCTCAAGGTCCAGCGCGACGATGTGCTGATCGAGATGAACTGGGACGGGCGCCCCTATGTCACAGGCGAGGAGGCCTGCCTGCAAAGCCATGTGGTGGCCCTGAAGCGCTTTCTTGAGAGCGGCGCACCTCACGCCGTCATCTTCGAGGACGACGCGGAACTGGCGCCGGATTTCCTGGCCGTGGTGGAGGCGGCGCTGGCCCGGCGAGAGCTATGGGACGCGGTCAAACTGGAGGGCAACCGCAAAAAGGGAGGCCGCGCGGCTCTGACCGTCGCCCCGCTGACCGGCCCATACCGCCTTGTCGCATCGATGAACCCGGCCGCCGGCACGGCCGCCTACCTCTTTTCCCGTGCCGGCGCAGAGCGCGTCCTCGCCCGTCTTGAGGGTGTTTTCGAGCCCTATGACAATTTTCTGGCGACGCTCTGGCGGCACGATCTCAGGCTGCTGGACTGCGCACCCTTTCCGGCCCGCCAGGGAATCGCGGAAAGCAGCCGGTCCGACACCCGCGCCCGGCGGCAACGCAGCGCGGCCGAAGCGTTCACCCGCTGGCACCGGCATGTCCGCGCCGATTTCATCGGCCGCAACCTGCGCCGGTGGCCGGCGCAGCTGCGTCACTATCTCAAGCTGGCGAAGGGCCTGACCATCGCGCCGTGGGCGCGGGCGTGGCCCGCCCCGCCCGCCCCGGCGCCGACCGTGACGTCGCCCCCCGGCTAACCTCACGTCAGCTTTGGTTGACTCCTTCGCCGCCCCTGCTTAGACGCCAGCAAAACCGGCGGCGGGAGGCAGGGGGCCTTTCGCTCGTGCGAGAAGAATGCGAGGCTCCTTTTTTGGGGCGCAGCCTGGGGTAACGGAGCCTAATGTTCGGCTACATCGTTCGACGCCTGCTAGGCGCCATTCCGACCCTGCTCATCATCATTGCGGCCACCTTCTTCCTGATGCGCCTTGCGCCGGGCGGCCCGTTCGACGGCGAACGGCGGCTTCCTCCCGAAATCGAACGCAACATCAAGGCCGCCTATAATCTCGACAAGCCGGTCTACGAGCAGTTCTACATCTATCTGAAGAAGGTGGTGACCGAGGGCGATTTCGGCCCGTCGTTCAAGAACAAGGACTTTTCGGTCAGCGAGTTGATCGCGCTGGGGGCGCCTGTCAGCCTGAAGCTCGGTCTCAGCGCGATTTTGCTCGCCACGCTGATCGGCGGCTTCCTGGGCGTGACCGCCGCCTTGCGACAAAACACGATCGCCGACTACTCGATCATGTCGATCGCGATGATCGGCATCACCATCCCGACCTTCGTCACCGCGCCGCTGCTGACGCTCATTCTCGGCGTCTACCTCGGCTGGCTGCCGGTCGGCGGTTATGACGACGGCGCCCTGCGCAACATGATCCTGCCGGTCGTGGTTCTCTCGCTGCCCCAGATCGCGATCATCTCGCGCCTCGTGCGCGGTTCGATGATCGAAGTGCTGCGTTCCAACTATGTCCGCACGGCCCGCGCCAAGGGCCTGACCGAAGGACAGGTCGTGTGGAAGCACGTGCTGCGCGCCGGCCTGTTGCCGCTCGTCTCGTATCTTGGCCCGGCGATCGCCGGCCTCGTCACCGGGTCGCTGGTGGTCGAACAGATTTTCGGCCTGCCCGGCATCGGACGCTATTTCGTCCAGGGCGCGCTCAACCGCGACTATACGCTGGTGATGGGCGTCGTCATCCTGTTCGCGACGCTCATCATCCTGCTCAATCTGGTTGCCGACATCATGTACCGCGTGCTCGATCCCAAGGTGAGGCTCGGCTGATGGCGAACCCGATGTCTCAAGACGCGAAGCTCGAGGCGATGAAGGCGGCGCAGGCCGTCAAGGGCCGCAGCCTGTGGCAGGACGCCCGCCGCCGCCTCTTCCGCAACAAGGCCGCCGTGGTCTCGATGATCATCCTGTCGATCATCGTGCTGCTGGCCCTTCTGGCGCCCTATCTGTCCCAGCACCGTTACGACGCGCAGGACTACAACCAGGTGTCGTGTCCGCCCTCGTGGACCATCGACATGACCAAGCTGAACCCGCCCGAAGGCGCGGCGCCGGACAGCGAGGCGTACAAGGCCTACGAGGACTACAACAACAAGTATCCGCAAACCGTCGCCTGCGGCATGGGCATCATCTCGTCCTACGAGTTCGCCAAGAGCGACTGGCAGTCATACTGCGCCGATCCGTCGATCACGCCGCCGCCGGAAGTGAACTGCGCGCGCGAACCGCAGCAGTCCGACTTCGAGCATTTCATGGGAACCGACGGCATCGGCCGCGACCTCTGGGTGCGCACGCTCTATGGCGCGCGCGTGTCGCTGTCGGTCGGCGTGGTGGCGACGTTCGTGGCGCTGCTCATCGGCGTGCTGTATGGCGCCACGGCGGGCTATGCCGGCGGGCGCGTCGACGCGATCATGATGCGCTTCGTCGACATCATGTATGCGCTGCCCTTCATCTTCTTCGTCATCATCCTGATGACGGTGACGGCCGACATTCCGTTCTTCAAAGACCCGTTCAACCGGTTCATCCTCATCTTCGCCGCCATCGGCGCGGTGGAATGGCTGACCATGGCGCGTATCGTGCGCGGCCAGACGCTGTCGATCCGGCGCAAGGAGTTCGTCGAAGCGGCCGTCGCCGCCGGCGTGCCGACGGGCAAGATCATCCGCCGCCACATCATTCCCAATGTCGTCGGCCCGGTCATCGTGTTCGTCACCCTGACGATCCCGGCGATCATCCTGGCGGAGAGCTTCCTGTCCTTCCTCGGCCTCGGCGTGCAGGAGCCCATGACCTCTTGGGGCGTTCTGATGTCGGAAGGCGCGGGCGACATGGAGAACAAGCCCTGGCTGCTGATCGTGCCCGCGGTCATGATGGCGGTGACGCTGTTCTGCTTCAATTTCATCGGCGACGGTCTGCGCGACGCCCTCGACCCGAAGGACCGCTAAGCCGATGGCCGAACCGATCCTCCAGATCCGCGACCTCCACGTCCGCTTCGACACGCCCGATGGCGTGGTTCACGCCGTCAAAGGCGCCACATTCGACATCGCCCGCGGCGAGGTCGTCGGCGTCGTGGGCGAATCCGGCTCGGGCAAGAGCCAGATGTTCATGGCCGCCCTCGGTCTTCTCGCCGGCAACGGCAAAGCCAGCGGCTCGGTTCTCTTCAAGGGGCAAGAGCTCATCGGGGCGTCGCCCCGGCAGCTGCGCCAGCTGCGCGGCTCGCATATCGGCGTCATCTTCCAGGACCCGCTGACCTCGCTGACGCCGCATATGAAGGTCGGCCAGCAGATCGTCGAAATTCTCAAGGTGCACGGCAAGGCGCATGGCGCCGCCGCCGAGAAGCGCGCGCTCGACATGCTCGAGCTGGTGCGCATCCCGGAAGCCCGGCGCCGCATGAACCAGTTTCCGCACGAGCTTTCGGGCGGCATGCGGCAGCGCGTGATGATCGCCATCGCCACGGCCTGCGGCCCCGACTTGCTCATCGCGGACGAGCCGACCACGGCGCTCGACGTGACGGTGCAGGCGCAGGTGCTCGAGATCATGCGCGACCTGACGCGCGAGCTCGGCACATCGATCGCGCTCGTCAGCCACGACATGGGCGTCATCGCTTCGATGTGCGACCGCGTGCAGGTGATGCGCTATGGCGAGTTCGTCGAAGCCGGTTCTGTCGACGACGTATTCTACGCGCCCAAGCACGACTACACGCGCATGCTGCTCGATGCCGTGCCGCGCCTCGACCAGCCCGACAAGGCCGGCCACCCCAAACTTGCGCCGGTCAAGGACCGCGGCGGCGAGAGCACGCTTCTGGAAGCGGACGATATCAAGGTTCACTTCCCGATCCGCATGTCGGGCGGCCTGTTCGGCAAGACCAAACCGCTGAAAGCGGTGAACGGCGTCAGCTTCAAGCTGAGGAAGGGCGAAACGCTCGGCATCGTGGGCGAATCCGGTTGCGGCAAGTCGACGCTCGCCCGCGCCGTACTCCAGCTCGTCGAACCGCGCGAAGGCAAAGTGGTCTGGCTGGGCGGCAAGGATCTGATGGGTCTTTCCGACCGCGAGATGCGCAAGATGCGCAAGGAGCTGCAGATCGTCTTCCAGGACCCGCTCGCCTCGCTCGATCCGCGCATGCCGATCGGCGCGTCGATCGCCGAGCCGCTGCAGACGCAGGAGCCACATCTCAGCAAGGCCGAGGTGCGCGAGCGCGTCTTGGAGATCATGGAGAAGGTCGGCCTCAACCCGGCCTGGATCAATCGCTATCCGCACGAATTCTCGGGCGGCCAGAATCAGCGCGTCGGCATCGCCCGCGCGATGATCGTGCGGCCCAGCCTTGTCATCTGCGACGAGGCGGTCTCGGCACTCGACGTCTCGATCCAGCGCCAGATCGTCGATCTGCTGATGAAGCTGCAGGCCGAATTCGGCATGAGCATGCTGTTCATCAGCCACGACCTCGCCGTGGTGCGCCAGATCTCGCACCGGATCATGGTTCTGTATCTGGGCCGCATCGTCGAACTCGCGGACCGGGAAGACATCTATAACGACCCGCTGCATCCCTATACGCGCGGGCTGATCTCGGCCGTGCCGCTGCCCGACCCGAAGCTCGAACGCACCAAGCCCAGAGCCAAGCTGCAGGGTGACCTGCCTTCGCCGCTCGACACCCGCGCCTCGCTCACCTTCCTCAAGTCGAAGGTGATCGACGATCCCGATGCCGATCAGTACGTGCCAAAGCTCATCGAGGCCAAGCCCGGGCACTTTGTCGCCGAGCACGACCCGGTCTGAAACAAAAAAGGCCCGCCATCCGGCGGGCCTTTTCCTGTTGCGTCAGTCGGGCCTTACTTCACCCGTTCGACCGGAATCGACTTGTTGCTGCCTTCGCGCTTGATGAAATAGGCGCCCATCATGCCCTGGCGGATATTGACCTTCAGGCCCTTGGCATCGTTCGGCAGACGCAGTCCGGCAGTTTCCTTGGCGCGCCAGACCTGGCCGTTCTCCAGGACGTAAACGTCCTTGCCGGCGCCGTTCTTCGCCACGTCCGCCAGCGCCACGGTGATCTCGGTGATCACGCCGCCGCTCTCGACGACCTGGACGTCGTCCGCCGGCAGGCGATTGCCGAAATCTTCCGGCCGGGTCGCTTCGCGGGTCGTCGACGAGCCGTCCGATTCGAACAGGCCGAACAGCGAGAACTGGTCTTCCTCGGTCGCCACGTTCAGCGCGGCGCGCACGCGCGGCCCGGCGGCGTCGTAGCAGGCGAGCCGCTTGGCCGGGTCGGTTTCGGCCGTGCAGGCGTTCACGGCTTCAAGCGTATTGCGGACCTCGGTCGAGGCCGCGAGCGCCGCGCCCGAAGCGCAAACGGCCAGAAATGCGCCAGCGGCAAGCGACTTCATCATCTCGTTCATCCCCTCGTGACGGGTCCAAGCGCCGGACATAGCCCCCGCCCGCTCCGTGGACAAGGTGGCGTTCAGCCCCTATTCAAAATGCAAATGAGCCTATCGGCCCCGACTGCGCCTGAAATATGGCGCGCGCTGGCCGATCCAGCGGCAAGGAGATCAGATCCGGACATGAAGACCCTGAAAATGCTCGCGGCGGCCGTTGCCTTCCTGGCGACCCCGGCCGTGATCGCCGCCCAGGCGGCCGAACCTGTCGTCCTGGAGCGCGGCAACGGCGCCGAGCCGGACACCCTGGACCCCCAGAAAGCCACGGGAAGCTGGGAAAACAACATCATCGGCGACATGATCATCGGTCTGACGACCGAGGACGCCAAGGGCAACCCCATCCCCGGCATGGCCGAAAGCTGGACGACCTCGCCGGACGGGCTGGTGTGGACATTCAAGCTGCGGGCCGATGCGGTCTGGTCCGACGGCGTGCCGGTGACGGCGGGCGATTTCGTCTTCGCCTTCCAGCGCATCAACGATCCCGCGACGGGCGGCCAGTACGCCTCGATCACCCACATCATCAAGAACGCGGCCAAGGTCTATAGCCGCGCGTTGCCGCCCGACCAGATCGGCGCGAAGGCCATCGACGACAAGACGCTCGAGATCACGCTCGAGCACCCGGCCGCCTATCTGCCGGACATGCTGGTGCACTACGCCTTCTTCCCGGTTCCCAAGCATGCGATCGAGAAATTCGGGGCCGACTGGGTGAAGCCCGGCAATTACGTCTCGAACGGCGCGTTCACGCTGGTCAGCTGGACGCCGAACGACAAGGTCATCCTGAAGAAGAGCCCGACCTTCTACGACGCCGCCAACGTCAAGATCGACGAGGTGCGCTTCTATTCCCAGGAAGACCAGATCGCCAACACCAAGCGCTTCCGCGCCGGCGAACTCGATTTGTCGGCCGGCATTCCGGGCCAGCTCCTGGACGAGCTCAAACGCTCGATGCCGGAAAAGGTCCGGATCGCGCCCTTCATCGCCAACTGGTACGTCACGTTCAACCTGACGCGGCCTGAATGGCAGGACGTGCGCGTCCGCACGGCGCTCGGCCTCGCCATCGATCGCGAAGTGATCGTCAATCAGATCCTCAGGGGCGGCGAGACCCCCGCCTATACGTTCGTGCAGCCCAACGTGCCGAACTACCCGCATGAGGCCCACCTCTTCTATCGCGACATGCCGATGGCGGAGCGCCAGAAGAAGGCGCGCGAGCTTCTGGCCGAGGCGGGCTTCGGCCCCGACAATCCGCTGAAGTTCGAGTTCCTGCACATGCAGTCCACCGACGGCAAGCGTCTCGCGACCGCGCTGCAGGGCATGTGGAAGCAGATCGGCGTCGAGATGACGCCGACCGGGCAGGAAACGAAGACCGTCTACTCAGCCCTGCGCCAGCAGAATTTCGGCGTGGCGCTGGCCGGCTGGATCGCCGACTTCCCCGACGCCTCGTCGTTCCTCTATCTCGCCAAGACTTCTTCGGACGAGATGAACTACGGCAAGTATTCCAACGCCAGGTTCGACCAGCTCAATATCGACGGCGACAACGAGCCGGACGCCGCCAAACGCGGCGCGCTGCTGAATCAGGCCGAGCAGATCCTGCTCGACGACGCCCCGTTCCTGCCCATCTACAATGCGGTCTCGCGCTATCTGGTCGAGCCCTATGTGAAGGGCTTCGAGGACGCGCTGACGAATGTCCACCGCACGCGCTGGATGTCGATCGACCAGGAGAAGAAGGCCGCCGGCGGCGCCGGGGCGACCCCGACCATCCAGACGGCGGACGCCTCGGGCCAGACCGGCGCGGCGCCTGCGCAGGGCGGCGGCGCCTCCAATCTGATGTGGTGGCTGATCGGCGGCGGGGTTCTGCTCGCGCTCGCCGGCGCGATCATCGCCCGCCGGCGCACCTCCGCCTGATAGAAATCGCGTGAGCATGCCCCCGCCGCCTGCGGGGGCGTGCTACACATTCGTCATGTGACGTTTTGCTAAAGGACGCCAGAAACATGCTCCATCGCGCCCTCGCCGCCCTGGCGGCGGTCTTCCTCTTCGCCGCTCCCGCTTCGGCGGAAGTCGTACTCAATCGCGGCAATGCGGGCGGCGACCCGTTCTCGCTCGACCCGCACAATACCCAGGGCACCTGGGAGAACTTCATCGTCGGCGACATGCTCGAAGGACTCGCCACCGAAGACGTGAACGGCGAGATCATCCCCGGCGCGGCCGAGAGCTGGACCGTCAGCCCCGATGGCCTGACCTGGACCTTCAAGATGCGTCAGGGTGCGGTCTGGTCCGACGGCACGCCGGTGACGGCGGACGATTTCGTCTATTCCTGGCGCCGCCTGATGGACCCCAAGACGGCCGCCCAGTACGCCTCGATCCTCTATGTCGTGAAGAACGCCGAGGCGGTGAACGCCGGCAAGATGCCGCTGGAGGATCTCGGCGTCGCCGCCCCCGATCCGGGCACGTTCGTCGTGACGCTGGAGCATCCCGCGCCCTATTTCGACGGCATCGTCGCACACCAGGCGACCTTCCCCGTCAACAAGGCGGCGATCGAGAAATTCGGCAACGACTGGATCAAGCCGGGCAACATGGTCACCAACGGCCCGTTCACGCTGGTCGATTGGCGCGTGCAGGAATATGTGCGCCTGGCCAAGAACCCGAAATACCATGACGCCGCCAACATCAAGGTCGACACCGTCAACTGGATTCCGATCAACGACGTGAATGCCGGTCTGAAGCGCTACCGCGCGGGAGAGGTCGACATCTACGACAATTTCCCCACGCAGCAGTTCAAGCAGCTGAAGCAGACGCTGGGCGATCAGGTGAAAAACGCGCCGTATCTGGCGACCTCGTATCTCATCTTCAATCAGCGCAACGCGCCCTTCAACGACGTGCGCGTGCGTCAGGCCATCAGCCTGGCCTATGACCGCCAGACGATGACCGACCGCATCTACCAGCTGGGCGAGCCGGTCGCCTGTTCGCTCGTGCCCCCCGAAACGGCGAACTACGAAAAGGGCGCGACCTCGCCCGACTGCAAGTTCGCCTCGCAGGCCGAGCGCGTCGCCAAGGCGAAAGAGCTGCTCGCGGAGGCCGGCTACGGCCCCGACAACAAGCTGACGTTCCGCCTCTACACGACCACGGACCCCGATGCCAAACGCGCCGCCGCGACGGCGCAGACTATGTGGCGTCAGGTCGGGATCGAAGCCGAACTCGTCTTCAACGAGCCGGCGACGCACTACAACCAGCACCTCCAAGTGGCGAATTTCGAGGTCGCGACGGCGGCCTGGGTCGGCGATTACAATGATCCCGAAACCTTCCTGTTCATGTTCGAAACCAACAACAAGGGCTTCAACTATGGCGGCTACTCGAACGCCAGGTATGACGAGCTGATGGCGCAGGAGCGCCTTGAGCCCGATGCCGCCAAGCGCGCCTCGATCATGCGCGAAGCCGAGCAGCTTCTGCTCGACGAATACGGCGTCGCGCCGACACGCTTCCGCTTCAACAACTATCTGGTGAAGCCCTATCTCAAGGGCTGGACGGGCAATATGCGCGGCGTGAACCGTTCCCGCTGGATGTCGATCGAGGGCCGCTGATGACGCGCCGCTTCGTCACCGCGCTGGCCGCGGCGGTTTTGTTCACCGTCGCGGCCGCTGCGGCGACGCTCAATCGCGGCAATCAGAACGACCCCGACACGCTCGACCCGCACAAGGCGACGGGCAGCTGGGAAAGCAATATCCTGGGCGATCTGTTCGTCGGCCTCTTCACCGAGGACGCAAAGGCCAACCCGGTGCCCGGCGCGGCGGAAAGCTGGACCGTCAGCGAGGACGGTCTGGTGTGGACCTTCAAGCTGCGCGCGAACGCCGTGTGGTCGGACGGCGTGCCGGTGACGGCGGACGACTTCGTCTTCTCGTTCCGCCGCCAGATGGACCCGGCCACCGCCTCGCAATACGCCTCGATGCTCTACGACATCAAAGGCGGGGAAGAGGTGAACTCCGGCAAGGCGGCGCCGGATACGCTGGGCGTACGGGCGATCGACGCGACGACGCTGGAGATCACGCTCACCCACCCCGCGCCCTATCTGCCGCAATTGCTGATGCACCAGATCACCTATCCGGTGGCGAAGCACGTGGTCGAGAAATACGGCGACGACTGGGTGAAGCCGGAAAACTACGTCTCCAACGGTCCGTTCAAGCTGGTCTCATGGCGGCCGAACGACAGCGTCGTGACGGTGAAGAACGACAAGTTCTACGATGCGGCCAGCGTCAAGCTCGACGGCGTGACCTTCTATCCGACCGATGATGCCGAGGCGGCGCTCAAGCGCTTCCGCACCGGCGACCTCGATCTCAATGTCGGCTTTCCCTCAGCCCAGATCGAAATGCTGAAACGCACGATGGCCGACGAGCTGAAAGTCTCGACCATCGTCAATGTCCGCTACATCGTCATGAACACGCTGAAGAAGCCGTTCGACGATCCGCGCGTCCGCAAGGCGATCTCGCTTGCGATCAACCGCGAGGTCATCGTCAGCCAGATCATCAAGGCGGGTGAGGTTGCGGCCTATTCCATCGTCCCGCCGGGCACCGCCGGCTACGGCGAAGGCCCGCGACTGTCGTTCGAGACGATGGCGATGCCCGACCGCATCGCGGAGGCCAAGCGGCTTCTGGCCGAGGCCGGCTATGGCCCGGAGAATCCGATTTCGTTCCGGTACAACTACATCTCCGACAACGACTCGCGCCGCATGGCCGCCGCGCTTCAGGGCATGTGGGCGGCCATCGGCGTGAAGGTGGAGCTGGTCGTGATGGAGAAGAAGGTCCACTACAACACGGTCCGCGCGCAGGACTACGAGGTGGCCGAAGCCAACTGGTTCGCCGACTTCAACGACGCCAAGAACTTCCTGTTCCTCGCTCAGCCGTCGGCGGGCGACATGAACATGTCGCGCTATGGCAATCAGGCTTACGAAGACCTGATCCGCAAGTCGGACCAGGAGCGCGACGAAGCCGCGCGCGCCACGATCATGAAGGAAGCCGAGGGGCTGATGCTCGAGGAATATCCGATCACCCCGATTTATTACGGGGTGAGCCGGAACCTCGTTCACACCTGGGTCAAGGGATGGGAAGAGAACCTGCTCAACACCCACCGCTCGCGCTATCTTTCGATCGAGGGAAGGCCGTAAGGCCTCCCTTCGCGGCGGCGGCCTAGCCGTCGAGATCGCCGCCGCGCCGGCGGCGCAGCTCGTCTTCCATCAGGAACGCGATGCGGTCGGTGCCGGCGCGGATGTCGAGAAGCGTGAAGACGAGGCCCGTGCCGACGATCGCGGCCAGCGTGCCGGCGACGAACCCGGCGACGGCGCCCTGCCAGGGCTCCACGATCTTTCCGCTGAACGCCAGCTCGCCCAACACGGCATGATGCCAGCCGAACCAGGTCGCGTAGGCGATGACGCCGACGAAGAAGACCCAGGCGAAAGCCTCGAACGCGCCGACGATCACATTGCGGATCATGTCACTCCCCCAAAGCGCCGTGCGCGGCGCGACGCGGCGACTATAGCGTGAAGCGCATGGCCGACAGAAGCGCGCCGGGCAGGCGCGCGCTCTCCAGGTTGCGGCTCTCATATGTGCCCGGGTCGAGCAGCAGGTTGCGTTCCACGGTCAGCGCCTCCAGATGGGCGCCCAGCATCCGGTAGATCGTGTCGTCGAACCGCATGACATTCAGCGGCGCGACCAGTTCGCCATTCTCCACCCAGAAGGTCGCGAACCGCGTCATGCCGGTCAGCCGGCCGGCGCTGCGGTCGGAGAAGTTCAGATACCAGAGGTTCGACACATAGATGCCCGTGCCGAGCGCCTTCAGCACATCGGCCTCGGGCAGTTCGCCTGCCGCCATGTCCAGCGAGGCGGGCGTTTCACCGCCCGAGGCGCCGTTGGTCGGCACGCCGTATTCGGCCGCCGAACGCGGCGACACCAGGCAGTCATGAAACGCGCCGCCTTCGATCAGCGTCACCGCGTCCGGCTTCAGGAAGCCCTCGCGCTGGAACGCCGGCGCCGCGCCCTTCCCTGTCGCTTCCGTCAGCGTCACGCGTTCATTCAAACGCGCGCCCCCTTCGATCATCTTGAGGAAGATCGTCGAGCGGGTCTTCTGCGCCCCAAGGCCAAATCCGCCCCAGCTCAGCATCCCCATGATCTCGTTCAGCGCAGCC
>JAKOQZ010000185.1 GCA_029778105.1 Pseudomonadota bacterium | reverse complement strand
GGCACCGAGATGTACGGCACGCGGGTGTTCGCCAAGGACGCGAAGAAGACCTTCGACATCGTCTGGACCGATGAGGAAAAGCGCGCCAAGCCGGCGGTCATCAATGTGAACCCGGTGTGGAGCGAAGACGGCGAGACGGCGTCGATGCCGGAATGGAGGTCGCCCGAAGGCATCCATCTCGGCATGCCGATCGAGGAGGTCGAGAAGATCAACGGCAAGCCGTTCAAGCTCTACGGCTTCGGCTGGGACTATGGCGGCACGCCGACGAGCTGGGAGGGCGGCAAGCTGGAGCCGGCGGCGGACGCCAAGTGCGGCACATCGATCGTGTTTTCCGATTCCGGCGACGCGACGCCCGAAAGCGTGTTGGGCGAAGGCGAGATCATGTCGAACGGCAAGGACACGCTGAAAGCCAAGCCGACGGTCGGCCGCTTCAGCGTCTATTACGTACGCGAAGACGCGGCGGCCCCGGCCGCAGAAACGCCCTGAAGCCTTAAAGGAGACGGGCGCATGCGCATCGCGACGGGATTGGCGTGGCTGGCCGCGCTGGGGCTGACGGCCACGGCGGCGGAGCCTGCAAAGCGGGCGAGCGAGGCCGGGCTGCCGCTCAGCTGCGGCGATCCCGTCGGATGGGACGCGACCGAAGCCGATCTGATCGCGACATTCGGCAAGGACAATGTCGTGTTCGGCGACCTCGGCGGGCCCGAGGGCGAGGAGATGCCCGGCACGCGCGTCAATGGCGGCGACGCGGCGCGGCGGCTGGAGGTCGTGTGGGAGGATGAGGCGGCCCGCGCAAGACCGTCGATGATCCGCGTCTATTCCGGCTGGGACGAGGCGACGGGGCAGGAGGTTCTGCCGGTCTGGGTCGCGCCCGGCGGGTTGAAGGCCGGCCAGACGCTGGCCGAGGTGGAGGCCCTGAACGGCAAGCCGTTCAAGCTCTCGGGCTTCGGCTGGGACTATGGCGGCATGGGGATGGGCTGGGAGGGCGGCGCGCTGGAGACGGCGCAGCCGCGCTGCGACGTGCAGGTCTTCTTCAACCCGCGCGCCGACTTCGCCGAGAGCGTGTCGGGCGACATCACCCTCACTTCCGACAATCCGGAGCTGAGGGCGTCGGACCCGGTGGTGATGATGTTCACCATCACCTACCGCCGGGACCAGGAATAGCCGATCAGACGATCTTGCTGTCGCGCTTGCCCCAGTAGGCGTCGCGGATGAGGCGCTTGTAGAGCTTGCCGGTCGGATGGCGCGGCAGCTCTTTCATGAAGTCGATCGAGCGCGGGCACTTGATCGCCGAGAGATGCTGCTTGGCGTAGGCGAGCAGCTCGGCGGCGGTGTCCTCGTTCGCATCGGCCCAGTCGGCGGGCTGCACGACGGCCTTCACCTCTTCGCCGAAATCCTCGTTCGGCACGCCGACCACCGCGACGTCGGCGACCTTGGGGTGGCCGATGAGCACGTTCTCGGCTTCCTGCGGGTAGATGTTCACGCCGCCGGAGATGATCATGAAGGCCTTGCGGTCGGTGAGATAGAGGAAGCCTTCCTCATCGACCTTGCCGACATCGCCGAGGGTCGACCAGCCTTTGGCGTTCTTGCTCTCGGCGGTCTTCTCGGGCGCGTTGTGATATTCGAATTGAGGTCCGTTGGCGAAATAGACGACGCCTTCCTCGCCCACCGGCACGTCCTCGCCGTCTTCACCGACGATGTGGAGTTCGCCGAGCATGGCGCGGCCGACGGTGCCGGGATGCTTCAGCCAGTCTTCGGAGTTCGTATAGACGAAGCCGTTGCCTTCGGTGCCGGCGTAGTATTCGTGGATGACCGGGCCCCACCATTCGATCATGCGGCGCTTGACGTCGACCGGGCAGGGCGCGGCGGCGTGGATGGCGGCCTTCAGCGAGGAAACGTCGTATTTCGCCCGGATGGACTCGTCCATCTTGAGCATGCGCACGAACATGGTGGGGACCCACTGGGCGTGGGTGACCTTGTATTTCTGGATGAGCGCGAGGGCCTGTTCCGGGTCGAAATGCTCCATCACGACGACCGTGCCGCCGAAGCGCTGGACGGCCATGCAATAGCGCAGCGGGGCGGCGTGATAGAGCGGCGCCGGCGAGAGATAGGTCATGTCGGCGTTGAAGCCGAACAGCACCTGGGTGAGCCCGAGCAGCGAGTTGGGTTCCGTGATGGGAAGCCCGGTCAGCGCGACCTTGACGCCCTTGGGGCGGCCGGTGGTGCCGGAGGAGTAGAGGAGGTCGGAGCCGGCGGTTTCGTCGGCGATGGGCGTGACCGGCTGGGCGTCGAGGGCGGCCTCAAGCGGCTGGAACGGGGCGCTCGCGCCGTTGACCATATAGAGCGCCACGCCGGGGATGAGTGGCGCGGTTTCGAGCGCCGTCTTCGCCAGATAGGCCGAGGAAACCAGCACCTTCGCGCCGCTGTCCTTGACGATGTACTCGATCTCGCCCGCCGTCAGGCGCGAGGAAATGCAGGTGAAATAGAGCCCCGCCCGCTGCGCCGCCCAGCAGAGCGGCAGATAGTGGACGTTATTCTCCATGAAGATGGCGATGCAGTCGCCGGCCTTGAGGCCGAGCGCGCGGAACAATTGGGCGCCCTGGTTGGAGCGGGCTTCGAGCTGACCGTAGGTCATGCTCTCGCCGCTCTGGGCCATGATGAAGGCGGGCTTTTCGGGCGTGGATTGGGCGTGGATCGTGGGGTGGGCCATGGCGGTTTCCTCGGGATTTTTGTGTGCCCCTTGGATAGACGAGGGCGGCGGCGGGGTCAAAAAAACCCATGGGTTTCCACCCTCGGCTTTCCACCCTTGGCTTTCCTCAGGCCGCACAGCACGGCTAAGCTGCGCCCATCAAAAATCAGGAGGAATACCCCATGGCCTACGAACAGATCGCCTATGAGGTGAGCGAGGGCATCGCGACCATTACGCTGAACCGCCCCGAGAAGATGAACGCTTTCACCGGCGTGATGATGACCGAACTGATCGATGCGCTCGACAAGGCCAACAAGGATGACGCGGTGCGCGCCATCATCTTCACCGGCGCGGGCAAGGCGTTCTGCGCGGGCGCCGACCTCAGCCAGGGCGCGAAGACGTTCGACTATGACAATCGCGACGACCGCCCCGAAAAGCAGGGCGCATCGGGCGCCGACGGCAAGATCGACTGGTCGAACCCGGCGATCCGCGACGGCGGCGGCATGGTGACGCTGAAGATCTTCGAGAGCCTGAAGCCGGTGATCGGCGCGATCAACGGCGCGGCGGTGGGCATCGGCGTGACGATGCAGCTGCCGATGGATATCCGCATCGCCTCGGAGAACGCCCGTTTCGGCTTCGTCTTCGCCCGCCGCGGCATCGTGCCGGAGGCGTGCTCGAGCTATTTCCTGCCGCGCATCGTCGGCATCTCGACGGCTGCGGAATGGTGCTTCACCGGCCGCGTGTTCGGCGCGCAGGAGGCCAAGGAGCGCGGACTGGTGACGCATCTGGTGAAGGGCGAGGACCTGATCCCCACCGCCCGGGCGCTGGCCAAGGAGATCGCCGAGAACACCGCGCCGGTGTCGATCGCGCTGACCCGCCAGATGCTGTGGCGCATGCTGGGCGCCGATCACCCGATGGAGGCGCACAAGGTGGACAGCAAGGGCGTCTTCGCCCGCGGCCGTCAGGAAGACGCCAAGGAAGGCGTGATGTCGTTCCTGGAAAAGCGCCAGCCCGTCTATCCGAACAAGGTTTCGACAGATTTGCCTGAGTATTTCCCGTGGTGGACGGAACGGACCTATTCATGACCGAGCGCCGATGCCTGACCGGATCCTGATCGCAGGCGCAGGCATTGGCGGCCTGGCGGCGGCGCTGGCTCTTGCCGAAAGCGGGAGCCGCGTCACCGTCTTCGAAGCGCATGACGGGCTCGGCGAAATGGGCGCCGGGCTGCAGCTGTCGGCCAACGCCGTGAAGGCGCTGCGCCTGATGGGGCTGGAAGACGCCGTGGCGGCCCGGGCCAGCCGGCCCGAAGCGGTGGAGCTGCGCCTGCCCAAATCGGGCCGGCTGGTGAGCCGCGTGGAGCTGGGCGCGCGGCACGAGGCGAAATTCGGCGCCCCCTATTTCCATATCCACCGCGCCGACCTGCATGGCGTGCTGGCCGAAGCGGCCGACGCCCATCCCGGCATCCAGGTGGTGACCGGCGCGCGCGTGGCGCGGGTGACGCACGGCAAGAACCAGGTGGGCGTGGAGCTGGAGGGCGGGGCGGAGACGAGCGGCGACATCTTGATCGGCGCGGACGGCATCCATTCGGTGGTGCGCGAAGGCGTGGCGGGCAGGGACGAGCCGGTCTTTACGGGCATGATGGCCTGGCGGGCCTGCGTGCCGTTGAAGGGCGACAGCGTGCCGCCGGTCGCGACGGTGTGGATGGGCCGGGGGCGTCATCTGGTGACCTATCCGCTGCACCATCGCGGCGTGATGAACCTGGTGGGCGTGGTGGAGCGCCGCGACTGGCAGGAGGAATCCTGGACCTCGGAGGGCACGCCCGAGGCGATGCGCGCCGATTTCGGCGGATGGCACAGGAGCGTCGACACGCTGCTGGAGCGTCTGGAGCGGCCGTGGCGCTGGGCGCTGTTCGAGCGCCATCCCTTGAGCGTGTGGAGCGCCGGGCGCGTGGCGCTGCTGGGCGATGCCTGCCACGCCATGCCGCCCTTTCTCGCCCAGGGCGCGGCGATGGCGCTGGAGGATGCGGTGGCGCTGGCGCGCTGTCTGAAGGCGCGGCCCGAGGACGTGAGCCATGCGCTGCGCGACTATGGCGCAGCCCGGCACGAGCGCACCGCCAAGATGCAGGGCGCGTCGTGGGCGAATGCCTGGCGCTTTCATCTGGAGAGCGGGTGGCTGCGCACGGTGGTCTATGGCGCGCTGGGCCTCGCCAGCCGCATCGCTCCCGGCCAGCCGGGCAAGATGTTCGACTGGGTCTACGCCTACGATCCCGCCAAGGCCTGATCGCGTCCGCTTGAGTTTTCGCGCCAATCTCTGCCACATCGCCCCATGTCTGACGTCGGCTCCGCCGCTTCCCATGTCGAAGTGATCGCCTACGCCGCCGGCGGCGTGGCGGCGCTGCTGGGCGCGGCCAGCCTGCTGATGCCGGCGGCCCGGCGGCTGTCGCTGCCCTATACGGTGCTGATCGCCGTCTTCGGCGCGGCGGTGGGCGC
>JAKOQZ010000184.1 GCA_029778105.1 Pseudomonadota bacterium | reverse complement strand
GTGCAGCGATCACCAGTTCCAGCCCACGCTGTCGATGTCGAACTGATAGTCGCTGTAGAGCTTGGTGCGCTTGCTGTCGTAGTCGCTGCTGCGGGTCTGCCAGACGCAGCGCTCCGAGCCGACATACTCTTTGTTCCAGGCGTGCCAGTAGACGCCGTAGGGCGTGTCGTAGCCTCTGGGGTCGAAGCCGGCCGACGCGCCGGTGTCGAGATTGGCGGAGGCGCGCATGCTGCAGACATTCGAGCCGCTATATTGCTCGAACCATTCGTCGGCCTCGGCGCGAAGCGAGTTGAGAACCGTCTGCGCGTTGACGCGGGAGTTGAGCGTCTGGGCGATGACCGGACGGTTCTTGTTCTGATCGTTGTTGACGTAGGTCGAGAAATTCTGGACCAGCCAGCCATTGGCCGAGAACATACGCTCGAAGCTGTAGACCGTGTTGTCGACCCAGAGCGCGGTATGCCCCGGGCCGACGCCGCCTGCATTGGTGACGCAGGTGAGGATTCGCAGCTGCGGCATCGACAGTCTCCCTTGAATTTTCGGCGGGACTGTCGACCTCGGCACAGGAACGATCAACGCGGCAATTTGCCCGTTCGCGTCCGCAGCGTCAGGGCGTCTTGCGCGCCTTGCGCATGTGTTTGGGCGGACGGCCCGCCTTTTTCGGATGCTCGCCCTTGCCGGCGAAGGCCGGCTTGGCGCCGTCCGGCTTGCCCTTGTGATGCGGCTTATCCTTGAAGGGCGGCTTGTCCTTGAACGGCGCCTTGCCCTTGAATTCGCCCTTGGGCGGGAACGGCTTGGCCGGACGATCGGCGCGCGGGGGGCGGTCGTCGCCGAACGGACGGTCGTCGCGGCGCTGGGGCGGCGGGGCGGCGGGTGTGTCGATCAGTTCGCGGAAGGCGGCCGGATTATAGCTGGAGCGCGGCTTGTGCGGGCGCTCTTCGCGGGTGCGGCCTTCGCCGTGATCGGCACGCGGCGCGCGGCGCTCTTCGCGGGCGCCATCGCCGCGCGGGGCGCGCGCGCCATGACCTTCGCGGGCACGGTCGGCGCCCGTGGGGCCGGCGGTCGGCGTGATGCGCACTTCCGGATCGTTGGCGTCGTTCACCGCGCGCATGAAGCCGGCGGCGGCGGCGGTGAGAATCTCGAACTTGGTGTCCTTGTCGAACACCTTGATCGAGCCGATCTCGCGCTTGGTGATGTGCCCGAGGCGGCAGATGAGCGGGATGAGCCAGCGCGGGTCGGCGTTGAGATTGCGACCGGCATTGATGCGGAACCAGTCCATCGGCTCGCGCGGGCCACGGTCGCGCGGGCCGCGTTCATCGCTTCTGGCCTCAAAGCGGGGTTCGCGCGCGTCGCGGGGGCCGCGCGTATCGCGCTGCTGCGGCGCGTCGAGCAGGTCTTCGGGCGCGGGGAGCTGGTTGCGGAAGAAGCGCGCAAGGGCGGTCGCGATCTCCTGCGGCGTGCGGCGCTCGATCAGGGCGTTGGCGAGGGCGGTGTCGTCTTCGGTCGGCGCTTC
>JAKOQZ010000183.1 GCA_029778105.1 Pseudomonadota bacterium | reverse complement strand
CGGGGCGTGTCGCCCAGATCAAGCGCACCGAACGGCCGCCGGAGAAGGCGCCCCCGCGCCGCCGCTTCGGCATCGGCCCCGGTCTTCTGGGGCTTGTCGTGGGAGGTGGCATTGCCGCCGCCGTCGTCGTCTATCAGGACGATATTTTCGGCAAGCCCGGCGGCAAGGGGCCGTCCGTCGCCGAAGTGACACCGGCCGCGACACCCGCGCCGACGCCCGAACCTGCGGCCGAACCGACGGCCGAGCCGACGCCCGAACCGACGGCCGCGCCCACAGCCGCTCCGACGCCGGAGCCGACCCCGGAGCCTCTGCCGCCCGTGCCGACGATTGTTCCGGGTCCGCTGCCGAGCCTCGCGCCGTCGCCATTGCCTTCGCCTTCGCCGGTGCCGGAGCCTCAGCCCACCGCCGCGCCGATGCCGCTCCCGACACCTGAAACCACACCGCAGTCCACACCGGAGCCCTCCCCGGCGCCGACATCCGCGCCGACGCCGGAGACCACGCCTGCGCCGCTGCCGTCGCCGTCGCCGCTGCCCACAGCGACGCCCGCGCCATCGCCGAGTGGCGCGCCGTCGCCGTCACCCGGACCCACGGGCGCACCGACGCCCGCACCGACATCCGAGCCCACACCCTCGCCGACGCCGGGGCCGACCATTGCGGCGGCGTCGGGCATCGATCCGGATCTGGCGGCTCGCTTCGCGGCCGTCGGATGCAGCCTGGTGCGCCTGTCGGCGGACGGCTCGGGCGGCGTCGCGGCCGGCGGAGTCTGGGGCCAGCCGGACAAGATCAAGGCTGTCGCCGAACCGCCCAAGGCGGAAGATGGCGCGCCGCCGACCGCCGGGCCTGCCGTCTCGCTCTCCGGCGATGCGGTCTCCGACGCCTATTGTGCGACGCTCGACGCCTTGAAGCCGGGCTTCGCCGCCGGCGCGCAGCCGGCGGTGGGTGCGGCGACGCCGGGCCCCGCCGGCGTGTCGATGACCGAGATCGCGATGGATGCGGCCTATCCACATCTCACGATCTTTGTGGCCGATCCGGGTGGCCGTGTTCTGCCGGTGATCGATCTCGGCGATGCGACGGCAGTTGCCGCGCGGATCGCGAAAGGCGATCTGACGAGCGCAGGCCCGGGCCGTTTCAGCTTCACCTGGCCGCGCTATTCGCCCGCCGCGAGCCCGCCGGCCCTGCTGATCGTCGCGGTGATGAGCAAGTCCGCGCTGGCGACGGACGGCGCGATGACGGCGAAGGCCTTTGCCGAGCTGGTGGCCGGTGCGGGCGAGATCCGCACCGACGCCGTCGCCTATCGCCAGGCGCCCTGAGCCGGCGGTTGTGACGCCATTCCGGGAGAGGCCTTCGCGCCTGTCCCGGAAAGGGCTCTAGCCGATCAGGGTGACCGGCAGGCCCATATTGATGAAGCCGCCATGGCCGGCGGGATCGAGTACATGGGCGATGGGAAGGCCGCCGACGAGCAGGCCGGGCATGCCCTTGGTCAGCGGCACGCCGGGCGGCGTGCAGAAGCACAGGTCGGTGACACGCGCGACCGGCAGGCCGCCGAACAGCGTCGTCGTCTGATTGATCGTGCCGATCACCCCCGGGCCGCAGACCGGGCAGGTGATGAGATCCGTGATGCGGGCGGCGGGCAGCGTCACGATGGGCTCCCTCAAAGATGCCGGGTGAATGCGTCGCGGAGTTCGTCTTCGATCAGCTCGTCGAGCTTCACGCCGTTGTCTTCCATCAGCCGCGCATGCTCGCGTTCCAGCTCGTCCCACCAGGCGGCCTTGCGCGCGCCGGGAATGATGCCGCCGATCCGGCCGCCGGTATCGCGTGTCTTGATCTCGGACGGCGAGAGGCGCGCCACGATCGCCCGGACGGCCTCGTTCATCGCCGTGAGCAGGCGTTCTTCGTGACGCCGGATATCGTCGAACGAGCGCTGCGCCGCCGATGGCCCCGGCAGGTCGCCGGCGCGCGGCTGCATCAGCCGCAGCATCGCCTCGTCGGCGTCTGCCGAGAATTTGAAGATGTTGTTGTCGGCCAGGCGAACCGTCGTGCGTTCGATGCCCAGCACCTGCTTCATATCGCTCTGGCGCTTGAGCAGGTCGAACAGGCCGGCCACCAGAACGCGCAGCGTGATGCCCGCCTGTTCGAGCGCTGCGGGGTCTTTGGCCTGGGGCGTGTCGCCGGGCACGGCGGCGCCCCGCAGGAAGGCAGAAAGCGCGCGCCCGGCATCGTGCGTCGCAGGATCGAACGCGGCGGCCTGAGGCGCCTGCGCGGCGGGCCGTCTGACGGCGGGTGACGATGCCGGCGGCGTCGGTTCGGCCGACGGCGGCGGTTCGTCGTCCCACCCCCACACATCCGAACCGCCGGCGACTTCGGCCGGTTTGAAGCCGGCGTCCAGACCGCCATCGCCATAGCCCATGGGCGTGCGTGTCTGGAGCGTCTCGACCGGCTCGGGCGGCGCGATATCGGCGTCGTCGCCGTCCCAGCCGAAATCGGTCGACGCCGACGCGGCCTCGTCGTCTTCGATATGCGCCAGATGGTTGCCGTCGCCGCCGAGACCTACGCTGAGTTCGTAATGCCCGATCGCGATGCGGTCGCCGTCGCGAAGCTGCACTTCGCGGGAGGCGCCGTCGATCCGCGCGCCGTTGACATAGGTGCCGTTGCGGCTCTTGTCGCGCAGCAGGAAGACGCCGCGCTCGAACACGATCTCCGCGTGAATCGACGAAATCAGCTTCTGCGGGTCGGGAAGCTGCCAGTCCACATCGCCGGCGCGCCCGATCTCGATGCCGGCCCGGTCGAGCTGACGGATCAAGGGCTGTCCGTTCGACAGCTGGTCCTGGTTTTCGATCTTCAGCGTGAGGCGCATGGCGGAATGATGGGTGAGCGACCGGAGACGATCAAGGCCGGAGGGGTTACCTGATCTGCCCCGACGCGAACAGCGCGCCGCGATCGAGAAAGGCCGATTTGGTGGCGGCGATGCGAGAGGCTTCCACGCGCGTCGCCGCCATGGCGAGCGCGCCCGCCACCATCTGTCCGGCCATCTCGGGCGGCGGCGGGCAGGGCTGGGGGGAGTGGGGCGCCGCGAGCGAGCCGCCGGACGCGTAGACCGCGACGGCGAGCAGCGCTTCCGCGGATCGCATCTCCGCCGCCTTGGCGGCGTCGAAGGCGACATAGCGGCGCTCGTCGGTGGGATCGCCGAGCCAGGCGCCGACGCTGGAATAGGCCGCCATGTCGGCGGGAGAGAGCTGGACGGCGCCGCCCGTACGGCCGACGCAGTCGCGGCCCCAGGCGATCGCCACGCGCCGGGGCAGGGCATAGCAGAGAAACTGCATGGCATCGTCCAGCGCGCCTGCGTTGCGGAGAGCGGAAAAGAACTGTTCCGGCGGCTCTTCGCCGTCGAGCAGGGGAGCGGCCGCTTCGCTGAGCTTGAAGAAGGGCGTGATCTGGCCGGCCAGGGTCCATTTGACGACGTTCCACATTGGCCTAGCCCACCTGAACCGACTTGCCGCTGATGACGACGAGACCGCCCATGACGGTCACGACCGGCGCCTGGATGGCGATGGCGCCGCCAGCGGTGATCGAAATTGCCCCGCCGGCCGTGATCGCCAGCGCGCCGCCGACGCTGAGCGACATGGCGCCGCCGACCGAGGTCGACTGCATCGCGCCGACACTCACCGTCTGCGCGGCGCCGATCGAAGCGTTCTGTGCGGCGCCGACGGTGATCGTCTCGCTGATGCCGACACTTACCGAACGCGAGGCGCCGACCGTCAGGCTGTCGGTCGTCGTGACGGTGGTGTTTCGGTTTGCGCCGATAGTCGTGGTTTCGTTCGCGCCGACATTCTTCGTGTCGTTCACGCTGATGGTGGTGGACCGGCTGGCGCCGACGCTCCGGGTCTCGTTGACGCCCACCGTTGTCGAGAGATTGTTCAGGATCTCGACGTTCTGGTCCTTCTGGGCGTGGATATAGATCTCCTCCTGCCCCTTCTTGTCCTCGAAGCGCAGCTCGTTGAAGCCGCCGCCGCCCTTGGACGAGTTGCTCTTGATCGTCGATCTGGTCTTGTCGCCGGGCAGGCCATAGGGCGGCTGGTTGCGGCCGTTATAGACGGCGCCGACGATGATCGGCCGGTCGGGGTCGCCGTCGATGAATTCGACCAGCACCTCCATGCCGATGCGCGGCGTGAACAGGCTGCCCCAGCCGCCGCCCGCCCATGTCTGCCCGACGCGCACCCAGCACGAACTCGTCTCGTCCTGTTTGGAATAGGTGTCCCAGTGAAAGCTGACTTTCACGGCGCCCACCTCTTCGGTGTCGATCTCTTCGCCCGCCCTGCCGACGACCAGCGCGGTCTGGGTGCCGGGAATCCGGGGCCGGGGGGTGGAGAGCGTCGGCCGGTACACGGTGTCGGACGGGATCGTCACCAGATCGATGCGCTCCTGCGCCTCCGTCGACAGCCCCGACCCGGCTACATAGGTGTCGGCTTCCAGATGGAGCCGCGCCTCGACCACCAGGTGCTTGCGGTTCTGGGCGCTGTGCGGGTGGTTGCGCAGATCGAAGCGGCAACCCGGCTGCAGGCCGAGCGCATTGCCGGAGCCCGTCGCGTGGGCGCGCAGGGATCGTTCGGCTTCCAGGCGGTAGCGGGCGATCCGCTCGCCGTCGGGCTGAGCCTCGTAGCCGCCGGGATGAACCTGCATGTCGGCATTGTCGCCGGAATAGGCCGGATCGGCGCGGTCGGTCTTTTTCATCGGCGAAGGGCGCGGGTAGAAAAAATCCGTCGCCTTGGTCGAGGCTGGCGCCGAGACGCCGTGGACGGCCGACCATTCGTCGAGATGCTGGGCTTCGCGCTCGTTGCGATTGTCCGGCGGGTAATAGGGGATGTCGACCGAACCCTCGATCTCGTCATGCGCCTCGTTGCTGTCGGCGATGACCATCTTCGTTCCGCTGGCGTCGTGCCGGAAGAAATAGTGCAGGCCTTCATGCTCGAGCAGGCGCGAGATGAAGGCGAAGTCGCTCTCCATATATTGGACGCAGTAGGTGCGCTTGGGCGGGAAGCCGTTCTGGAGCTTGAGCTCGAAGCGCGTGATCCCGTTCTCCTGCAGAAGGCTGGAGACGATGTCGGTCGCCGTCAGGTTCTGGAAAATGCGGCAATTGCGGTTGCGCGACATGAACCAGAAGTCGGGACGAAGCGTCAGCTCGTAGATCAGCCCGCCATGCTCGTTCCCGACAAACGCGATCTGGGCGCAGCGGCCGTGAAAATAGCGCCGGCCGCTCGCCGTCTGAACGCTGAGCGTGCACGACTCGCCCAGCAGCGCATCGAGATCGACGTCGCCTTCGGCCGCCAGCGCGGTCAGGCGGTATTCGTAGGGCAGGCTGAGCCGCTCGTACGCGTTCAGGCTTCTGAACACGAGCGCATCCTGGGCCAGGGGCGTCGTCAGCGAGGCGGCGCGGTTGCTCTGGATGGGCGGCATCGGATCGCTCTGCAAATGACCTGAAACGGCGTTCCTGGACCATAGCGGCTTTCTGCCCGGTTGGGCCGGGTTCTCATGTCGCACCTGACGCCGGCGCTCTTGAAGGCGGCCGCCGCGCATGGTGACCTTGCCCCGGGGGTGCGCGCGGCGTTCCCCAAGGGGAAAACGATATGGCTCTGGATGTCGAGGCGCTGCGCCAGCCGGTCTCCGAAGGGGAGCCGGCCGGCCCTGATCTCAGCTACGATCCCGAATTCCGGCGCATTTCGCGCGAGCTGGACGAGGTGGCCGCCAAGGAGAAACCCGGCGACGACCCCAATGTCGGCCCGGCGCTGGAGACCGCCATCGCGCTGCTGCAGCGTTCGCGGGATCTCTGGATCGCCTCTCACGGCGCCTGCTTCGCCCTCTATGCCGGCGATCTGGGCGCGATGGCCGACCTGGTCCGGGCCATGGGGGTGATCGCCGAGACCTTCTGGGAAACCTGCCATCCGGCCCTGGACGAGGGCTCCGATCCTGCCGGCGGGCGAAGGGAGGCGTGCCGCCAGCTGGCCGCCATCGGCAGGACCGTGCGCCATCTGGAGCGCATGAACCTGCCGCCGCTGAAGTCGAAAGGCCGGCTGTCGTTCAAGGAGATCGCCGGCGCGGCCGACGAACGCGCCACCGGCGCCCAGATGCTGGAACAAATGGGCGACGCCGTGCGCAGGGCCATCGACGAAACCCCGCTGGAGGAGTGGCAGGCGTTTTCCGCCACCATCGACCGCCTGCTGGCCGAGATATCGGCGCTCGTTTCGGTTTTCGCGCAGAAGGTCTATTCGGGCCAGGAGCCCGATCTGTCCGCATTCACGGCGATGCTGGGGCGGATCAAACTGCTGTCGGACGCGATCGTCGCCCGAAAGTCCCCGGTTTCCACGGTTGAGGAGGTCGCAGTGGAAGGAGCACCAGCTGCAGGGGCGCCGACGGTGCGCGGGCCGATCGCCGGTCGCGCCCAGGCCATCCAGCAACTCGAGGCCATCAAGGCGTTCTTCGAACAGACCGAACCGTCGAGCCCGCTGCCGCTGCTGATCGACCGGGTGGTTCGTCTCGCCAACATGAGTTTCATGGACCTGATGCGCAACATCGCGCCGAACGGCGTCGACGACGCGGCCCGGCTGCTCGAGCCGCCGCAGCCCGAGGGCGGCGGGTACTAAACGGGAACCTCGACGGCCTTTCTGTCGCAGGTGCAGCGCTTGCAGCTTTCCTGATAGCGCGCGATCCTCCGCCCGGAATTCGGGCGCGGGGCCATGGCTTTGCGCGCCCGGCCTATCGCCATTTCCAGGAGGGCTGACATGGCCAAGAGCGGCGCCAAGTTCATCAAGGGCAACCGGCCACCTCGGGTGCATATCGAATACGAGGTCGAGACCTACGGTTCGCGCGAGAAGGTGGAGCTGCCCTTCATCACGGGCGTTCTTTCCGATCTGTCGGGCAAGTCCGAAGTGGCCAAGAAGGAGCTGGCGGAACGCGATTTCGTCGAGTTCGACGTCGACAATTTCCAGGACCGCATGAAAGCGATCGCGCCGCGCGCCGCCTTCGTCGTCGACAACACGCTGACCGGAGAGGGCAAGCTCGGCGTCGATCTGACCTTCAAGTCGATGAACGATTTCAGCCCCGGCCGGATCGCCGAAATGGTGCCGGCGCTCAAGAAGCTGCTCGATGCGCGCCAGGAGCTGTCGGACCTGATGACCTATATGGACGGCCGCGACGGCGCCCAGGGCCTTCTGGAGAAGGTTCTCAACGATCCTGAACTGATGAAATCGCTCACCTCGGCGCCGAAGCCCGGCGACGAAGAGCCCAAGGCCTGAGAGCGGGAGCCGAACCAAGCATGTCAGAAGCCTCACGCGACGCGGGCAAGGAAGCCGGCTATTTCAGCGGCGACGAATTCTCGGAGCTGCTGAAGAAGGAATTCAAGCCGAACAGCGAACCCAAGAAAACGCGGATCGAGTCGGCCGTGCGCACGCTGGCGCAGCAGGCTCTCGAGAACGCCAAGGTTGTCGGCAGCGACGTTTTCGCATCGATCGACGGCCTGAAGGCCGAACTCGACCGCAAGCTCAGCGAACAGATCAACGCCATCCTGCATCACCCCGAATTCCAGCAGCTGGAATCGGCCTGGCGCGGCCTGTCCTATCTCGTCGACAACTCCGAGACGGGCAAAGACCTGAAGATCAAGGTGATGAACATCTCCAAGGCCGAGCTCGGCAAGATGTTCAAGCAGTACAAAGGCCAGTCGTGGGACCAGAGCCCGCTGTTCAAGAAGGTCTATGAGTCGGAATACGGCAATCTCGGCGGCCAGCCTTACGGCGCGCTGGTCGGCGATTACTATTTCGACCACTCGCCGCCGGATGTCGACGTGCTGGCCGGCCTGGCGAAGATCGGCGCCGCCGCCCACGTGCCGTTCATCTCGGCCGCCGGCCCGACCATCATGGGCATGGACAGCTGGCAGCAGATCGCCAATCCGCGCGACCTGGGCAAGCTGTTCGACACGATCGACTATGCCGAATGGCGCGGCTTCCGCGACAGCGAGGACAGCCGCTATGTCTGTCTGGCGATGCCGCGCTTCCTCGCGCGCCGTCCCTATGGCGCCAAGAGCGAGCCGGTCGACGAGTTCGCGTTTGAGGAAGATTCCAGCGGCGGGGATTCCTCGAAATATGTCTGGAACAACGCCGCCTACGCCATGGCGGTGAACATCAATCGTTCGTTCAAGGACTATGGCTGGTGCTCGCGCATCCGCGGCGTTCAGGCGGGCGGTCTGGTGGAGGATCTGCCCTTCGCGACGTTCCCGACCGACGATGGGGCGGTCGACATGAAATGCCCGACCGAAGTCGCGATCTCGGACCGCCGCGAGGCCGAATTGTCGGCCGCCGGCCTGCTGCCGCTGATCCACCGCAAGAACACCAATGCGGCGGCGTTCATTGGCGCGCAGACCTGCCAGCGCCCCAAGCGCTATGAAGACCCGGCCGCGACCTCGAACGCCAATCTGTCGGCGCGTCTGCCTTATATCTTCGCGTCGTGCCGTTTCGCCCACTACCTCAAATGCATGGTGCGCGACTGGATCGGCCGCTTCGCCGACGAAAAATCGCTCCAGCGCGATCTGACGTCATGGATCCAGCAATATGTCGACGCGCAGCCCGACGTGTCGTCCGAAGCGACCAAGGCCCGGCAGCCCCTGCGGGCCGCGTCGATCGAGGTCGTCCCCGATGAGGAGAACCCGGGCTACTACAAGGGCAAGTTCCGCTTTGTGCCGCATTACCAGCTAGAAGGCATGGATATCGGCATCGCGATGGTTTCCCGCCTTCCGAAGAACCAGAAGTAGCCGCATTGCTGCGGCATAACCCCGTTCCCACGCGTCCGGCGCGTGGACCAAAGGTGGAGGATTTAGGTCATGGCTAGCGATTATCTGCTGGAGATTGATGGCGTTAAGGGCGAAGCCAAGGACGGCAAGCTCAAGGATTGCATCGAAGTCGACTCCTTCTCGTGGGGCGCTTCGAACCCGTCATCCTTCGGCCAGGGCGGCGGCGGCGGCACGGGCAAAGTGTCGCTGCAGGACGTGCATTTCACGAAGTCGACGGACAAGGCGTCGCCGGAGTTGTTCTTCCGCTGCGCCAATGGCGAGCACCTGACGAAGGCCACGCTGCATGTCCGCAAGGCGGGCAAGCAGCAGCAGGAATTCTACACGATCACGCTGGATACGCTGGTGGTTTCGAGCTTCCAGAGCGGCGGCCACACCGGCGGCGGCATCACGGAAAGCTTCTCGCTCGGCTTCGCCAAGCTCAGCTTCGAGTACAAGGAGCAGGGCGATCAGGGCAACACGCTGTCCTCGGTCAAGCGTGGCTGGGATCAGCAGAAGAACGAAGAGCTCGCCTGACGGGCGCGCCTTTCTTCTGGACCGATATTCGGCCGGCGTGGCGAAGCGGCTGCGCCGGTCCAGGCTTTTGAGGCCCGCGTATGGCGCAAGGCGATCTCATTCTGACCGTTACGGATGTGCGCGGGGAGTCCAACGACAAGGACCTGCCCGACGGCATCGAGCTGACGGGCTGGACGTTCGCCGGAAATTCGATGTGGGACCCCAACACGGGGCAGAGCGTCGGGCGGGTGAAGATGGGCGAGCTCATCGTCACCAAGCGGGTGGATATCTCGTCGCCCATCCTGATCCAGTTCATGCTCACGAATAAGCTCATCGACGAGGTGAAGCTGATCAACCGGAAGGCCGGCGGCAATCGTCAGGAGGGCTTCTACCGGATCGAGCTGAAGGATGCGCGCGTGCGTTCCGTGACGCAGAAAGGCACAGCGACCGGTTCGACGATGCTTGAGGAAACGGTGGCCTTCGGCTTCAAGCGGATCACCTGGACCCATAGCGAACAAGGCTCGCAGGGCTCGCTTCTGGGCGGCCCGGTTTCGACGAACTATGAGTGGGATCAGAACCGATAGGTCTGCGGGAATTCGACATGGCATCGCCGGACGAACTGATCAGAGCGGGTGATGTCGCAGCCGCACGCGCCGCGTTGATCGAAGAGGTCCGCGCGCGCCCGGACGATCGCAAGGCGCGCATGTTTCTGAGCCAGGTGCTGCTGGTGCTGGGCGAGTGGGACAAGGCGCTGACGCATATGAAGGCGTTGGCGAACCTGTCGCCGGAGGCGCTGACGCTTTTCACCGCCTACGACCGCGCCATAACGGCCGAGAGGCAGCGTGAAGCGGTGTTCGCGGCCAAGGCGGCGCCGGAGGGGCTGGCGCCGGCCGGCCCGTGGTTCCAGAAGCTGCTGCAGGCGCTCGCCGCAGAGACCGGAGGCGATGTCGAGGCGGCGGCCGCCTTGCGGGGCGAAGCGTTCGACGAGGCGCCCGAAACCAGCGGCGATGCGGATGGCGCCGCGTTCGACTTCATCGCCGACGCGGACTCGCGCTTCGGACCGTCGCTGGAAGCCATCGTCGACGGCAAATACGGGCTCGTGCCTTTCGAGGCCATTGTCGAGCTGTCGTGCGACGGCGCGCGCGACCTGCGCGATCTGGTGTGGATGCCCGCGCGGCTGACGCTGAAAACGGGCCAGTCGGGGCACGTCTTTCTGCCCGTGCGTTATCCAGGCGCAGCGACCGATCCGGACGCGGCGATCAAGCTCGCGCGCAAGACCGAATGGGAGGATCTGGGCGATATCGGCAATCACGGCCGCGGCCAGCGTGTCTTTGATGCCGGCGACGCCGAGATCGCCCTTCTCGAGCTGCGCCGCCTGACATTCGGCGCGTGACATGCCGAAGTTTCGCCCCAGCCTGCTCGATACGCTTCTGGCCGGCGCCCGCACGCCGGGCGAGAACGAGAAAGGCGACAAGCCCGCGGAGGGCGAGTCGGTCATTCCCGGCATCCGCCTCTACAGCCTGGACCGGATGGAGGAGCCAGCCTTCCTCGACACGATCCGCCGCGATCTCGGCTGGCTTCTCAACACCATCCGCCTCGATGAGACGATGCCGCTGGGCCATGCGCCCGAGGTCGCCCACTCGGTGCTGAACTATGGCATTCCGGATTTCTCGATCCGCACCTATGCCAGCATCAACGTGCATGACGCCGCCGAAACCATGGTGGAGGCTGTCCGTCTCTTTGAGCCGCGCATCGCGCAGAAGACGCTGGAAGTGAAGGGCGAGAAGAAGCTTCGCGACAACTCCACGCAGTCGCTCGTCTTCCACATCATCTGCGATATCGGCAATTCGGAGGACCCGGTACGCGCCGGCTTCAAGACCGAGATCGACGTCGAGACCGGCGACGCGAAGCTGGAGCGGAGATAGGCATTGGACCCCCGTCTCGTCGATTTCTATGACCAGGAGCTGAAATATCTGCGCGAGACGGCGCGCGAGTTCGGCGCGGCCTACCCGACGCTGGCGGCGCGGCTGGGCGTCAACACGCCGGGCGAGGCGGACCCGTATGTCGAGCGGCTGCTTGAGGGCGTCGCCTTTCTCGCCGCGCGCGTGCAGCTGAAGCTCAATGACGAGTTTCCCAAATTCACGCAGCATCTGATCGACGCCGTCTATCCGCATTATCTTTGCCCGACGCCGGCGATCGCCGTTCTGGCTTTCGAGCCCAAGCCCGCCGACCCGGCGCTGAACGACGGCGTGGTGGTGCCTCGCGGTTCGGCCTGCTCCATTCCGGCCAGCGAGCCGAACCGCGCCGACTGCATCTTTACGACGGGCGAGGATGTGCGCCTGTGGCCGATCCGCGTCGCCAAGGTCGACTATCTTGCGAACAGAGCGGCCGTCGCGGCTGCCGCGGGAGGTTCGGGCGTCGAAGGCGAGGGCGGATTTCTGATCCGCCTGGAGACGACCGGCGCCGATGGATTCGACAAGCTGAAACTGTCGGATCTCACTTTCTATCTGGGCGGGGCCGAAAGCCTGGCCGGCCGCATCTACGAGCAGATCGCGGGCAACGCCGTCGGCGTCAGCATCGCCGACGCCGCCTCGCGATCCGTGGTGCGGGTGGGCGGGCGCGAGGTACTGCGCAATCCGGCTTATGACGACGCGTCGGCTCTACTGCCCGTCGATCGGCGCAGCTTCCGCGGGTATCGGGTCCTCCAGGAGTATTTCGCCTGTCCCGAGCGCTTTCAGTTCATCAACGTCCAGCGTCTCGCTCCGGCACTTTCGCAGGTTTCGGGCAAGAGCGTCGAGATCCTCATCGCGACGTCCAGCGTCGACAAGCGCCTTGCCGGCGCGTTGAGCGGCGATGCGTTCCGCCTGTTCTGCGCGCCGGCGATCAACCTTTTCCGCAAGCGCTGCGACCCCGTTCTGCTGGATTCGGGCAGCCACGAATTCCGCGTGCTGCCCGAGCGGGTCCGGCCGCTCGACTACGAGGTCTACAGCCTGCTGGAGGTGTTCAGCGACGGCGCTTCGAACCGGCCGCGCCGCACCTATCATCCCGTCTATCGCGCCGATCCGAGACTGCGCGATGAGGCTGCGACGGGATTTTACGCCATGCGCCGGGCGCCGACCCGCACGTCGGCGCTTTACCCGGCGAAGCGCGCTTCCGATTATTCCGGAACCGATCTGTGGATTTCGCTGTCGCAACTGCCTCAGTCGCGCGGCCAGCCCGACCAGCTTTCGGTCGTCGCGCTGTGCACCAACCGCGATATCGCCGATGCGCTGCGCGGCAGCGGGGCGCAGCTTGAGTTCCGCCTCGCCGATGCCCCTTACATCCAGCGCATCAGCGCGGTGCTGCGTCCGACCCGGCCGCGCCTGCCGGTGGGGTTCGAGGACGGCCGTCTGCTCGATGGCGGACGATCCTCGGGCGACCGGCTGTGGCGGCTGATCAGCCATCTGCGGCCCAATTACGAAAGTCTGTTCGCCGATGAAGCGGGCGCGGCCCGGTTGCGCGAGCATCTGGCGCTGTATGCGCGTCTGGACAGCCCGATCGACAAGCAGATGGTCGATGGCCTCACGGGCGTCCGCGAGGGGCCGAGCTTCCGCCGGGTCGCATCGGCCGATCCGTTGTCGTTCGCGCGGGGGCGCAAGGTCGAGCTGACGTTTGACGAGCGCAATTATCCCGATGGCGGCGCGTTCCTGTTCGCCGAGGTGCTGGACCGGTTCCTGTCTGAATTCGTATCGGTCAATTCCTTCGTGGAGACCGAAGCGGTGAGCGTTCAGCGCGGACGCATCGGCAAATGGGGGCCGCGCCGCGGCGACCGGCCGACAATATGACCGAGCCGCCGCGCGCAACCGACGAACTGCTCGGCCTGCTGCAGGACATGGAGCGCGCCGCGCCGGGCAAGCCGCCGATCGGAAAATCGCTGCGGGCGGTCGACGATGTCGTGCGCTTCGGCCATGCGCCGCATCTCAACTTCGCGGCGGCCACCGCCGAACAGGATGAGAAGCCCCCGGCGCCCGGACTGCCGGAATTTCTGCGGGTTTATTTCATGGGGCTCATCGGGCCGATGGGACCGATGCCGCTGCAGATGTCGGAACTGGCCATCTATGAGCGGCGCTATGCGAAGGAGCGGCCTTACGGGGCGTTTCTGGACGTGCTGGCCAACCGCATGGTCCAGCTGTTTTTCCGCGCCTGGGCCGACGCCGAGCCGACCGCCGCCGCCGGCCGGTCGGACCGCGATCTCTTCCGCCATTATGTCGGCGTGCTGGCCGCAGAGGCCGATGCCGGGCCTCATGAAGAAGTCGACCGGACCCAGTTGGCGCTTCTGGGCCATGCGGGGCATACGGCCGGACGCCGCAGCCCGGCCGCTATCACCGATGCGGCGACGGCGATCCTGGGCATCGAAACCGAGCTGGACGAATTCGTCGGCGTCTGGCGGGCGCTGGACCCTGCCGACGCCACACGGCTTGGCGGTTCGGGCTTTGCTCTTGGGGCCGGCGCGAGCGCGGGACTGTCGGTCTACACGGTTCAGGATACGTGCCTGGCGAGGCTGAAATTCGCCGATCTGAAATCGCTCGAGGCGCATCTGCCGGGAACGCCGGGCTTCACCCTCGTCTCGCGCGTTCTCGCGGCGCTGATCCCTGCGCATCTCGACTGGCGGATTGAATATGAGCTCCCGCGCCCTGAGGCGCCGGCCGCACGGCTGGGCGCCGGCGCACGGCTTGGCTGGACGGGATGGGTGGGCGCGCAGGGCGAAGGCCCGCCGCGCCGCGACCTGCGCCTAGTGCCGCAGGGGGCGATGCAGGCCTTCTAACCCGCTCCGGCGCTGTTAGGCTCTCCCCCGAGAGGAAGGAACGCGACATGGCGGAAATCAGTCGGGCTGCCCTGTTCGGGCGTCTCAATCAGCAGGCCCTCAAGAGCCTGGAGAACGCGACCCAGTTCTGCAAGCTGCGCGGCAACCCCTATGTCGAGCTGGTGCACTGGGTGCATCAGCTTCTGCAGGATCAGCGGAACGACCTGGCCGCGATCAGATCGAAATTCGGCATCGACGATGCGCGCCTGGCGCAGGATGTCGTCGAGGCGCTCAACCAGCTGCCGCGCGGCGCGACGGCGATCTCGGACTTCTCGCCGGTCATCGAAGACCTTGCAGAGCGGGCATGGCTCTATGCCTCGCTTGCGTTCTCGGCTGGAAAGGTGCGCACGGGCCACCTCATCGTCGCGGGTCTGAAATCGCCGTCGCTGCGCAGCGCCTTCCAGCAGATCTCGCTCGAATTCCGCAAGATCAACGTCGAAACGCTGAGCGACCAGTTCGCGGCCATCGTCGCCGCTTCGGGCGAGGCCGACGTCGCGGCGGCGTCTGCTGCGGAAGGCGGCGAGGGCGATGCGGGCGCGCCGGCGGCGCCGGGCGAAGGCAAAGCGCTGGCGCAGTACGCGATCGATCTGACCGAGAAGGCGCGCAAGGGCGAGATCGAGACGATCATCGGCCGCGACGCCGAAATCCGTCAGATGATCGACATCCTGCTGCGCCGCCGCCAGAACAACCCGATCCTCACAGGCGAGGCCGGCGTCGGCAAGACGGCGGTGGTGGAAGGCTTTGCCAAGCGCATCGTCGATGGCGACGTGCCGCCGTCGATGAAGAACGTCTCTCTGAAAGTTCTCGACATCGGCCTGCTGCAGGCCGGCGCATCCATGAAGGGCGAGTTCGAGAAGCGCCTGCGCGCGGTGATCGACGAAGTCGAAGCGAGCGAGAAGCCGATCATCCTGTTCATCGACGAAATCCACACGCTGGTTGGCGCGGGCGGGCAGGCGGGAACGGGCGATGCCGCCAACCTGCTCAAACCCGCTCTGGCGCGCGGCAATCTGCGCACCATCGGCGCGACCACCTGGGCCGAGTATCGCAAATATATCGAGAAGGACCCGGCTCTCACCCGCCGCTTCCAGGTAGTGAACGTGAAGGAGCCCGAAACGGCGACGGCGGTTGCGATGATCCGCAATGTCGCCAAGGGAATCGCCAAACATCACCAGGTTGTCGTGCTCGACGAAGCAATCGCCGCGGCCGTCGTGCTATCGCAGCGCTATGTCCCCGCGCGGCAGCTGCCGGACAAGGCGGTCAGCCTGCTCGACACGGCCTGTGCCCGTGTCGCGGTCAGCCAGCATGCGACGCCTGCCGCGCTGGAAGACGCCAAGCGCCGCATCGAGATCCTCGATATGGAAATCGAGATGGCGACGAAAGAGCGCCAGTCCGGATTCACCACCGGCGACAAGCTTGAGGCTCTGAACAAGGACCGGACGGAAGCTGCGACGCGCGTCGGCGAACTCGAGGCGCGCCTCGCCGGCGAAAAGGCCGCCATCGCGAAGATCGCCGCCGCGCGCGATGCGCTGGTGAAGAAGCGCGAGGCCGGCGAAGACGACGCGGCCGAGCAGGCGGCGCTCGACGCCGCGCTGGCCGAATCCAGGGCGGCGCAGGGCGACGACGCCATGGTCTTTGCGGCAGTCGACCGCGACGCCGTCGCCGCCATCGTCGCGGAATGGACCGGCGTGCCGGTCGGCCGCATGGTGAAGGACGATATCAAGCAGGTCTTGCAGATCGCCGACCGCCTGAAGGAGCGGGTGATCGGCCAGGATCACGCGATGGACGCGATCGCGAAACGGCTGCAGACCAGCCGTGCAAAGCTGGATAATCCCGACAAGCCCATCGGCGTCTTCATGCTGTGCGGACCTTCGGGCGTCGGCAAGACGGAGACGGCGCATGCGCTCGCCGATCTGATGTATGGCGGCCAGAACAGCCTCATCGTCATCAATATGAGCGAGTTCCAGGAGGCGCACACGGTCTCGACGCTCAAAGGCGCGCCGCCGGGATATGTCGGCTATGGCGAGGGCGGCGTGCTGACCGAAGCGGTGCGCCGGCGGCCGTATTCGGTGGTGCTGCTGGATGAAGTGGAAAAGGCGCACAGCGACGTCCACGAGATGTTCTTCCAGGTGTTCGACAAGGGGCACATGGAGGACGGCGAAGGCCGTCTGATCGATTTCAAGAACACGCTGATCCTGCTGACGTCGAATGTCGGCACGGACGTGATCGCCGCCGCCTGCGAGGACGAGGAGACCAAGCCCGACGCCGAGGGGCTGGCCAAGGCGCTGCGGCCCAAGCAGCTGGAGAAATTCCCGCCTGCGCTGCTGGGGCGTCTCGTGACGATCCCCTATTTCCCGCTGAGCAATCAGATGCTCGGCTCGATCGTGAAGCTTCAGCTGGACCGGATCGTGAAACGCGTGAAGGCCAATCACGACATCGATCTGGCCTATGGCCAGGATGTGGTGGATCTGATCGTGTCGCGCTGCACCGAGGTCGAAAGCGGCGGCCGCATGATCGATACGATCCTGACCAACACGATGCTGCCTCAGATCAGCGTGGAGCTGCTGAGCCGGCAGATGGATGGCGTGCCCGTGACGACCATCCATGTGAAGACGCAAGACGGAAAATTCGTCTATGACTACGCCTGAACGACTTGGGAGCGGAATGAACATGCGTCTTTTAGGTCTGGCGCTCGCGCTCGCCGGCATCCTTGCCGCCCATACCGCCCATGCCGCGCAACTGGGTTCGCTCAGCATCGACCACGCGGTCGCCAGCCCCTCGGCGCCCGGACAGCCGAATGGCGCCGCCTATCTCACCATCCGAAATGGCGGCTCCGAGGCCGACCGGCTCGTTTCGCTGACCTCGCCCGCGGCCGAAGCCGTCGAGATTCATGAAATGTCGGACGAAGGCGGCCGGATGAGCATGCGCAAGCTGGATGCGGTGGATATCGCGCCGGGCGCGACGGTCACGTTCCAGCAGGGCGGGATTCACGTGATGCTGATCGGCCTGAAAGAGCCGCTGGCGGCGGGCGCATCGGTGCCGTTGACGCTCAACTTTGAAAAGGCCGGAAGCCTGACCATCGAGCTGTCGGTCGAGAAGCCCGCAGATCACAGCGGCCATGGCGGAGCACATGACGGCCAGATGCATTAAGGCCGGTCCTCGCCGGACCGGAGCCGCCGGGCTAGCCCTTTTCGGCTGGTGCCTGGGCCGTGTGGCGGGCCGCGGGGTAAGGCGCGTGCGCCGGCTTTGGTCTGCCCTGGCGGCGATGGCGATGCTGGCCGCGCCTGCTGCGGCGGCCGAGCTGATCCTTTATTCGAGCCCGAATTTCGAGGGCGAGGCGCTGCGCGTCACGGGCGACGTTCCCAACCTGCGCGAGTTCCGCTTCAACGACGAGGCCTCGTCGATTGTGGTGCTGTCGGGCGAGTGGGAGATCTATCCCGACAAGAATTATGGCGGCGCCGGCGTTCTGGTGCCGCCGGGACGTTATCCGTCCATGGAGGCGGTGCTCTTTGAAAACAACGAGCTGTCGTCCTTGAAGGTTCATGTCCGCAAGGGACCGCCGCCGCCCCCGCCCAAACCCGACCTGACGCGCAAGGTCGAGGCCCGGACGGGATATGATGCGACGCTGGAAGGCGGGGCGGTGAAGGAGGTGCGGTTCCGCGGCCTTACCGCGTTCGTCACGGTCACCAACGGCAGCGAGGTGGATGCAGCCGCATCCACGCTTCGTATCGAGCCCGGCAAGAAGATGGCGGCGGTCGCGACCTATATCGCGCCGGGCGGCAATGTCTGCGGCGACGGAAAAATCCCCTGGCCCGAGAAGAACGGCGGCCAGACGGCCTGCACCAGCCTGAAATCCGGCGACATCATGGGCAAGCCCGACGATGCCGCAATGACATGCGCCATTCCGGCCCTGAAGGCGGGGGCTTCGGCACGCTGCGCCGCCGTCTTCAGCGCGGCTTATAGCTGGTTGGTGCCGCCCATCGGCGATTGGAACGTCGTCGCAACGGCGGATGCCGGCAATCGCGTCAAGGAAGCGAACGAGAAGAACAATGGCGCGGGCGAGCAGATCCGCGTCAAAGGCGACGAGCTGCCCGCGCATTAGAACGCGGGCGAGGGGAGTGAACATGGCCGTTCGTGAGGCGTTGCACCTGGCGCGGCTTTTTGTCGATCTGGGCTGGGCGACGGGTGAATACGCTTCGAAAGTGGCGCTCGATCCGGTCCTGCGACGGCTGGCCCCGAGGCCTTCCGTTCCCAAGGCCGTGCTGACGCTGCCGGGATTTGGCGGGCCTGAAATTTCGTTGAGCCCTCTCAACGCCTTTCTGGGCCGTCAGGGGTTCATGGCCGAAGGCTGGGGGCTCGGCACCAATCGCGGCCCGCGCGACGGCGCGACGATTCCCGAGATCGTGGCGCGCCTGCGGCCCAAGATCGAACGTCTCGCCGACCGATCGGGCGGCAAGGTCGCGCTTGTGGGGCAAAGTCTGGGAGGAATTTACGCCCGCGAGATCGCCCGCGCGGCGCCCGAACTGATCGATCGCGTGATTACGCTGGGCTCGCCGGCCTATCTCAAGGCGGATGGCCTGGAGCACATGAACGCCGCCCTTCATCTGGCGATGCGCTGGATCAACGGCAAGAAGGTGGAAGATCACCTGAACGATACGCCGCCCGAAGATCTGCATAAGGCGCCGCCCGTGCCGTTGACGGCGATCTTCAGCGCCTTCGACGGCGTGGTCGATGAAACGACGACGGCGATCCCGTCGGGCGATTTGTCGTTTGAAGACGGTCTTCCCCGCGAGAACATCGAAATCGTCGGGTCGCATTGCGGCATGGCCGTCAACCCGATCGTGCTGATCGCGGTGTGCGACCGGCTGCTTGCCGATCCGCGAAACTGGACGGCTTTCGACGCACGCGCCTACCTGCCCGCCGGCGCGAGATTCGCGGCAAAACTGCTTTATCCAGGGTTGCGAGAGGCCGGAGGCGCGCGTGCTGCGCCTTGAGGCGGCCAGAATAACGATTTCCTGTCAATGGGTTAGGACGCAAGTGTGCTGCACTGCAAAATTATGTTGCAATGCAGCAAAAGCTTCCCTATCTCCTCCTCAGGCAGGGCGGTGACCATCACCGATGACACTGCCCCAACAGATTGAGAGATGGAGATCATCATGGCGAAGACCGTGAAGCCGACCGTGAAAAAGGTCGTGACCAAGGCGAAGGCTGCCCCCAAGGCCGCCGAGAAGGCGATCGACGTGTCGTTCGTGGCGAAGGCGCGCGAAGCGATCGAAGACCGCGTGGAGACCATTACCGAGCGCGCGAAGGATGCGTGGGAGCAGGTGCAGGATCGCGTGAAGGCCGCGCGTGAGAACGCCGGTGACGCGTTCGGCGTCGTCCGTTCCTCGCTGGAAGTCGCCGGCGCCGGCGTGCGCGACGTCAACCTGAAGGTCATCGAGTTCGTTCAGGCCGACGCCAACACCTATTTCGACACGATCAAGAAGGTCGCGACCGCGAAGTCGGTCAAGGAAGCCTTCGAGATCCAGACCGCCTATGTCCGCTCGCAGTTCCAGACCTCGGTCAAGAACGCGCGCACCGTCGGCGAGATCGCTGCCGAAGCCGCCAAGGGCGCGTTCAAGCCCGTCCGCGAAAGCATCTCCAGCCTGCGCAAGGCCGCCTAAGCCTCTGCCAGAGTGACATGAAGAGGGCCGGCGGGCGACCGCCGGCCCTTTTTCGCAGCTGCCGATCTCGTGACGGACGGCGCGTGGATTTCGACGTCTGCGGGCTTTAAGATTCCCCGAAATGCGACTTCAACGCGGGGACGACCCATGTTCACATTCTTGAGCGCCGTGTTCGGCTGGATCGGCCGGCGGTTTCTCAACGCGTTCGCGGTGCTGGGAACGCTTGCCGCCCTGGTGGTGATCGTGTTCGCCGGTCTGGCGATCATCGGCGCGATCGCCGACAAGGGGCTTTCCAACAATACGGTTCTCGCGCTCGATGCCCGCGGCGGCTTCACCGACGCCCCCGTGCCAACCGTGTTCGGCGACGCGCCGATGTCGTTCATCGACGTCATCTTTGCGCTGAAAAAGGCGAGCGCCGATCCGCGCGTGAAGGGCATTATCCTGAGGGTCGGGCAGGGCGGCATCGCGGGCGCGCACGCCCAGGAGCTCAAGCAGGCGTTCGAGGCGTTCCGCGCCGGCGGCCAGGGGCGTTTCATCATCGCCCAAGCCGGCAGCTTTTCCGGCCCCGGCATCGGCCAGTATTATCTCGCCAGCCTTGCCGACGAGATCTGGCTGCAGCGCACGAGCGAGGTCAACGCCGTCGGCATGCTCTCCACGACGGTGTTCCTCAGGGGTTTCTTCGACAAATTCCTGGTGAGGGCCGATATCGGCCAGCGTTACGAGTTCAAGAACGCCGCCAATGTCTACACCGAGACCGACTACACGCCCGCTCATCGTGAGGCGACGACGCGTCTGCTGCAGTCGATCTTCGACACGTTGACGGTCGATATCGCCGCCGGCCGCAAGATGGACGTGGCGGCGCTTCGCAGCCTGATCGACAACGCGCCGTATTTGACCCAGGGCGCGCTCGACGCAAAACTCGCCGACCGGATCGGCTTTTATGACGATGCTGAAAAGGCCGCGAAAGACCGGGCCGGCGATGGTGCAGAGGTGGTCGCCCTGGCCGATTACTATGCGCGCGAAGGTTCGCCCTATGCCAACCCCAACCAGAACGACGGCGTCATCGCGCTGATCGCGGCCGAAGGCGCCATCGTCGATGGCCCATCGGGGGAAGATTTCTACAACGGCCGCGTGATGGGCGGCGACACGATCGCGCAGGCCGTTCGCGACGCGACCGCCGATCCTGCGGTCAAGGCGATCCTTGTGCGGGTGAACTCGCCGGGCGGCTCGGCGCTCGCCTCCGATGTGATGCTGGATGCGCTGAAAAAGGCGCAGGACAAGGGCAAGAAGGTCGTCGTCAGCATGGGGCCGGTTGCGGCGTCCGGCGGATACTGGATGTCGATGCAGGCGGACGAGATTTTCGCGTCGCCCGCGACGATCACCGGCTCCATCGGCGTTCTCTCCGGCAAGGTGATCCTGCGCGACACCTACCGGCTCGCGGGCCTCAATCCGGTTTCCATCGGCATCGGCGCAAATGCGAACATCAATTCCGAGTTCGATGACTGGACGCCCGAGCAGCGCGCGAAGTTCGAGGCCTCGCTCGATCAGATCTACGAGCGCTTCACCAGCTCGGTCGCCGAGGGACGCAAGATTCCCGTCGAAACGGTGCGCCAGATCGCGCGCGGGCGCGTCTGGTCCGGGGCCGATGCCATCGGCCTGAAGCTGATCGACCGCTTCGGCGGCCTCTCCGACGCGCTGGACGAAACGGCGCGGCTGGCGGGCATTCCCAGCGGGGGCCGCATTGACGTGCGCATCTATCCGCAGGTTTCCGCCTGGGACAATTTCTGGTCATCGCTCGGCCGGGCGGCCAGCACGACCCAACGCCTGGAAGCCTTTGTGAAAGCGCTCGACAGCGATGCGGCCCGCGCCGTTCTGCGGCTTTTCGACGATGGCGCCGTGCGCGACGGCGAGGTCAGGATGGAGCCGGCGCGCCTCCAATAGGCCGCGGTTCGGCGCGGCTGTGGAGGTGGCCTGCGCGGGGCTAAGCCGCGCCGGTCGGTTCAGGCGCCAGGGCCTTCCGACAGGAAGAAGACATTTCCTTCGGTGTCGCCGGCCTTGATGATGGCCGGCTCGCCCGGGGCCTGGCGCTTGGGCGAATGGATGAAGCCGCCCGAGGCGACGACCGCATTGGCGACCTGATCGATATTCAGGACCTTGAAGCCGAGAGGGATTTCCCGCGTGCCGGATTCGCCGCCCGAGTGAAGGGCGATGATGGCGCCCTCGATCTCAAGTTCGCTCCACGCCGGCGTGGTGATGCGCGGGGTCATGCCGATCGCGTCGCGATAAAAGGCGACCGCGCGATTCATGTCGCGGACGAAAACGAGCGTATAGGCGGCGAAGACAGGCATGGCGGGGAAGATATAGCGGGCCGCGTGGGCTTCCTAGCCGCATTCGCCGCTTCCGCAGTTGCCCACCGGACAAAAGAAGAAGGGGGGCTTTCGCCCCCCTTCCCCGAACTCAAACTGTCTGCCGCGATTAGTAGCGGAGACGGACGCCGGCGTAGAAGCGGCGGCCCAGACCGTCGTAGGAGTCGGGGTCGGTCGCCCAGCCGGTCGGGACGGAAGTGGAGGCGCCCTGTCCGATGAAGACGTACTCATCGAAGATGTTGCGGACGCCGAACAGAACCGTCGCGGATTCGGTGACATTGTACCGCACCTGCGCGTCGAAGAACCACTGCGCGCCGATCGTCGACGGGTCGAAGTCATGCGCATCGCTGACGAAGTTAGCGTCAAGGTTGAACATGAAATCGCCGATCTCGTACAGCGCGCTCGCCTGCATCTTGTGACGGAAAGCACCGAGCGAGCCGGCGCTCTCGATCACGGACTCAAACGGCGAACCGGGGAACACGGTGGTGGTGTACTTGTCGAGCCACTGATAGTTGACCGTAAAGGTCAGCGACCCGATGTCCTCTTCGCTGCCGAACGTCTGGCCGAGATCCATCCGGTACGACGCCTGGACGTCGAGGCCCGACGTCTCGAGCTTGCGAGAGTTCGCCGCACCCGAGTTCACGTCAGTCAAGGCGCCGTTCACGTCGCGAACGAACTGACCGCAGAGCGGGCTCGAGAGGCCCGAAGAGGCGTAGCAGAGGCGCAGAACGTCGTTGCGGGAAATCGCCGCAATGGCGTCGTCGATCGTGATGTTGAAGTAATCGACCGACAAAACCAGCGTCTCAGCCCACTTCGCAAACTTCGGTGTGAACACGAAACCAAAGGTCCACGTGTCCGCGGTCTCTTCCGTCAGATTCGGGTTGCCACCGATGAACCCGCCGGTGCCCTGAAGCTCGGGCTGCGACAGGACGAAGCCGCCCTGCGTGTTCGCCGGGTTGTACGGGTCCACGCCAGCAGGCTGGTTGGCGCGAGTCGCAATGGCAGGGTTGGCCAAGCAGTTCGCGATCACGTTTGCGTCGGTCGGGCCGCCGGGGAGCGGGCCGCCGGCGGCAGCAGTCCTCAGGTTGTTACAGGGATCGGTCACCTGCGCGAAGGTTTCCGACGGACCCGAGTAGAGTTCCCCGATGTTCGGCGCGCGCACAGCGCGTGCGTACTGACCGCGGAACTTGATGTCGTCAATCGGCTGCCACGTCAGATCCGTCGACCATGCGAAGGTGTCGCCCACCGTCGAGTAGTCGGAGATACGGGCCGCGGCGTGCAGCTTGAGCTCCTTCGCCCAGGGGGCGTCGGTGATCAGCGGGATGTCGACTTCGCCGAAGGCCTCGTAGACGTCGAAGCTGCCTTCGGTCACCGGCGCCTTATTGCCGCCGTTCAGGCCCTGCTGCTGCAGGACGTCCGGACGGTCGAGGCTGTATTCCTGACGATACTCCATACCGAACGCCGACTGGACGGCACCGGCGGGAAGCTCGAACAGGTCGCCTGTGACGACCAGCGAGAGCACTTCCTGCTCCATACGCTGCTGGCGGGTGCCATCAGCCTGCAGGTAGTCGATCTGCTGTTGGGTCCAGTTGCCGGGCTGGCCAACGGGATTGAAGATGTTGACCGGGACACAGCCCTGAGCGCGGGCGACGGGATCGCGGCAGACGATGTTGCCGCCACCCAGATCGATCGCATCAAGAGCGTTGCGGAAGTTCGCAACGTTGATCTGACCATCAGAGAACTGGTTGTCCTGTGTCTCGCCCCAGACATACGAGAAATCGTAGTCCCAGCCGCCGCCGATCTCGCCCTTCATGCCAAGCACGAAGCGCGCGGTTGCACGGTCTGCCACCGATCCGCGATTGCCGAACTCGGCAGCGCGAATAGCGAAACCGATCTGATTGGCGCCGCGAGCGATCGCAGCGTTAAGCAGACCCGCAGGGATGTAGGGGTTGGTCAGCGGTACGCCGGCAATGATGCCCTGCTGCTGGCCGTTCTGTTCGGTGAGACCGCCGAAGATGTTGTTGCTGTCCATCGGGAACGGCTCGATCTGCGAGGTCGATTCCGACTTCGCGTAGTAGCCTTCGAAGTACAGCGTGTGACCGGGAGCCACGTCGTAATTCACGAACGACGAGAAGTTCGTGCGCTCCAGCGGCACCAGATTCAGGCGCTGCCCCTGGCGATTGAAGCCATCGGTCGCGCCGTTGTAAGCGCGAACCGCACCCGAAACCGGATCGATCACATAGCTGGCCGAAGCGCCGCCAGCGCCGGTGCTGATGCGGAAGCGTCCGCCCAGGATGTAGCTCGAGTAGAAGGGGCAGACCTGCACGCCAACATCGACAGCGTTACAATCGACGGCCGTTTCAGGGCGCGAACGGGCATAGGCCGCGCCGCTCCAGTCATACGACACCGAGAACACGGCGTTACCCTTGCCGTCGGCGAAATCCGAGCCGGCGGTGAGCGAGGCGCGAGCGGTCGAGGCCGTCGAATAGACTTCGTTCCAGCCGCCCTGCAGCGCGACCTGCACGCCCGTGAAGTTTTTGTTCAGGATGACGTTCACGACGCCGGCGAGCGCGTCGGAGCCGTACACCGCCGAAGCGCCGCCGGTCACGACGTCGATGCGCTCGATGAGCGCCGTCGGGATCATGTTGAAGTCGACAACCTGAGCGCCGGAAATGCCCGAAACGAAGCGCTTGTCGTTCACCAGAACGAGGGTGCGGTCCGTGCCGAGGTTGCGCAGATCGATCGAGTTGATGCCGGCGCCGGCCGTCTGGAAGTTCGAGTTCACGGGCGTGATGCCCTGAACGCCGATCTGCGGCACCTGACGCAGAATGTCGGCCGAGTTGGCCTCGCCCGACAGTTCAACCGCCAGCGAGTCGATCACGACGGTCGAGGTCGGATTTTCCTGGTTCGGCTTCTTGATGCGCGTGCCGGTAACGACGACTTCTTCTTCCGCCTCGGCAGTCGCCGCTGCGGGCTCAGCGGCGGGAGCCGCGGGAGCCGGGTCCTGCGCGTACGCCGTGCCCGCCAGAATGGCGAAGCTGGCGCCCGCGAGGAGCGCGGACTTCAGAGTCCGCTCAAGTAGTGATTCAGTCACAGATAAACCCCCTTCAAGGTTTTACAGAAAGACGACCTTGACCGAACTCGGCTGTATTTTTGCCGCACTCGGGCATCAGGCATCCCGGAATAGAGTTGGCTTGCCCCCGCTATCCGGCTGACCGAAAGACCCGCCTCCGCGTACGCGGAATCCGGTAACCCTTTGGCCGTTGGGGCCAGAAGCTATGGTCGGGGTCCAGAAGGGTCAAACGGTTTGACGCTTCTGCGACACGTTGGGGCACGGGTGTGGCTTTTGTGCAGTGCCGACCAAGGTGTTAATCAAGTCTTACCGCGATAAATGCCCAGAAATCGGTATTGTACCGTATTCGAAACAAACATGCGTGTTTGACCCCACGCTATCGCGCAGGCCATGTTGGCGATGTTGGTAAAGGTAGCCCGGAAGGCTCTCATGTTTGTTGAGATCGAGCGGCGTTTTCACGAGTCGTTGCCCGCGGTCGACCATTGCTCGCTGAGGCTGGAGCGTCGTCTGGAAGAGCGGCTGACGGTGGAGCGTGACGTCGCGGGGCCGTCGCGCCGACGTGAAAGCGTGGGGGGCATGGTGACGGTCAGCCACCGGGGCGGGCTTGGATATGCCGCGACCAGCGACCTGAGCGCCGCGGGCCTGGCGGAGGCGATGGCGCGGGCGACAGCGGCGGCCGAAAGGTCCCGTGACCATATGGTTTCCGGATTTCAGCCCCCCCGGCCCTTTACCGGCGACATCGCGTATCGCGGGCCCGAGACGCGTGCCTGGTCCGGGATCGGCCTCGCCGACAAGATTGCGATGCTGCAGGACGCCTCGCGCGCGTTGAAGGTGGACGACCGAATCGTCGACTGGGGGGCGTCGTTCTGGGCGAGTGACAAGGAGCAGCTGTATCTGGATGCGGCAGGCGGCAGGATCGCGCAGCGCGTGCATTACCTGATGCCCGAACTGTGGGCGGCCGCCAGCGCCCAGGGCGAGACCCAGCGGCGCAGCTTTTCCGACGCCGGCATGCGGGTCGGCGGTGCAGAAGTACTTGAGCAGATTGGGTTTATGACGGCATCGGCCGGCGTCGCAGGAGACGCGATCGCCCTGCTGGAGGCGCCCAACTGTCCCGAGGGTGAGATGGATCTGGTTCTGGGGCCAGGCCAGATGGTGCTGCAGATCCACGAGTCGATCGGCCACCCGCTGGAGCTGGACCGGATCCTGGGCGATGAACGCAATTATGCCGGGACGAGCTTTGTGACCGCCGATATGTTCGGCGCCTTCCGTTACGGCTCGGACCTGTTGAACGTGACCTTCGACCCGACGCTGGGTGAGGAGATCGCCAGCTATCCGGCCGACGATGTCGGCACGCCGGCGACGCGGGAGTATCTGATCCGCGACGGCATTCTGGAGCGCCCCCTGGGCGGCGTGACCAGTCAGGCCCGGGCGAACCTGCCCGGGGTCGCCAACGAACGCGCCTGTTCCTGGAACCGCCCGCCGATCGACCGGATGGCGAACATCAACCTGGAGCCGGGGAAGGGATCGCTGGCCGATCTGGTCGGCCGGGTCGAGCGCGGAGTCTATATGGAGACCAATCGCTCATGGTCGATCGACGACAGCCGCAACAAATTCCAGTTCGGCTGTGAGTATGGCCGCGTGATCAAGGACGGCAAGCTCGGGCGTGTGGTGCGCAACCCAAACTACCGGGGCGTGTCGTCGGCGTTCTGGCGCTCGCTCAAGGGTGTCGGCGGGCCTGAGACGTTTCTGGTGTCGGGCACGCCGTATTGCGGGAAGGGGGAGCCCAACCAGGCGGTGAAGGTCGGTCATGCGACGCCTGCCTGCCTGTTCGGCGATGTTTCTGTTTTCGGCGGCGCCTGACCCATGCACGATCATTTTGAGGCCGTGGCCGGCCTTGTGGCCGCCAAACTGACTGCCGGTGAGGATTTTCTGCTCAACTACCGGGCCGAAGATTCCGTCTTCATCCGCTTCAACCGCAGCGCCGTGCGCCAGCCGGGTCATGTGAAGGAGATCGAGGTCAGCCTCGATCTGATCTCCGGCCGGCGGCACGCGGAGATGGCCTTCAATCTGACCGGAAACATGGACGAGGACGCGGCCCGTCTGGTCCGCGCGCTGGACGATCTGCGCGCCGTCCGGGCGCTGGCGCCGGAAGATCCCTATCTGCTGGTCAACGAAACGCCCATCGACTCGTCGCGCACGATCGGCGGCCCTCTGCCGGGGCCGGGCGAGATCATCGACGCGGTGACGGCCGCCGGCCGGGGCCGCGATCTGGTGGGATTCGTCGCCTCGGGGCCTGTCTACACGGGGTTCGCGAACGGCCGGGGCCAGCGGAACTGGGACGCGGCCGCCAGCTTCAACGCCGACTGGAGTTTCTATGCGGGCGGCGACAAGGCGGTGAAGACCAGCCATGCCGGGTTCGCCTGGGATCGCGCGGCCTTTGCCCGGGCAGCCGAAGACGCGGCGCTGCGCCTTGAGGCGCTTGCCCGTCCTCCGGTGACCGTGAAGCCGGGCGAGTATCGTGCCTACCTGACGCCGGCTGCGCTGAACGAGATCATGGGGATGCTGAGCTGGGGCGGGTTTGGCCTTGGGGCGCAGAAGACCCGCTCGACGATCTTCCTCAAGATGATCGAAGGGGGGGCCCGTTTGAATGAACGCGTGACGCTGACGGAAGCGACAGGCAAGGGCGCGGCGCCGGCGTTCCAGCGCGAGGGCTTCCTGAAGCCGGACGCGGTGACGCTGATCGAAGGCGGCGCGTTTCATGACTGCCTGGTCTCGCCGCGTTCGGCGGCCGAATACGGCGTGCCGACCAACGGCGCCTCGGGCGGTGAAACGCCCGCCTCGCTGGACATGGCGGCAGGCGAACTGCCCGAGGCCGATGT
>JAKOQZ010000182.1 GCA_029778105.1 Pseudomonadota bacterium | reverse complement strand
GTCTCCTTCAAGTGCGAGTCGGCGAATGACGTCTGCCGCCAGGCGCCCTCTGGGGCCGAACACTTGATCTTCCGTGGCCGAGTGTGCGTAACAGCATCGTGCCTGACCTGACTCTGACACATCTCGCCAAGACGTTCGCCAACGGCACTCGCGCGCTGGGCGATCTCGATGCGACGATCGAGGGCGGCGCCTTCGTCTCGCTGCTCGGCCCCTCGGGCTGCGGCAAGTCCACCGCGCTGCGCCTGATCGCCGGGCTGGATACGCCCTCGTCCGGCGCCGTCCATTGGGATGGCGGACGCCCCGAGATCGGCTTCGTCTTTCAAGAGCCGACGCTCATGGCCTGGGCCAGCGCGCTCCGCAACACCGCCCTGCCGCTGGAGCTTGAGGGCAAGCCGCGCACCTTCAGCGCCTCGCGCGCCGCTGAAGCGCTCGCCGCTGTCGGCCTGAAGGGCTTTGAAAAATCCCTGCCGCGCGAGCTTTCCGGCGGCATGCGCATGCGCGTCTCCATCGCCCGCGCCCTCGTGGCGCAGCCCGAAGCGCTGTTGATGGACGAACCCTTCGCCGCGCTCGATGAATTCACCCGCGCGAAGATCAACGACGACCTCCTCGCCCTCTGGCAGGATCAGGGCTTCACCGCCCTCTTCGTCACGCACTCGGTGTTCGAGAGCGTCTATCTCTCGCAGCGCATCCTCGTCCTTTCCGGCCGCCCCGGACGCCTCGTCGCCGACATCGCAAACGCCGCGCCCTATCCGCGCGGCGAGGCCTATCGCACCAGCCCGGAATTCAACGCCGTCGCGCGCGAGGTGCTCGCGGCCCTCAAGGAAGCGCACGGATGATCGACCGCGCGCTCCGCATCGTCCTGCCCATCCTGCTCTTCGCCGGGCTCATCTGGTTCTGGGAATGGGCGGTCGGCTTCTGGCAGATCAAGAAATTCGTCCTGCCCGCGCCCTCCGCCATCTGGCAGGCGCTGGTCGAAGACGACGGCACGCTCTACACGGCCGCGCTCTCAACGCTCCGCACCACGGCTATCGCCTTCGCCCTCGCGGTCGTCAGCGGCCTCTCGCTCGCCGCCCTCTTCGCCTCGTCGAAACTCGCCGAGGCCATGCTCGCGCCCTACACGATCATCCTTCAGGTCACGCCCGTCGTCGCCATCGCGCCGCTGGTGCTGGTGTGGGTCAAGCTCGACAATGCCTGGCTCGCGGTGCTGATCCTCGCGTGGATCGTCGCCTTCTTCCCGGTGCTCGCCAACGCGACCGCCGGCCTCAAGGCGACCGATCCGAACCTCCGCGATCTCTTCCGCCTCTACAACGCCTCGCGCTGGCAGACGTTTCGCCGCCTGCTCCTGCCCTCCGCGTTGCCCTACATCCTCGCGGGCCTCAAAACCGCCGGCGGCCTCGCCCTCATCGGCGCGGTGGTGGCGGAATTCGCCGCCGCCTCCGGCGCATCCGGCGGGCTCGCCTGGCGCATTCTTGAATCCGGCAACCGGCTTCAGATCTCCAAGATGTTCGCCGCCCTCATCCTCCTCGCGCTGATGGGCATCGCGATCTATCTGATCCTCTCTCTCGTCGAATGGCTGCTGCTGCGCCGCTGGCACGGGGAACGCGCCCGATGAGCGAGGCCCGCGTCAAATCCGCCCTCTGGGTCGCGGCCTATGTCCGCCGCTGCCACGGCGCGAACTGCCCGGCTTTCGTCACCCGTAAGGGCGACCCCGACGCCGGCGACATCCTCGTCGCCATCGACCGCCTGGACGGCACGCAGCGCCTCTATGGCCGCGAGCGCAACGCGGCCGGCGCCCTCGTCTTCGCCCCGCTCACCGGCTGGGCCGACGCCCTCACCGTCCAGGCCGCCATCGACAAACAGGTCAAATTCGACGCCGACCTCTGGCTCGTCGCCGTGGAAAGCCGCACGGGCGAGGCGTTTCTGGACGAGTATTGACCTCCCCGCCCCGCCCGCGCATACCCCGCCCCCATGAAAGCCTTCGCAGCCATCCGCTTGTAGCTGGGCCAGACCTTCCGTCTGTTCCCGCCCGCACGCCTGCCCGCTTTCCGAAAGATCCCTGAAAATGTCCGAGACCACCGCGCGCGAAGCCGCCAAGCGCCGCACCTTCGCGATCATCTCCCACCCCGACGCCGGCAAGACGACGCTCACCGAGCATCTGCTGCTGAAAGGCGGCGCCATCCATCTCGCCGGCGAGGTCAAGGCCAAGGGCGAGCGCCGCCGCGCGCGCTCCGACTGGATGAAGATCGAGCAGGAACGCGGCATCTCCGTCACCACGGCGGTGATGACGTTCCAGTATGAAGGCCACACCTTCAACCTGCTCGATACGCCCGGTCACGAAGACTTCTCGGAAGACACCTACCGCACCCTCACGGCGGCCGACTCCGCCGTCATGGTCATCGACGCCGCCAAGGGCATCGAGACCCAGACGCTCAAGCTCTTCGAGGTCTGCCGCCTGCGCGACATTCCCATCGTCACCTTCGTCAACAAGATGGACCGCGAAGCCCGCGATCCGATGGAGACGCTGGACGAGATCGCCGACAAGCTTCAGCTCGACGTCACGCCGCTGATGTGGCCGGCCGGCATGGGCCAGAATTTCCGCGGCGCGGCGCATCTGGAAACCGGCGCCTTCCTGCCTTTCGCCAAGGTCGGCGAGCACGGCACGCCCATCGCGCTCGACAGCCACACGCTGCGCGGCACGCTCAGCGAAAGCGAAAAGATCAAGCTTGAGGAAGATCTCGATTTCGTCCGCGGCGTCTGCACGCCGTTCGATCTGCAATCCTATCGCGAGGGTCATCAGACCCCGGTCTTCTTCGGCTCGGCGCTCAAGGATTTCGGCGTGGAGCAGGTGCTGCGCGCGCTCGGCGCCTACGCCCCGCCGCCCAAGGCGCTGAAGGCCGACAAGCGCATGGTGGAGCCTGAGGAAGACAAGGTCTCGGGCTTCGTCTTCAAGGTCCAGGCGAACATGGACCCCAACCACCGCGACCGCGTCGCCTTCATGCGCATGGTCTCCGGGCATTTCAAACGCGGCATGAAGCTGAAGCCCTCCGGCTCCGGCAAGGTCATGTCGGTGCACAACCCCGTGCTCTTCTTCGCGTCGGATCGCGAGATCGTCGACGAGGCCTGGCCCGGCGACGTGATGGGCATTCCCAATCACGGCACGCTGCGGGTCGGCGACACGCTGACCGAGGGCGAGGACATCGTCTTCACCGGCATCCCGAACTTCGCGCCCGAAATCATCCGCCGCGTGCGGCTCGGCGATCCGCTGAAGGCCAAGCATCTCCAGCGCGCTCTGGAAAGCCTCGCGGAGGAAGGCGTCACCCAGGTCTTCAAGCCGCAGCTTGGGAGCCAGTGGTTCGTCGGCGTCGTCGGGCAGCTCCAGCTCGACGTGCTCGCCCAGCGCATCGCCACGGAATATGGCCTGCAGGTCAGCTTCGAAGGCGGGCTGTTCGAAACCGCCCGGTGGGTGAAGGCCGACGACGATGCCGAACTGCGCAAGTTCACCGACGCGCACAAGGGCAACATGGCCGAAGACCGCGACGGCGCGCCGGTCTTCCTCGCCAAGTCGGTGTGGGAGCTGAACTACACGGCGGGCAAATATCCCGCCGTCAAATTCACCGCCACCAAGGAGCGCGGGTAAAATGCGCCACGCGGCCAGCGCCCTCATTCTCGCGGCGCTGCTCGCCGCGCCCGCCTCGGCGTCGGGTCTCTCGCAGGAAGACGCCGAAGCCGCCGCGCAGCAGGCATGGAACGACGATGCCGCCGCCTTCGCCGAAGAAACGGCCGGCGAGCTTGCGGATGAGGCCATCCAGGCGGGCAGCCAGACGCTGCGCTTCAAGACCGTCCAGTTCGCCGATCATATCGGGACGCCCTGCGCCGCGCCCTGCGCTGCGGAAGACGGCCATCTCCAGCCGCTCTTCATCTCGCTTCACGGCGGCGGCGGCACGACGGCCGAGGCGAACGACCAGCAATGGCAGAACCAGATCGCGCTCGCAGAAACCTACGCGCCGGCCGAGGGCATCTATCTCGCGCCCCGCGCCCCCACCGATCAGTGGGATTGCTGGCATGGCGCCGGCGTCGATGCCTTGCTCGCGCGCCTCATCCAGGCGCTCGTGGCGTCGGGCACGGTCGATCCCGACCGCATCTATCTGATGGGCTATTCGGCCGGCGGCGACGGCGTCTACGCCCTCGCGCCCCGCATGGCCGACCGCTTCGCCGCCGCCTCCATGATGGCAGGCCACCCCAACGGCATCTCGCTCGCCGGCGTCCGCAACCTGCCCTTCTCCATCCAGGTCGGCGAACTGGACGACGCGTATGACCGGGCCAATGTCGCCCGTCAGTACGGCGCGATGCTCGACACGCTCCAGCAGGCCGACCCGGACGGCTATGTGCACTTCACGAAAATCCACCAAGGCAAGGGCCACTGGATGGACGGCGACGACCGCATCGCCGTGCCCTGGATGGAAGGGTTCACCCGCGACGCCCTCCCCGCCCGCATCGTCTGGCGTCAGACCGGTGTCCTGCACGACCGCTTCTACTGGCTGGCGGTTCCGGCAGGCGAGGCAGCCGTGGACGACGAGATCGTCGCCGAACGCGACGGCCAGACGATCACCCTCTCCGGCCCGTCCGGCCGCACCGTTCTGGTGCGTCTCAACGACGACATGCTCGATCTCGACGCCCCCGTCTCCATCGTGACGGACACGGGCGAAACGCTGTTCGAGGGGCTGGCCGAACGTCAGGAAGCCGTGATCGCCGCGACGATCGCAGAGAACGGCGATCCCCAGGCGATCTTCTCCGCCGAGATCGAGGTCACCCTGCCCTGATCTTGTGTTCGGAGGCGGACCTGCCGATCATGGCCGCCGCATGACCGTCACGCTCCGTCCCGCCACGCAAGGCGACATCCCGTTCCTGATGCAGGCCGAGCGCGGCCCGGGCTACGACCGGCTCGTCGGCCAGTCCGGCGCGGAAGCCCACGCCGCCTTCATCGCCGATCCGGCCAACGCCGTGCTCGTGGCGGCGCGCGAGGGCGCCGATGGCGGCTTCGTCATCCTGTCGGGCCTTCAGGATCGCCACAACGGCGTCTGCCTCAAGCGCGTCGTGTCGGCCACCACCGATGGCGGCTTCGGCACGGCGATGGTCCGTGCGGCGCTCGACTGGATCTTCTCCGAAACCGCCGCCCCGCGCGCCTGGCTCGATACGCTCCGCCACAACGCGCGCGCCGCGCATGTCTACCGCAAGATCGGGTTCGTCGAGGAAGGCGTCTTCCGCGAAGCCTATCAGATGCCGGACGGCACGCGCGCCGACCGCATCGTCTTCTCGATCCTCCGCCGCGAATGGCTCAGCGCACCGCCGGCGGCGGCAGATAATCCCTGAGCAGCACGAAGCGGTACCCCTTCGCTTTCAGCCCTTCCACGATTCCGGGAATGGCCTCGGCCGTGTGCACGCCATTGCCGTTGATGTGGAAAATCAGAACGTCGCCGGGCTTGGTCGCGCTCAGCGCATAGCTTTCCAGGTTCGCGGCCGAAATGTTCTTGTCCGGATCGCCCGACGGCCAGCGCCAGTGCACCACCTGATAGCCCATCGCCTCCACGGCGGCGATGGTGCGCGCGTCGGCGTTGCCGCCCGGAAAGCGGAAGAACCGCGTCGCCCGGCCGGTCTTCAGCCCGATCTCCAGACCGGCGAACAGCACCTGACGCATCACCTCCGCCGTCGACAGCTTGCGCATGTCGGCGGGGTGGCTCCACGTATGGTTCTCGATCTCCACGAACGGCAGCGCGCCCAGCTTGGCCACGTCTTCGGCATTGTCGCGCGCGAAGCGCCCGCCCATGAAGATCGTGAACGGCACCTCATTGGCGATCAGCCAGTCGGCGACGCCGTGGTCCAGATGGGTCACCTTCCCGGCCTCGCAGGCATCCAGGGTCAGCGCCACGACCTTCTCGCCGGTCGGCAGACGCGTGACGATCTCGGCGCGCGCCGCGCAGCACGCCGCCCACGCCAGAATGATCGGGGCCACGCGGCCAATGAGGCGCATCGGAAACCAGCTTGCGGATGAGGCGGCGGTATTTACACCTGCCGGCCTGCGCCGGAAAGGCGTCAGGCGGCCTGGGCGTCGCCGACCGAGCTGCGCACGCGCCAGAAGCGCATCACGCGCTGGGCGGCATCCACCGGCACCTTGTCATAGAGCTCCAGCAGCTCATAGGCGGCCGAGAGCGAGCGCGTCTCGTCGGCGCGGCTCAGCGCCAGCGTCGAGAAGGTCTGGCGGTCGAACCGGCAGGCCCGCGAGGCGATCGCCAGCGCTTCGGGATTGGGATCGGCCAGCACGCGCTTGGCCGCCGCAAGGTCGAGGCCGGCGAGCTTGGCGAAGACGATGGCGACTTCGGCGATGCGCTTCTGCTTGGCGAGGTTCACCAGCATGTTCTCGGTCACCGGGCCCGACTTGGCCAGCTGCGCCATGAAGGCGTCCGCCTTGGCCTGCTCCGGGTCGGGGGCGGCCGCCCGCATCTTCATGCGGCGCTCGGTCTGGCGGATCGCGCCGTCGATGATCGCCGGATCGAGCCCGGCCATGCGGTTCATGATGACGCGCTTCAGTTCGGCGGAAACCGCGAAGAACATCTCGTTCAGCAGATGCGGCGGCACGTCCGACCGCGTCACCATCGGGCGGCGCAGGGATTCGACGGTCTGCGCCTTGTCGGTCAGCGTCTCCATCGCCTGTTCCGACAGCTTGGCGCCGGCGTTCGAGACGAGGCGCACCAGCACCTTGTCGTCGCCACGCTCGACCAGCGCATCCGACACCGCCGACGAGACCTGGTCGCGGCCGGCGATGGCGTGCAGGTGGTCCTGGCTCTTCAGCTTGGCGACCGCGATCAGGTCATGGTCCTGCAGCACCTTCGAACGCGCCAGCACGGGGCCGGCGACGGAAATCTCGTCGCTCGCCAGCTGCACGATCAGGCTGCGCGGCGCGTTGGGCACGTTGGCCAGACGGGCCGCCAGATTCTGGCGCACCTCCATCTCCATCTCGCGCGCCACCGTGCCCAGGATCTGGCCGAACTGGTTGTTCTCTTTTTCCGAGTAGCTTTCCGGACCGGCCATGAACAGGTCGGTCATCTCGCGCAACAACTCGCGGCGCTTCTCGCTCGACGGCTCGCGGGCGAGATCGACTAGACGCGTGAGGTTGTTGTGGGCGGCCATAGATCGGGGACTCGGCGTAGATCGACGGCCCCGACAATTAGGTCATGATTCTAAAGAAACTCTTGGATCGATCGCAGAATCTGGTGGTTAACGCGCCGATCCCCGCGATTTTCAGGCTTCCAGAACCTCGACCCACTGGTCGGGATAAAAGCCGTTGAAGGCCGTGCGCAGCGCGCAGGAATAGGCCCCGACCATGCCGAACTCGATATAGTCGTCGTCGGTCAGCGTGTGCGGCAGCAGGATGGGCCTGGGCATCTTGTCCAGCGTGTCGCAGGTCGGCCCGTAGATGCGATAGGGCCGGCGCGGGCCGCCCACCTCGACCACCTTGTTGGCGCCCGTCCGCATGAACACCCGGCGCGGATAGTCGATATTCCAGTCGGGCAGCGTCATCTCGTCGAACGAGCCATAGACGCCGTCATTGATATACAGCCGGTCGTCGCGGCGGCGGATCACCTGGGTGATCACCGAAATGCCTTCCGCGCACAGCGCCCGGCCCGGCTCGCAGAAGAACTGCGCGTTCTTCGCCAGCTTCAGCGTCTTGCGCGCCTCGCGGATGGCATAGAAATACGTGTCCATCGGCGGCGCGGGCACGCCGGGATAGGGCGCGGGGAAGCCGCCGCCCACGTCGAAGCCATGCAGCTCCACGCCCGCCGCGTTCACCGCGTCGCGGCAGATCTCCAGCGCCTGGCGGTAGGCCATCGGCCGGATGCACAGCGACCCGACATGGAAGGTCAGCGCGGGCGTGAACCCCGCCGCCGCCACCTTCTTCAGCAGCTCCGCGCCGGCCGCATAGTCGACGCCGAACTTCGACGACAGCTCCAGAAACGCGCCGTCCACCGGCGTGGCGAGGCGCACGAAGATCTTCAGCTGCTTGCGTTCGGACGGCAGCGTGATGCCGGTTTCTTCGTCGATGCGCTTCAGCTCGCGTTCGTCGTCGATCACGAACGAGCGCACGCCGTATTTGCGATAGGCCTCGCCCGCTGTCCCGCGGATGCGGATGGGGGCCATGAAGTGGCACGTCGCGTCCTTGAAGCGGTCGGCGATCAGCTTCACCTCGGGCAGCGAGGCGGTGTCGAAATGGCGCAGCCCCGCCTTGTAGATGAGGTCCAGCAGCGGCGGCGCCGGGTTGGCCTTCACCGCATACAGCGTCTGGCCCGGAAAGCCGTTCATGAAGGTCTTCACCGCGCGCGAGATGCGCTTGGGAAACAGCGCATAGACGGGCAGTTCGGGCTTCAACGCCTCGATCGCCCGCGCGACGGTGGGAAATCGCTTGGGGCCGCTCGGCCCGACCTTGTCGAGCTTGGCCAGCGCCGGGGCGGCGGCAACCTTCTTCGCCATCGTGGGGAGAATCCTTATGCGCGCAGGCGGACGACCGGCACTTAAGGCCCGCGCCCCCGGAATGCAATCGCGCCGCTCCGCGCAAACCGGCGCTTTGACGGGGGTCTCCCGCCGGATAGCTTGCGGCCAGTCTGATCGGGAATCCACCACATGTCTTCACAGCAACGCGAATTGCCGCTGCAGCCGGGCCCCCTTGCCGGGGCGCGCGGCTTCGTCGAAAGCGCCGCCTTCCAGAATGTCATCATCGGCGTCATCCTGATCAACGCGGTCACGCTGGCGCTGGAGACGGCGCCGGCGACGGTCGGCCCCTATCTCGACATCCTGCGCATCGTCGATCATGTCTGCCTGGGCATCTTCGTGGTCGAGCTTCTGACCAAGCTCGCGCTCTACCGGCTCAGCTTCTTCAAGAGCGGCTGGAACTGGTTCGACTTCATCATCGTGGGCATCTCGCTGGTTCCGGCGGCCGAGTCGCTGTCGGCGCTCCGGGCGCTGCGCATCCTTCGCGTGCTGCGGATCGTGTCGATCATCCCCAGCCTGCGCCGCGTGGTGGAGGCCGGCATCCGCGCGCTTCCGGGCATGGGCTCGATCGTGCTGGTGCTGATGATGCTGTTCGTCATCGGCGCGGTCGTGGCGACCAAACTCTACGGGCCCAGCTTCCCGCAATATTTCGGCACGCTGGGCGACTCCCTCTTCAGCCTCTTCACGGTGATGACGCTGGAGGGCTGGCCCGATCTCGCCCGCGAGGTGATGGACGTTCACCCCAATGCCTGGGCGTTCTTCATTCCCTTCCTCGTCATCACGGCCTTCATGGTGCTCAACCTCTTCATCGGCGTCATTGTGAACGCGATGGAGGAGACGGCGCAGGAAGAAGAGCTCAAGCTCGAGGAAGTCGAACGCGAGCTGAATGCGGCGCTGCTCGCCGAGATCCGCCAGCTCCGCGCCGAGATGGCGACGGCCCGCGCCGGCGGGCCGGACTAGGCGGCGATCGACGCGCCGCGCACCCGCGCGGCCACCGGCAGATCGTGGTTCAGCGAGGCGACCAGGGCCGGAATCGCGCGGGCGTCGAACATGCGCTCCGGGGCGGCGAGCCGCGAGACGTCCAGCTCGGCCAGCGCCAGGCACATGCCGGCGAAATCGCGCCCGGCCACCGTGTCGTCCTGCAGCAGGCGGATGTCGTGGTGACGCCGGTCGCGGCAGATGCGGCCGAACGCGGCGCAGACATTGTCGCGCGGGCCTTCCAGCACCTGGAAGAAATAGCCGCCGCCATGGGCCAGCATCCCGGTCAGCTGCATCGCGGCGTTATAGCGCCGCGCGCTTTCGGCCAGATGCGCAAGCGCCAGCGCATCCAGCGGTTCGCTGACGGTGCTGAGATAGCAGAGCTGACGGATCATGCGCTTCGTCCCTGATGAAGCAGGGACGAAGCGTAGGCTCAACAAGGTTAGCGAAGCCTAAACCCTGCGGGCCGGCTCAGGCCGCTTTCAGCACCTGGGCGCCGAACGCCGCCTGTCCCGCATCGCCCAGAACGGCGGCGATGGTGAGGGCCGGCAGCACGCCGTTGCGGGCGCGGGCGGCGATAAGATGCGCCGCGTCGGGGTCCAGCGAGCGGGCGGCCATCGTCGTGCCGGCGAAGCTGCGCTCGTCGACGATCACGTCCTGGATCACCCGCACCGAACGGTGACGGGCATCGGCGGAAATCTTCGCCATCAGCGCGTCGATCGCCTCGGGAGCGCCTTCCAGGATCTGCAGAAACAGGGTTCCGCCATGGGCCAGCAGGCCGGTGACGCCCATCGCGCCGTTCTTGCTGCGCGCGGTCTCCAGAATCGACGCCAGGTCTTCGTAGGAGCCGGGGTTACGGGCGGTGCTCAGGTAAACAACTTGGCGAATCATGAACGGGGCTTTCTTCTTCAAGCCTTAACTCTAGGGAGGCGTGGATTTACGGCATATGAACGAATTGGGGCGGAGATGCGGCTACGCCCCCCGCAAACCGGCCCCGCCGATCACGTGATCTTTCAGATCGTGACAGTCATGTGAGGCAGGCCTACTGCGCGGCCTCGGCGAAGGCCTGCTGCGGGGTCATCGGCAGGAAGGCCCTGACCGTCGTGCCCTCGCCCAGCGCGCTCTCGATCTCCAGCCGCCCGCCATGCAGCTCCACGAACGAGCGCACCAGGCTGAGGCCAAGACCCGTGCCCTCGTGCTCGCGGGTATAGGCGCCCGCCGCCTGCTCGAACGGGCGGCCCAGGCGCTTGAGGTCGTCCTCGCCGATGCCGACGCCGTCATCGGCGACGCCCAGCCAGAACCATCCGGCTTTCGAGGCGGTCGCGATCTCCACCGTGCCACCGGCCGGCGTGAACTTGATCGCGTTGGACAACAGGTTCAGCAGGATCTGCTTCAGCGCCCGGCGATCGGCCACCAGCCCCGGCGCGGCGGCCAGATTGGCGGTCAGCTTCACCTTCTTGCGCTCGGCCGTCACCTTCACGGTCTCAAGGCATTTGGCGATCAGCTCGGCGGCGTCGATCGGCTCGGGGCTGATCTCAAACTTGCCCGCCTCGATCTTCGACATGTCCAGCACGTCGCCGATCAGGTCCAGCAGATGCCGGCCGCTGTCGTGGATCAGGCCCGCATACTCCTTATACTTCGGCACGCTCACCGCCCCGAACATCTCCTGCCGCATCACGTCCGAGAAGCCGATGATGGCGTTCAGCGGCGTGCGCAGCTCGTGGCTCATATTCGCCAGGAACTGCGATTTCGACGAATTGGCCCGCTCGGCCAGATCGCGCGAGCGCGCCAGCTGGTCCTCGAAAGCGCGGCGCACCGAGGTGTCGCGGCCGACCGCCACGATATCCACCGCCGCGCCCCAGGCGCCGTCGCTCACCGGGTCGCAGCGGAATTCCATCCACGCCAGACCGCCGCCGGCCTTGATCATCCGCACTTCGGCCGAGGTCGGGCGCTTCAGGCTCGCCGCATCGAGCAGCGTCTCCGACAGCACCGCGCGGTCGCCCGGCACGACGAAGTCGAACACGCTGCGCCCCACCAGCGCGGCGGGCTCGAGGCCCAGCAGTCCGGCGCTCGCCGCCGAAGCGAAGCGCAGCTCGCCGCCCTGCGTCATGCGCAGGATCAGATCGCCCGCCCCTTCCGTCACCGCCTGGAACACCTGCGCACCGCGCCGGGCGCTCGCCTGCGCCTGACGCTCGGCCCGCGTGACCGACCAGATCGCCGCCCCGGCATAGGCACCCGCGGCCAGCGCGACGATCGCCCGCACCAGCGGCGTCTCGGCGGCAGGCAGCAACGGCGCGTCAGTCAGGCCCATCGGCGCGGCGAGCGCCAGCAGAACGATGCCGAACGCCGTCGCTCCGGCGCTCCACAGGATCATGCGCGGCTGACGCGTCAGCGCGCCGTCGGCGGGCAGCACCAGCAGCCAGGGCAGAAAGGGCGAGGTCAGCCCGCCGGTCAGACTGCATAGATAGGCGATGAAAAGCGTCAGGCTCGCCGTGGCGGCGGCCTTGGCGGCGGCGTCGCGCTCCGGGTCCGCCGCCATCAGGGCAAAGCCCGCATGGGCGCTCAGCCAGAGAAAGGCGATTGTCTCCGCCCAACCGGGCATGGCGATGAACAGGGTATAGAGGATCAGCGCGGCAAGGCCCGACCCGGCCCCGATCAGCTGGCCCAGCATGAATCCGCGATCGGGCACGCGGCGCGGTGACGCGCCGAGTATCGCCGAAATCCGCCGGAAAACCGCCATATCTGGCCTGACCCACCTTCTTGGGAGGTAAGGAATGCCTCACTGCCGTTAAGGATGGCTGAATCGGAATGAAGTTTATTTCCGATTTACTAAGGTAAATACTTCGTATTTGAACGAAATTCGCGGCAATTTTTCGCTAAATTTGTCGATACTTTGAATACAACTATAATGTTGTTGGCCGTCATTGATTATCTCTACTGTATCAGTCGCGGACTTTGTTTGAATTACAAGCAAATTTAGCGGTTCATTTCACCACACCTCAGGAGAGCCCGGCTAGCCTGCCCCCTGTCATTTCACAGGGTGCGTCTATCCCATGGTGTTCCTTCTTCGCGCTGCGTTCTGGATCGGCGTCGTCGCCTTTTTCATGCCCGGCAATGAAGCCGCCGACAGCCTGACCGGCGGCGCGCGGCGCGCGGCGGTTCAGGCCGCCAGCCTCACCCAGTCCGACGCATATGCTCAGGTCGCCAGCATCTGCGCGGGCGATCCCAAGCTCTGCATGGCGGGCCTCGACGCGGTCGACGGCGCGCAGGATCTCGCCGTGGCGGGCCTCGATGCGCTCGCCTCCGCGATCGACGCCGAACAGGCGACAACGCACTGATCGGGGCGCGCCCCGATCACGACAGAGTTGTTCCCTCCTCGCCCGGCGCGGCTGCTAGGGTGAAAGGACCATGCCGATGAAATTCGTCCTCGCCCTCCTGTTCGCCGCCGCGCTGGCGTCCCCCGCTGCGGCGGCGCCGTCGTTCGCCGACGATCTGCGCCAGTGCAAGGAAGGCGCGACTCCCAAGGAGCGCGCCGAGGGCTGCGCGGCGGCCATCGAATGGGGCGAGCTTCAGGGCGACGCGCTGGCCGCGGCCTTTTCGCAATACGGTCTGGCGCTGTTCGATTCCGGCGAACATGTGCGCGCCCTCGCCGCCGTCACCGAAGCGATGCGGATCAATCCGCTCGCCAGCCGCTACACCTGGCTGCGCGGGCTGATGCACTACCAGCTTCAGGATTGCGCCCAGGCCCAGCCCGATTTCGACCGTGCCCTGGCGCTCGGCGACACCCAGGCCCAGACCTATTTCTATCGCGGCTCCTGCTACGAGAAGGAAGGTGCCGCCCGCGCCCTGGTCGATTTCGAAACGGCCATCCGTCTGGCGCCGGAAATGCCCGACGCCTATTTCGGCCGCGCGGCGGCGCTCGCCCAGCTTGGCCGCACCGCCGAAGCGCTCGCCAGCGCGGACGCGGGCGTCGCGATCGCGCCCGACAAGCCGCAATCCTATGTCGCGCGCGCCGGCATCCATATCGCGCTCGAGAACACGACGCTCGCCAAGGCCGATCTGGCCCAGGCGCTCACGCTCGATTCCGAATTCGTGCCCGCCCTCTCCGGGCTCGCCGAGCTGACCTATAAGGACGGCCAGGTCGACGCCGCGCTCGGCTATTACGACCGCATCGTCAAGGCCGAGCCCGAAAATTCCGGGGCTCTCAACAACCGCTGCTACCTGCTCGCCGAAATAGGCCGGCTCGACGAGGCGCTGAAGGACTGCGAAGCGTCCATCGCGATCACCGCCAACGAGATCAATCTCGACTCGCGCGGCTTCGTCCATCTCAAGCGTGGCGACTTCACCGCCGCCCTCGCCGATTTCGACGCCGCGCTCGTCAAGGACGCCAAGCTGCCCAGCTCGCTCTACGGACGCGGCATCGCCCGCATCCGTCTCGGCCAGACCGCCGAGGGCCAGGCCGATCTCGCCGCCGCGACCGCACTCGACGCCGAGATCGCCGCCTTCTACGACAAGAACGGCTTGAAGCCTTAAGGCGCGCCGCCCGCCACCGCCTCCATCCACGCCTCGATCCGGCCCGGCCGGCGGCGGCCGCTCGCCAGCCCGTAATGTTCGGCCAGACGCTGCAGCCCCAGCCGCACCACCGCCTTGCCCGCGCGTTGCGGCCAGCCCAGCGCCTGTTCCGCGTCGCCCAGCCCGTGCGACAGGCACACCGTCTCGAACAGCATGTCCTTCAGCCCCGGACCCGCCGCCTCCAGCGCATCCATCACCCGGCGGCGCGCATCCAGCGCCGAGGCCGACAGCGTCTGCGCCGCCGCACCATCGGACACCGCGCGCCGCGGCGGCGCCTCGATATCCAGCGTCAGGCGCGGGCGGAAATGGGCCTGCTCGAAATCGGCCTCCAGCCGCGCTGCGGCCTCACGCTCCAGCGCGCCGAGATAGGGGCGGCCGCGCTCGTCCTTCAGCCGCGCCAGCGCCTCCAGCGCCGATCCGGCCCGCTCCTGGCGCAGTCCGCCGCCCAGATCGATCACCTCGCCATGCTGCGCGCGGAACGGGTCGACCGCCGCTTCGGCGCGCGCCGCGAAGGCGCGTCCCTCCCGGGTCAGCCGCCAGCCTTCCTCCGTCGCCGTCACCCAGCCGCGCGCCGCGAAAGCCTCCAGCGCCGCCGGCGTCACCTTCAGCGCCGCCTTCCCGCCGGCGCGCCGCACCGCGACGAACACGCCGCCGCGCCGCTCCAGCGCCCGCCCGTCCATGCAGCGCAGCACGCGCCGCGCCTCCCGTTCGATTTCCCTGCCGCACAACGCCATACCACGCTCCTGCCGATCTCGCCGGATATAAGATAATCATCCTATATGGCGCGCGCAAGAGGATTTGGGCGTTTTTTCCTATACCCGGAATTGCGGAATGTTCAGACCGCCGCCGCCAGTTCGCGCAGCGGCGCCGCGGCGCGCGGACGTGCGACCATGCGCTCCATCGGCAGGAAACGGTCATAGCCCAGAATGGTCGAGACCTCGCCGTCCGGGCCGGCCAGCGGCAGGCGCAGCCATGCCTGGATCATGGTCGGCTTGTTGCGCCAGGCCAGCTTAGTATAGCCCTGCGCCGGTTCGCCGCTCTGCGCCACGCTGTCATAGACGTCGCGCCAGAAATCCATCTGCTCGCCAAAGCCGATATCGGCCAGGCACCGCCCGGTCAGCTCCTCGCCGAACACATCACGCAGGCCCGTTCCCGCCAGACGGAAACGATAGCGCCGCGGATCGTTCAGCACTTCCACCAGGCTCACCATCGGCAGGCGGCGGACGATGCCCGAGGGGCGGAAGCCGCACCGCGACGGCATCGCGGCGGCGCCCCGCTGGTTCAGCCAGTATTCGTAGACCTCGCGCTGGTCGCCCAGCATCGCGTCGGTCTGCAAAGTGCCTTGGATTGAACCCATGTCGTGCGGAGCCCCCAACCGCTCTGTCCCGATGCAACGGCGCTCCCCAGCGCTCTTCACATGCTGTTAACCATGGGGTGATTTGCGCGGGGCGACAAGCGCGAAATGCGCCTAACGCATTGATTCAATGCACTTTTTTGTTTCGCATCCGATTCGATCCAGCGCGGACGACTCTTTCGCGCGCCAGATGATCCGTAGGCGGATTATCTGCCCTTCCGCCTACTCGGCGGCGCAGGCGCAGTCGCCGAACACGTTCGGGTCCAGCGTGCGGAAATAGGCCGTCAGCGCATCGCCGATGATGTCCTGGCTCGGCTTCCTCAGCTGCGCCGAGGCGATCTTCAGGCGCACGAAGTGGCTCTGCTTCAGACGCACCGACACATGGAAGCGGCGCGACGGATCGGCGTTCGACGCGTTCGCCACCGAGCACGCCGCCGCAGGTTGACCGCAACCGCCGCCCTGTTCAGTCCCGCGAGGGGGAAGTGGGGACTTGAACGCCTCGGGCCGGGGGGAGGCCGGAGGGGGCGGCGGCGCGGATTCGAATGAAAAGCCGGCCCGCGCGAGTTTCGCGGTCGGCGGAAACGAAGGCTGGACGGCGGCGGCCGGCGGCTGCGGCGCTGCGGCCTGCGGCGGCGCCACGGGCGGCTGCGGCGCGGGCGCCGCCGGCGTCAGCTCCAGCGGCTCCTCGTTGAAGAAGCGCGGATTGCCTCCCGCGTGGCTCGCCATCGCCGGCTGGGCCGCGCCCTTGCGCGCCAGCAACCCGGACGAGAGAGACGCAAAACGATACGACATCTAGGCCCCCTCGACCCTTACGCGAATGCCCGACGCCCGAACGCCGATCCCGCCCGGCCGAATGTCGTCACCGGCCGCAGCCCGAAGCGCGGCTGGTCCATGCCGGTCGTCTGCGGCGGCTCCAGCCGCGCCAGACGTTCCGCCAGATAGCGCCACAGATCGCCGATCTCGATCGACGACTTCGCCATCGGATCGATCTCCATCACGGTGCGGCCGTCGATCATCGAGGCCGCGAAATCCAGACGGTTGTGGATCGTCACCGGCGCGACGGTGCCGTGCTGCGACAGCGCGATCGCGGCCTCCATGGTGATCTTGGCGCGCGCCGTGGCGGCGTTCAGCGCGAACACCATCTGCTTCTTGCGCCCTTCGATGATGTCGACGGTCGGGCCGACGGCGCGCAGATCGTGCGGGCTCGGGCGCGTGGGCACCACCACCAGGTCGGCATGCGCGACCACTTCGCTGATCGCCCGCGTCACCGCCGGCGGGGTGTCGATCACCACCAGGCGGAAGCCCTGTTCGCGGGCGCTTTCGATGTCCTGATAGAGCGAGGAGAACTGCGACTGGATGAAGGCCGGCGTGCGCGCCTGACGGGCGTTCCACCATTTGGCCAGCGAGCC
>JAKOQZ010000181.1 GCA_029778105.1 Pseudomonadota bacterium | reverse complement strand
GAGGCGATGCCGATGAGCGGAATGCCGCGCCGCCGCGTGTGCAGGATCATGTCGGCGAGCTCGCGCGTCTCGCCGGAGTTCGACAGCATCAGCACCACATCGCCCGCGCCGATCATGCCGAGATCGCCATGGCTGGCCTCGGCCGGGTGGACAAACTGGGCGGGCGTGCCGGTGGAGGCGAAGGTCGCCGCGATCTTGGCCCCGACATGGCCGCTTTTGCCCATGCCGGAGACGATGACCCGGCCCTTGGCGGCGATGAGCACATCGACCGCGCGGTCGAAGCTGGCGTCGAGCGCCGCCCCCAGTGCGGTGAGCGCCGCCGCCTCGATGCCCAGCACGCGGCGGGCGACGGCGAGATCGCCGTCTCTGGAAGCCGCTGGCGGAGTGGGATCGGCGGACATGGGGTCAGTCTCTCAAGGGGGTGAACCGGGAGATAAGCCTCCCGGCCCCTCAGGTCCATGGCGGGGCGTCCCCGCCCCCGCCGCGTGCCGGCAGCCGCCGCCCAAAGGGCGGAAAACCGCCGCTTTCGCTCAGTTCGACGCCTCGAAGGTGACGCGGCTGGCCCAGTCGATGCCGGGCTGGCCGGTCATGTTCTGCATCGACTGCATCTCCTGCATCGTCAGCGCCGGGTCGAGATTGACCGCCAGCTTGATGACGTCGGGCTTCATCACGAAGTGATAGATCGCGCTGACGACCGGCAGCAGCTTTTCGGGCGGCAGCGGGCCGCCGGCCGCCATCTGGGTCGCGGCGGCCTTGAGATCGTCGTCCGACATCTCGGTCTTGGGCGTGCCGTCGGGGTTGGTGCCGAGCATCATCGGGCGCATCTGCGCCAGCTGCGGCTCAAGCTTGGGCATCAGGCCCTGATCGTCGAAGGCGAGCGCGTAGCGCTTGAAGCCGATGCCCGCGAGCGGGCCGTTGGGATCGGACATCTGCTTCTGGATCTCGGCCACGGCCTCGGGCGAGCGGTCGAGATAGAGCTTGAGCGCGTTGGTCTTGGCCCAGTCGAGATAGGCCGCCGAAACGCCGGTCATGCCGATATTCACGTCGAGATCGAAGGCGTCGGCCACATCGACGCTGAAATCCTGAACCAGCGCGCCCGAGCCGAGATCGACATCGGTGGCGACGGTGGCGGCGATCTTGAGCTCGGTATAGCCGAGGCCCTGGATGTAGCCGGCGATCATCGCGAAACCCATGCCGGCCTGGGCCGCCATGCCGCCCGACTGGCCCATCTTCTGGCCCGTCGTCATCAGCTCGGCCAAGTTGACCGTGATGCCGGTGAATTCGGCCTTGAAGGCGGTGACGTATTTGTCCTGCTCCACCCGCACGCCCGAAACGCGCATATCGCCGAGCGGAATGGTGTCGAAGCCCAGCTTGTAGCTTTTGACGTCGGCATAGACGCCCTTGGCGACGAGATCGGACCCCTCTTCCTCGACGCTGGCCCAGTTGAGGACGCCCGGCGGATAGCCCTGCATCTCGAGGATGACGCGCAGCTTGCCGTCGGGCGTCGACATGTCCTGCGCCGCGGCGACAGGGGCCTGAACGGTGAGCGTCACCGCCGCGCCGCCGGCCAAGGCGAGGCTGAGCGCGAGCGCGGAGGCGGTGCGTTTGAACATGCGCATGGGTGGAAATCTCCCTCAGGATTGTCGGCCGGGGGGCCGCTGGCCCCATTCATCCGGCAATTGAGCCGATATCAAGGCGGCGCGCCGCTACGCCCCGGTCACCCGGTGACGGATGGCGAGCAGCACATCGATCGCGAAACTGACGAGCACATAAGCGATGAAAAGGTAAAAGCCCGATTGCAGCGTGGTGACGGTTTCCACCGCCGCCGGGCCGGGATTATCGCCCTGACCTATGGTGCCGGCCGCCATCACCGAGACGATGATCGAGATGGCGAAGATGTCGACCATCGCGAAACGCCCGATGAACTGAAGCACGCGGGCGGCACGGGCGGCGCGCGAGCCGGGCGCCGCAGCCAGCACGAAGGCGACGCCGATATTCTTCACCACCGGCAGCATCACGCCGAAAACCACCAGCATCACGGCGATGACGATGTAGTTCGTCTCGACCAGCCGCTTGACCATGGTGATGACGCTGCGCGTCTCGTCCAGGATCGTGAAGCTCTGGAACGGTTCGGGAATATAGGCCGGCAGCCGCGCGGTGACCGTGACGGTGAGCAGCGGAAAGGTCCAGGCGATCACCAGCAGGGCGATGGCGAGCGCCAGCAGGGCCCAGAGCGCCCAGGCCGGCGCGCCGGGCGGCCGCAGGGCCGCAGGCCGGTCAATGGGCAAAGATGTCGTCCTCGCCCCAGCCGAGCAGATCGAGCGCGGCGCGGGTGGGAAGGAATTTGAACGCCGCCTCGGCCAGATGCATGCGCCCTTCGCGCGCCAGCATCATCTCCAGCGTCGCTTTCAGCTTGTGCAGATGCAGCACGTCGGAGGCGGCGTAATCGAGCTGGTCTTTCGACAGCGTCGTCGCGGCCCAGTCGGACGACTGCGAGGCCTTGGAGAGATCGACGCCCAGAAGTTCGCGCACCAGATCCTTCAGGCCGTGGCGGTCGGTATAGGTGCGGGCGAGCTTTGAGGCGATCTTGGTGCACCAGAGCGGCGCGACATCGACGCCGAGATAGGCCTTCAGCACCGCCACGTCGAAGCGGGCATAGTGGAAGAGCTTGGTGACCTTGGGGTCGGCCAGCAGCGCCTTGAGGTTGGGCGCAGCGTAATCGTCGCGATTGGCGAATTTCACCAGATGCGCATCGCCGTCGCCGGCCGAAAGCTGGATCAGGCAGAGCCGGTCGCGCTGGGGCTTGAGGCCCAGCGTTTCGGTGTCGATGGCGACGACGGGGCCAAGGTTGAGGCCGGCGGGCAGATCGCCGTGGTGCAGATGAACGGTCATGCCCGGGACGTGCCGGGATTGGGCGGGGGAGTCAATGTGGCGCGATTGAGCGATTAGGCGCTCCGCGTCAGCCGATAACGACCCCGCGCTTCAAACTCCAAGTAACCATTGTCCCGAAGCACTTGAAGTTGCTGACGGACTTTCTCACGAACGTGCCTGTTCTCCGGGTAGATCGACTGGAGATGCGGCACAAATTCATAAACCTCGTCCAATGAGAAGTTCGGGCGTCCAAGCTGCTCCACGCACATCATCACATCAATGAGCCAGCCACGTGCTGCTGGAGCCTGTTCGCGGAGAAACAGGGTTTTGCGCCAAAGATCGAGAACGTGCGCCTTAGGCACCGCGGCCCGGTCTCGGATCACATGGATGCGACCTGCTTCGGGTATCTTCCCAAGTAGAATGTTGCAGCCGATCCATCCTGCCCGCCGAGCTGACGCCGAAAGCGGCTTTCGCGATTCCAGAGTTTCTAAAGTGAAGAAGTGCCGTGGAACGATCTGCAGCCCTCGAACGTCTTTGGTCGACAGATCATAGCTGAGAAGCAAGAGATTCGGGTTATCGTTGGCCAGAACCCGCTCGCGCATGGTCTTGAACGCGCCGTCAACGACACGCGTCCCAAAGCCTCCGTTCTTGCTTTTCAGCTCAAACTGCTCAGCACATCCCTCGCATCGAAAATCCGCTGCTGGGACGTTGTTCTTGAGTTTGCCTAGGCTCGCCGCACCGCAGTTTGGACAAAACAGGTTCTGCGCCACCCAGCCCTCTGTCCATATACGGGCTTTCTGAGTGGGGCCCTCATAAGCCGCCGCGTCCTCCTGAAATTCGAGCTTCAATCGATGGTCGCCCTGCTGCAAGTGGCCGGAAGTCGGCCACTCGCTTGTAAGAATGACGGATTGTTCAACTGAATTCACTGTTCGATCCACAATTCCTCCGTGCCATACGCAGCGTCGTAGGCTACTTCGCCCGCACCTCGTCATTGGCGGCCCCACCCCATGCGTCTTCGGGATTTCCTGATCCTCGTTCTGGTCTGCCTCGTGTGGGGCTATTCGAACGTGCTGTCGAAGATCGTGATCGGGCATTGGGGCGTGCCGCCGCTGTTCTTTGCGGCCGTGCGGTTCGCCATCGTGGCGCTGGTCACCCTGCCCTGGCTGCT
>JAKOQZ010000025.1 GCA_029778105.1 Pseudomonadota bacterium | reverse complement strand
GAGGTGGCGTCGGCGTCGGCCAGCATTTCCAGGCCCGACGTCAGCGAGCCGTTGATCAGGTTCGCGCCGTCGAACTTGGCGTTCTGCACGATCGTCGAGATCTGCGCGCGGAGAGACTTGAAGTCCTCGTTGAGCGCCTGACGGGCGACGGTGTCGATCGACGCATCGTTCGCCGCGATCACCTTCTCCTTCATCTGCACCAGAAGGTCGGAGATCGTCTCGCCCGCCGCCAGCGCCACATCGGTGATCGATTTGGCGCGGTTGAGGCTGGACGAGACCGCCGAGAAGGCGCCGATATCGGCCCGCATGCCCTGCGCGATGGCGTAGACGGCGGCGTTGTCTTTCGCGCCGGTCACTTTCAGGCCTGTGGAGACCCGGTTCTGCGTCACTTCCAGATCGCGCGTCGTGCCGTTCAGGTTCTGAAGGGCGATCATCGCCGCAACATTGGTGTTGACCGACAACGTCATCTGGATTCTCCGCATCGCACTGGCGCGCATCCCGCGCCTGTCATTCACGCCCCTCTCCGCAAAGCCCGGGCCAGTTTCCCGGGCCGACTAAGTCACTGATTTACATGGATATTAGTCGCAGGGGTCACGGGACGCGGAACGGCGCACGCGGCAGCCTGCGCCGCCCGGGGGACAAATTTGCCGGGTGGCGCAAAGAAAAGGCCCGGCCGTTGCCGGCCGGGCCAGTCGAGCGTGAAGGCACTCGGAAACTTGCGTCAGACCTTGCTGTCGATCAGCACGCCTTCGGCGTGGCGCAGATAGGCCTTGAACTGAAGCATCGACTCGACGGGCCATTGCCGGACGACTTCGCCCGACTCCCGGTCGATGCTGCGATAGATAAAGGTGCCCGTCGCCTCGTCGCGTGAGATCGACAGGCGTTCGTTCTGCCCCATCACGGCGGGCGTGACCTGCCGCATGGCCGCTTCGACGGTCTCGAGGACGCGCTGCGGCGCAGCATTGTCGGGCTTGCCCTGCTGCTGCAGCGACTGACGCTGCACGGGACGAACCGGATCTGCCGGGGCCGCAGGAAGCGCGGCTATGCCTGATGTTGCATCGACCATGTGCTCGACCTCCCCAAGAGGCTAAGCCCGTCCGCTGAAGAGAACTGGCGGCGGCGGCGGGTCTTTCGCCCGTCCGCCGCCTGTCCCCATTTAGCGGAAGAGACCGAGGATGGTGCTCGGCGCGCTGTTGGCGATCGACAGCGCCTGGATGCCCAGCTGCTGCTTGACCTGCAGCGACTGGAGGCGAGCCGATTCCACCGACAGGTCGGCGTCGACCAGGTTGCCGATACCGGCCGTCAGGGCGTCCGTCACTTTCGTGTTGAACGTGGCCTGCAGGTCGAGACGCTTCGAGACCGAGCCAAGGCGCGCGAGCGAGCGGTTGGTGTTGGTCAGCGAGGTGTTGACCGTCGCCAGCATGGTCGAAGCCGCGGCCTGCGTGTCGATGACGCCCGCCGCCGCGATCGTGATGATCGAACCGCCCAGCGACAGGTTCTCGGCGTTGACCGAGATCTTCTGCGTGCCGTCAGCCGAGGCGATGGCGGTGAAGCCGGTGCCCGAGCTGATGAGGTTCTTGCCGGCGAAGTTGGCGGTCGAGACGATCGAGGCGATCTGCTTGCGCAGCGCGACGAAGTCTTCGTTCAGCGCGTTGCGGGCGGTCGTGTCGACCGAGGCGTCAGACGCCGCCACGGCCTTTTCCTTCATCTGGACCAGAAGGTCCGAGATGGAGTCGCCGGCCGCGAGCGCCACGTCCACCACGCTCTTCGCGCGGCTGAGGCTGGTGCCCACCGCGCCGAGCGAGGCGACATCGCCGCGCATCGACTGGGCGATCGCGTAGACGCCGCCGTTGTCCTTGGCGCTGGCGACGCTGAGGCCGGTGTTGATGCGGCCCTGGACGGTTTCGAGTTCTTTGTTGGTCTTGGAAAGGTTCTGCAGCGCAACCATCGCGCCGACATTGGTGTTCACACCGAGAGCCATCTGAAGTCACCCCATTCTGGAATTACGACGAGCTTTCTGCTCGTGAGGCGATATGCCTCGGGCGATGGGGAGAGCAGGCGGCGTGCCAAGTGGGCATTAATTTCCGTCAACCACGACGAGATTCGGGTTTCCGGCACTTTCTGCCTGCAGCAAATGCCGGTGTGCCGTCTTGGGGCGGAATCTTATGCCCGGTCGGAAGTTTCTGCCCGGCAGATCTTGCCGCAATCGCGCGAAAGAAAGGGCGGCCTCGCGGCCGCCCCTCCAGGTTCTGTGGTGATCCTTACGAACCCGATTCGATTACCTGAACAGCGACGTGATGATCGACGGCGAACTGTTCGCGATCGACAGCGCCTGTATCCCCAGCTGCTGCTTGACCTGCAGCGCCTGGAGCTGGGCGCTTTCCTTGGCCAGGTCGGCGTCGACGAGATTGCCGATGCCGCCCTTGAGGCTGTCGGAAAGCTTGGTCACGAACTCTTCCTGCAGCGAAAGCCGCTTGGAGGACGTGCCAAGCCGCGCGAGCGCGCGGTTCACGTTCGTCAGAGAGGTATTGATCGTGCCCATCATCGTCGAGGCGGCGGCCTGGGTGGTGATCTGCCCGGTGGCGGTGATCGTGATGATCGAGCCGCCCAGCGACATGTTCTCGCCAAGCACCGTCAACTTCGAGGCCGAGGCCGATGCGAGCGGCTCCAGCTTCGTCGTCGTATTGTTGATGATGTTCACGCCGCTGAACGCAGCGTTCGAGACGATCGAAGCGATCTGCTTGCGCAGCGCCACGAAGTCCTCGTTCAGCGCGAGCCGGGCCGTCGTGTCGTTCGACGCGTCGGCGGCCGCCAGTGCCTTCTCCTTCATCTGCACGATAAGGTCGGAGATCGTCTCCCCGGCCGCCAGAGCGACATCCACGATGCTCTTGGACCGGTTGAGGCTCTGCCCGACCGCATTGAGCGCACCCACCTCTCCCCGCATGTTCTGGGCGATCGCGTAGATGCCGCCGTTATCCTTGGCGGACGACACGCTGAGGCCCGTGTTGATGCGGTTCTGGGTGGTTTCCATATCGCGGTTGGTCTTCGACAGGTTCTGAAGGGCGATCATCGCGCCCATATTGGTGTTCACGCTCAGCATTGTGTTCCGTCCGTTCTGGCTGGATTGGTCGCGCCTTCTGGCGCCAAGGCTTTTGCCTGACCGGCTGGTCGCAACGCCTGTGCCAACGGAACCTGCGTAAAATCGTTTGAAAACAAGGGTCTTAGGGGCGCTCTGCCCGAAGCGCCGCGCGCCGGCGCGGCAGAAAGCGCCGCACGGCAAATCGCGCCGGGCGAGGCTTGCCGCCCGGCGCGAGAAATTTCGTCAGTCGGGGATTTTAGGAGATCAGGCCGCCGCGCGCTGGGCGAGGCCCTGCATGATCGTGCGGTTGATGTCGATCAGCGGGTCGACCGGCACGGCCGACGCGGCCATGACCTGGCTGGAATAGCGCGCCACGAACATCGAGATCGAAATGATGCCGGCCCGCATCTGCGGCGGCATCGCATTGGCGTCGCTGGCGCAATCGCTCGCCAGCGTCGACCACATGCGACGGTTCCAGTCGAGCGCTTCGATCACCTTGGGATCGGTGCGCGGCAGGGGCTGGGCTTCGAGCAGCGCGCGCGTCACCTGGCCGAACAGCCGGTACTCGACGTCGCGCGGGTTCTCGGTCGCCTTAAGCGTGGACTGGTACGCCGTCAGGGACATAGTTCAACAGCTCCTGCTCGTATTCGAAAAGGCGGCGGCACGTCATCAGCGCGCGGTAGTAATGGCCGCCCAGCACGTCGCGGCTGATCGCGACACAGGCGGCCAGCACGTCGGGGTTCGACACAACGCCCATGAAATCGGCCATGCGCTCGGCGAAGCTGTCGTAATAGACGTCGACATTCTCGCCGCCGCTCGATGAATCCAGGTACATCATCTGGATCGGAAAATAGACCCGCTTCAGGGGCGTCGTCGCGTCGTTCGGCTGCAGGATGTCTTTCTCGCGCAGGATCGACGCCTTGTTCTGCAGCACCACCTCGCTCTTGCGGTCGCCATTGATCATGACGGCGCCGTTGACGACGAATTTCTCGTGGGGCTTGAGCGACAGCTTGAGCGGCATGGCGGGTCCTTCGGTGGGCACGCTAAAGCGCCGAGGTTAAGGCGCTCTCAACGCGCGAAGCAGCGGATTTCACGAGGATCGCAGAGAGGGGGTTCACAACTCCTTAACCAAGGTGAACGCCATATCGGCTGGATCAGCGGAGCGATGAATCGATGGCGGCCGAGCGGGCTGAAAACGGCGCGAACGCGACCGGGATAGGCGCGAAAGCCGCGTTCCTCGCCCGGGCCGAACACGACTCCGCCCGCGACGTGGCCGACGCGGCCCGCCGGCTTTGTCACAAGCATCTCAGGAAGGCGATCCACGCCTTTCGCCGCAACGATTACGGCAAGGCGGCCGTGCTCTCGGTCGACGCGACCGAGGCCGATCCCCGCTGCGGCCAGGCCTATCACATGCTCGCGCTGAGCCTGGAAAATCTCGGCGAGATGGCCAAGGCCATCACCATGTACGAGCAGGCGCTCGCGCTCGACCCGGGCGACACCGATCTCTACCTCAATCTGGGTCTGGCGGCCTGGCGCATGGGGCTGAACCCCGTCGCCGAGAAGTTCTTCCGCGTCTATTGCGAGATGGAGCCGGGCCAGCCGATGGGCTGGAACAATCTCGCGGGCGTCCTGCGCGACACCTCGCGCTTCGACGATGCCATCGAGGTCGCCCGCACCGCCATCATGCGCATGCCCGAGCAGCCGCTTCTGTGGAACACGCTCGGCACGATCCTGGTGGAGCTCAGCGATTTCGCGCAGGCCGCCGTCTTCTACCGCGAGGCGCTGCGGCTCGATCCGAAATTCGCCAGGGCCTGGCACAATCTGGGCTATGGCCTGCATCACACCGGCCCGCTGGACGAGGCGCTCGACGCCTACGACCACGCGCTCTCGCTTGAAGCCGAGCCGCGCGACCGCATCGAGACAAGCCACGCCCGGGCGCTCTGCCTCATCGCGATGGGCCGCCTCGCCGAAGGCTTCGCCGGCTACGAGGTCCGCCATCACCACCAGCACCGCGCGTCCACGCTCTACGGCATCGACGCGCCGCTGTGGAAAGGCGAGGCGCTCGCGGGCCGCACGGTTCTCGTCATCGGCGAACAGGGGCTGGGCGACGAGATCATGTTCGCCAACACGCTGTCCGATGTCGCCGCCGCCATCGGCCCCACGGGCAGGCTGAAGGTCGCAGTCGACGACCGCCTGATCCCGCTCTTCGCCCGTTCGCTGCCGAACGCCGAGATCGGCAATTATTTCAACGCCTCGCACAACGCCCGGGACGTGCGGCTCGTGCCGTGGGCCGGCAAGCCCGACTTCGTCATGCCGCTCGGCAGCGCGCTGGCCCATCTGCGCACCTCGCTCGACGATTTTCCCGGCAAGGCGTTCCTCACGCCCGATCCTCAGCGCACGTCCGAATTCCGCGCGGCGCTGGCCCGGCATCCGGGCCTCAGGATCGGGATCTGCTGGCGCTCGATGCTCATCAACGCCCAGCGCCAGAAATACTTCTCCGCCATCGACGCCTGGAAAGACGTGCTCGCCGTTCCCGGCGTCACCTTCGTCAATCTCCAGTATGGCGATGCGCAGGCCGAGATCGCGCGCGCCAAAGCGCTGTTCGGCGCCGACATCGTCCAGATGGACGGGCTCGATCTGAAGAACGACCTCGACGGCGCCGCGGCGCTGTCGGCCGCCTGCGATCTCGTGATCAGCGCGCCCACCGCCGCCGCCGCCCTCGCGGGCGCGGTCGGCACCGAGGTCTGGTTCCTCACCGCCGGCCCCGTCTGGCCGCAGCTCGGCACCGACCGCTATCCCTGGTATCGCGCCAGCAAGGTCTTCTCTCCGGCCGCCTTCGGCGACTGGGCCGAAGTGATGCCGCGCCTCGCCGCTGCGCTCGGGGAACGCGCCGCCGCCTGAGCGGCGCGGGAAACCGCCGCCTAGCTCTTCACGACGTCTTCAAGCCCATACGAGATATAGGTCTTGTAGACGCTGTCGTGGATCGCCTCGCACTGCTTGAGCACCGAGGCGAGGAAAGGCTGGATGCCGCCGGCGGCGACTTCGTCCATCGAACCGTAATCGACAAAGGCTTTCAGACGGCCGGCCATGCGGGCGCAGGCGGCGCGGCGGGTCTGCGGCGCGCCCGGCGCGATCTGCTCCAGCGCCGACTGCACCTTGTCCACCGCGAAGCGGATCGAATGCGGGAATTCCGGGTCGAAGATCAGGAACTCGGCGATCTTCCGGGGCGAGATCTGCGCCGTGTAGACCTTGCAATAGGCTTCGAAGCCCGTGCACTGCTTGAGCAGGCTGATCCAGTCGAAATAGCCGGGCGTCGCGAATTTCGGCCCGTCCTCCTGCGGCGGCGACAGATAGACGTCCAGCAACCGCGCCACCAGCTGCGCCCGCTCGATATACGTGCCCAGCTCGATGAAATCGAAGCCTTCGCCGTGGCGCATCGTGGAGTTGGTGATGCCCTGGAACATCCAGATGCCGTCGCCGATATCGATGAAGGTCTGCGCCGGATTGCCGGCCCAGATCCAGTCATAGTCCAGCGTCGTCACCTTCAGATATTGCCGGTTGATCTGCTCCCACATCTCCGAGCTGGTCTGCTCGCGCACCTGGCGCGCGTTGTCGCGCGCGGCCGCGATGGCGCTGATCAGCGAGGAGGGATTGGTGCGTTCGAACGCCACGCGATAGGTGATGTCGCGCGGATCGGCCGATGGATCTTCGGGGTCGGTGTCGGCCAGCGCATAGAGCGTGCGCCGCCAGCCCTCGCTCGATTCCAGCTCGCCCTGTTCGATCATCGCCTCCAGGCGCACGCGCAGCAGCCGCGCGCCGTGCTCGGCGCGTTCGGCATAGCGCGCCATCCAGTAAAGGCTGTCTGCGACCCGGCTCAGCATGTCACGCGCCCACCACCCAGGTGTCTTTCGAGCCGCCGCCCTGGCTGGAATTGACCACCAGGCTGCCGCGGCGCAGCGCCACGCGCGTCAGCCCGCCGGGCACGATCTGCGTTTCGGCGCCCGTCAGGATGAAGGGGCGCAGGTCCACGTGGCGCGCCTCGAACTTGCCGTCGATGAAGCACGGCGCGCGGCTCAGGCTGATCGTCGGCTGCGCGATGTAATTGTCGGGGTCGGCCTTCACCATCTCGCCGAACGCCGCGCGCTCTTCCGGCGTCGCGTGCGGGCCGACCAGCATGCCGTAGCCGCCGCTCTCGCCCACCGCCTTCACCACCAGTTTGTCGAGATTGGCCAGCACGTGGCTCAACGCCGCCGGCTCGCGGCACAGATAGGTCTCGATATTGCTGAGGATCGCATCCTCGCCGAGATAGTATTTGATGAGCTTGGGCACATAGGCATAGACCGCCTTGTCGTCCGCCACGCCGTTGCCGAACGCGTTGGCGACCACGACCTTGCCCTTGGCATAGGCCTCGAACAGGCCCGGCACGCCCAGCACCGAATCCGGCCGGAAGACCAGCGGGTCGGCGAAATCGTCGTCGATGCGGCGATAGATGACGTCTACCTGCTCCAGCCCGCTGGTGGTGCGCATGCAGACGCGGCCGTCATGCACCAGCAGGTCGCGCCCCTCCACCAGTTCGATGCCCATCTGGCGGGCGAGGAAGGTGTGTTCGTAATAGGCGGAATTGAAGACGCCCGGCGTCAGCAGCACGATGCGCGGGTTCTCGCGATGCGGCGGCGCGAGGCTGCGCAGCGTCTCCAGCAGCAATTGCGGATAATGCTCGATCGGGCGCACGCGGCTCTGGCGGAACAGCGCCGGGAAGGCCCGCCGCACCACCTCGCGGTTGGCCAGCATATAGCTGACGCCCGACGGCACGCGCAGGTTATCCTCCAGGATCGCGAAATTGCCCTGCTCATCGCGGATGAGATCCGTGCCGCAGACGCTCACATAGGCGCCGCGCGGCACCTCCACGCCCACCATCTCCTTGCGGAAATGCTTGGCGCCGAACACCAGGTCGCCGGGGATGATCCCGTCCTTCACGACCTTGGCGTCGTGATAGATGTCTTTCAGGAACAGATTCAGCGCCGCGATGCGCTGCTTCAGGCCCTTCTCGACCGCGTCCCATTCCGCGCCGGTGATGATGCGGGGCAGCAAGTCGGTCGGGATGATCTTCTCGGTCGCCTTGCTGTCGCCATAGACCGTGAAGGTGATGCCCTGGTGCAGGAAGCTCTGCTCGCAGGCCAGCTGGCGGCGCTGGATCTCCTCGACGGGCAGCGAGCTCAGCAGTTCGTGCAGCGGCGCGTAATGCGGCCGCGACCAGCGATTGGGCTGGAAGCACTCGTCATAGGTGTGATCGATCACATAGGCGTCGAACGGCTCGTCGATGCCCGGCCGGGCGAAGCGTCCCCCCGCCTGCTCGTCATCCGGGCCGTCATCCAACTCTGGCGGGAGGGCGTGGTCTTCGCTCGTCATCTGGTTGGATGAAAGCCATAATTTCCGCGCCCCGCAAGGTCTTATTGCGCTGCGGGATAGACGCCGGGGCGTCCGTTCCCGCGCGCGCCTCCGCCAAGGGCCCGGCAACACCCCTTGCCAGCGCCCGGTATGTGCCTATATTCCTATCGTGACGGGCCGCAATGGGCGGCCCAGGATGGATCGGGGGGCTGGGGTGAACGGCGTGCGCGGAAATCGACGTTCAATTCGCGCTTCCGCGACAAACGAATGCGCCAACGAATGAGAGAGAGAGGGGGGAGGGGGTGCAAAATATCTGAAACAACCCCACCCCGCGCCGGCCTCGCCTTGACGCAAGGGGAACCTCGCACGCTTGAAACCCCGTGCCCTGCCCCATAGGGTCCATGACAATCCGTCACACACACCAGAACATACGGAAATGCAGGAATGAGCACGCGCTTCGAAGGCACCAAGGACTATGTCGCAACCGGCGAACTCGCCATCGCGGTGAACGCGGCCATTGCGCTCGAGCGCCCGCTGCTCATCAAGGGCGAACCCGGCACCGGCAAGACCGTGCTGGCCTATGAAGTCGCCAAGGCCCTGAACGCCCCGCTCATCACCTGGCACATCAAGTCGACCATCAAGGCCCAGCAGGGCCTCTACGAATACGACGCCGTCACGCGCCTGCGCGACAGCCAGCTGGGCGACGAGAGGGTCAAGGACGTCGCCAACTACATCAAAAAGGGCAAGCTGTGGGAGGCGTTCACCTCGCCGACCCGCCCCGTGCTTCTGATCGACGAGATCGACAAGGCCGATATCGAATTCCCGAACGACCTCCTGCAGGAGCTCGATCGCATGGAGTTCTTCGTCTACGAGACCGGCGAGACGATCAAGGCCAAGGTGCGCCCCGTCATGATCGTCACATCCAACAACGAGAAAGAGCTGCCCGACGCGTTCCTGCGCCGCTGCTTCTTCCACTACATCAAGTTCCCCGACCGCGAGACGATGCAGGCCATCGTCGACGTCCACTTCCCCAACATCAAGCAGCAGCTCGTGTCGGAGGCGCTGAACACCTTCTATCAGCTGCGCGATGTGCCCGGCCTCAAGAAGAAGCCCTCGACGTCGGAGCTGCTCGACTGGCTGAAGCTGCTGATGGTGGAAGACATCACGCCCGAGATGCTGCGCGAGAAGGACCCGACCAAGCTGATCCCGCCGCTCCACGGCGCCCTGCTCAAGAACGAGCAGGACGTGCACCTGTTCGAGCGTCTGGCCTTCCTGGCGCGCCGCGAACGCTAGGCGACGCGCAACGCCCGGCCGGCGCGCACCCGCCCGATTTCGGCGAAGAGTTCGCGCTGGTCGATGGGCTTGGGCACATAGCCGTCCATGCCCATGTCCTCATAGCGCTCGCGGTCGCCCGCCATCGCATTGGCGGTCAGGGCGATCACCGGCACCTCCGCCCACGCCGCGCCGCTCGCCCGGATGCGCCTCAGCGTCTCCGGGCCGTCCATGACCGGCATGTGGATGTCCAGCAGCACCAGGTCAAAACTCTCCGCCGCCAGCCGGGCCAGCGCGTCCTCGCCATGAACGGCCTCGCTCGCCTGCCAGCCCTGATGCTCCAGGAACAGTCGGGCGACCTTGCGGTTCAGCGGCACATCGTCGACCACCAGAACGCAGACCGGCCCGCTCTTCGCGACGCCATCGGCCGCATGCGGCCGCCCCGGCGCTGCGGCCGGCTGGGTCGCCGCTTCGGCCCGGAAGGTGAAGGTGAAGGTCGAGCCCTGACCGGGGGCGCTGACCGCCGTCACATCTCCGCCCATCATCCGCGCCAGCTTGCGGCTGATCGAAAGGCCAAGCCCCGTGCCGCCGAACTTGCGCGCCGTCGACCCGTCGGCCTGCGTGAAGGGCGTGAACAGCCGGTCCAGCGTCTCGGCATCCATGCCGATGCCGCTGTCGCGCACCTTCACCTGCACAAGGCCCGCATTCGGGCCGCTGCGCGGGATCGACACATGGACATTGACCTCGCCGCACTCGGTGAATTTCACCGCGTTCGAGATGAGGTTGGACACGCACTGACGCACCCGGACGGGATCGATCTTCATGCGCGGCGGCAGCGAGGCCGCGAGATCCAGCGTCAGATCGATCGCCTTTTCCTCGGCCGCCGGCTGCCACAGCTTGTCGAGCCGGCGCATGACATGAGAGAGGTCGGCATCGACCGGCGCGATCTCCATCCTGCCCGCCTCGATCTTGGACAGATCCAGCACATCGTTCAGCAGAGCGACCAGCGTCTTGCCGGAATCGAGAATGGCGTCGGTCTGCTCGCGTTGCGAGGCGTCCAGATCGGAAGCGGACAGCACCTGCGCCATGCCCAGCATGCCGTTAAGAGGGGTCCGGATTTCGTGGCTGACATTGGCCAGAAACGAGGACTTGGCTTCGCTCGCCGCCTCGGCGCGCCGGCGCGCGACCTTGAGCTCCTTCTCGCGCTCGCGCAGCGCGCCGACATCGGCGGAAATGGCCGCGAACCGTCCGCCCGACATCGGGCGATAGACGACCTGCACCACGCCGCCCATATCGGTCAGCAGATCCATCGGCTTGCCGGCCAGCAATGTCCGGGACATCTCGTCAGCGAAGGCGCGCAGCTCTTCCTCCGGGATACCGGGCATGTGAGGCCGCACGCTTTCGCGCAACGCCTCCAGCCACGTCGCCCCGCGCGCCATGGCCGCATAAGTCCGCCCGAAGTCGCGGCGGGAGATGCGGTTGGCGAAAATCAGCTGCTGGTCCGAATCGAAGATCGCAAACCCTTCCGAGAGGACGTCGATGGCCTCGCGGATAAGCCCGCCCAGTTCCGGCACTTCTTGTTGCGGCATGCCTTGCGTTGCGCCGGGCGTTGTCGCCGGCGCCCTCTCCCTTTTTCGTCAAGGGTAGGGAATTCGGCTTGCCGTAAGGTTAACCGGGTGACCGGGGCATTGCGGGGCCAAGTCGAGCCCTCAGCCGCTCCTGCGCGGTCTGGATCGCCTTCTGAAAGATCTTGGGATCGTCCAGCCCTTTGGACTCCACGATGCCGGCGCCCGTGCCGCGGATGGTCAGCGTGCCGTACCCAAAAATCCGGCCCATCACGGTCATCTTGAGGCCGACCTCTTCGATGCTCCTGAGCTCGATCTCCGCCGTATTCCGGCCAATCCAGCCGGTCTTGTGGATGAAGCGTCTGTCCGTAACCGCGATTTCGGTCGAGCGGATACGGATCACTTGCCAGAGGCAATAAAGCCCGCCCGCGATGATGAGGCCGATCGTGATGTAGTTGAGCCAGGACCGGGTATCGGCGCCGACATAGATCCAGCTGAGAATCTGCAACAGGCAGGGAACGACAAGGGCGAGACAGGGCATCACCCAGTTCAGCCAGTGATAATGCGCCCGCGCGATGACGGTTTCGCCTTCGACCAGCGCCTTGTCGATATAGGAGCCCATACGCCTGTTTAAGGCGTTCGGGGTCAGGCTTCAATGCGGGCGGCAGATGCAGCTGCCGCCCGCGACGCGCCCGTCTAGTGGGCCTGGGCCGGCTCGGGCGGAGCAGCCTCATGGCTGCTGGCGATCAGCAGATAGAAGCTCGGCACGACGAACAGCGTGAACAGCGTGCCGATCGACATGCCGGTCGCGATTACCAGGCCGATCGAGTAGCGCGCCGCCGCACCGGCGCCTGACGCGAACACCAGGGGAAGCACGCCAAGCACCATCGCCGCCGTAGTCATAAGGATGGGCCGCAGCCGCACCTCGGCCGCCTTGGTGATGGCCTCTCGCTTGCTGAGGCCGAGCTTCTCTCGCTGTTCGTTGGCGAACTCCACCATGAGAATGCCGTGCTTGGTGATGAGACCCACCAGCGTGATGAGCCCGACCTGCGTGTAGATGTTGAGTGTGCCAAGTCCGACATAAAGGAACAGCAACGCGCCGAAGATCGACAGCGGAACCGCGATCATGATGATCAACGGGTCGCGGAAGCTCTCGAACTGCGCCGCCAGAACCAGATAGATCACGATCACCGCAAGGCCGAACGCCATCGCCAGCGAGTTGCCCTCCTGGATGGCGAGGCGGGATTCGCCCGCATAGTCTTCATAGAAGCCTTCGGGCATCACTTCCGCAGCGATGTCACGAAGCGTCTGAAGGCCGGCGTCGGTCGTGCTGCCGATCATCGGCATGGCGGCGATGGTCGCCGAGTTCAGCTGATTGAACTGCTCGATGGCGACCGGCCCCGCCTGCGACGTGATCTTCACCACCGCCGACATCGGCACCATCTCGCCGGACTGGCTCCTGAGATAGTAGCCGTTCATGCTGTCCGGATTGAGGCGGAAGGCGCCATCCGCCTGCGGGACGATGTCGTAGGAGCGGCTGTCGCGATCGAAGCGCGAGACCCAGCCGTTCGAGAGCATGACGTTCAACGTCGTGCCGATGGTGGCGACGGGGACGCCCAGCGCAGCAGCGCGCTCGCGGTCGATGGAAACCGTCGCCTCGGGCTTGTCGTAGGCGAGCGAGTTCTGGACGACGAGAAACTGTCCAGACTGCATCGCCTTCTGCTTGATCTGTTCGGCGACCTCATAGACCAGAGACGGCGAACCGATGGAGCGGATGACGAACTGGATCGGCAGACCGCCGGCCGAGCCGGGCAGCGAGGGCGGGTTCACCACGAAGGCTTCGACGCCGGTCACCTTCGACAGGCCGCCCTGCACGATGGGCAGGATCTCCGATGCCGAACGGTCGCGTTCGCCCCACGTCACGAAACGCCACAGCGCGATGGCGCCGTTGGTGGCTCCCGGACCGGCCGGCCCGGCGCCGACGATGTTGAAGGTGGAGTTGGCCTCGGGAATCTTGCCGACCTTCTCGCCGAACTGCTTGACGTAGAACTCCATGTAATCGGTGGTCGCGTAGCGCGGGCCGGTGACGATGGTGAACAACGCGCCCTGATCCTCGGCGGGAGCCAGCTCGGAGCGGGTATTGAGGAACATGAAGCCGGTGACGCCGAGCAGCATCGCCACGGCGACATAGACCGCGACGCGCATGTCGAGCGCCGCCGAAAGCGCACGGCCGTAGGCGCCCGAAACGCGCTCGAAGATACGGTCCACTCGTCCTGCGAACCCGGCGCCGCCCGGCGCATGCGGCCTGAGCAGCCGCGCCGACATCATGGGCGACAAGGTGACGGCGACGAGGCCGGAGATGATCACCGCACCTGCCAGCGCAAACGCGAACTCCCGGAACAACGAGCCCGTCAGGCCCGTGGTGAAGCCGATGGGCGCGTACACAGCAGCGAGCGTGATGGTCATCGCGACGACGGGGCCGAAGATCTCCTTCATGCCCTGGATAGCGGCCTCGAGCGGCTTCATGCCGTCCTGGATGTGGCGGTGGATGTTCTCCACCACCACGATCGCGTCATCGACCACCAGGCCGATCGCGAGCACCATCGCCAGCAAGGTGAGCAGATTGATCGAGTATCCAAGGATGTAGAGAACGAAGCACACGCCGACCAGCGCCAGCGGAATCGTGACGATCGGAATGACGACAGATCGCAGCGAGCCGAGAAACAGATAGATCACTACGATCACGATGATCACCGCCTCGGCGATGGTCTCGAACACGCCTTCGATCGAAGCCTCGATGAAGACCGTCGCGTCGTAGGTGACGGTGACCTTCATGCCTTCGGGCAGACCCGCCTGGATGTCGGGCAGCATGTCGCGCACGATGCCCGCGGTGGTCAGCGGGTTGGCGGCCGGCGTCGGCATGATGCCGACAAAGACGCCGTCATTGCCGTCGAATGAGGCGCGCACGTCATCGCTGTTCACGCCCAGCTCGACCCGCGCCACGTCGCGTAGCCGCACGATGTTGTCGCCGGAGCCGGACACGGGCATGGCGCCGAACGCTTCGGCCGATTGCAGCGTCGTGTCGGTGCGCACCGCGACCGCGACGAGCTCATTCTTCGTCGAACCCGGCGACGCCAGGAAGTTCGAGTTGCGGATGGCCGTCGAGACATCGGCTGCGGTAAGCCCGCGCGCCGCAAGCATCAGCGGATCGATCCACACGCGCATGGCGAATGTCTGGCCGCCGAGAATGTCGGCCGACGCGACGCCCGGAACGGTCGCCATGCGCGGCTGGATCACGCGGGTCAGGAATTCGGTGATCTCCGCCGGCGTCATGCGATCGGAGGCGAACGCGAGATACATCAACGCAAAGGTCTGGCCGGTGCCCTTCACGATGATCGGGTCTTCCGCGTCGGTCGGAAGCTGACGGCGGACCTGCTGGGTCTTGGTGATGACTTCGGTCAGCGCGGCGTCGGGGTCTGCCCCCAGACGCATGCGGACCGACACCACGCTGGCGCCCTGCCGGCTTGAAGCCGACACATAGTCGACGTTTTCCGTCGAAGAGACCGCCTTGGCGATCGGATCGGTGATGAAGCCCTGAATCAGGTCGGCGCTTGCGCCCGGATAGGCGGTCGTCACCGTGATGGTCGTCTCCTCGACCTCCGGATACTGCCGGATCGCCATGGACACGAAGCCCTGGGCGCCGAGCAGAAGGATCAGCAGACTGACGACCGTCGATAGAACAGGCCGGCGGATGAAGAGCTCGGAGAAGTTCACTGCGCCGACCCATTGCTGCTGGGCTTCGACGGCACGACGTCGTCGACGATCTGAACCGCAGCGCCGTTCTGGATGCGATTCTGGCCCGAGACGACGACCTGGTCACCGGCCGCCAGGCCTTCGGCGATTTCGACGCGGTCGCCTGTGCGGCGGCCGACCTTGACGAAGGCCTGATGCACCACCTGCGTTGCAGGCGTTCCTTCCGCAGAGCCCTCCGGCGGCGGCTCGGACACGACCTTGAAGACATAATCGCCATAGAGGCTGGGGATGACGGCCGTATCGGGCAGCGACACGACATTGGTTTCCTCGGGCAACTGGACGCGAACGCGCACGAACTGACCGGGGAGGATTTTGCCGCCGGGCTGATCGATCGACGCCTGCGCCGAGACGAGACGCGTCTGCGGGTTCACCTTGGGATCGAAGCCGGTCAGCGTGCCGGTGAAGTCCATCGCATCGGCGGTGACGCCGAACCGGACCTTCTGGCCCTTCTGCAGCAGCGCCGCAGACTGCTCCGGCACCGTGAAGTCGACAAGGATGCGGTCGACATCCTGCAGCGTCACCACGACGGTGCCGACCGTCACATACTGCCCGACCACGACGCGCGGCACGCCGACCACGCCGTCGAACGACGCATCGATCGCCTTCTGGTCGAGAACGGCCTTGAGTTTCGCGTAGCTCGCGCGCGCGGTCTCGCTCGTGGCGATGGCGTTATCGAGCGTCGCCTGCGGCGAAGCCCCGCGCTTCACGAGCGCCTGGATACGGTCGACCTCGGACTGGGCCAGCTTGATACTGGCTTCGGCCGCGATGATGTCGGCCTGCTCGACCGTATCGTCGATCTGGACGAGCAGCTGGCCATTGGTGACCCGCTGGTTGGGCACGAAAGCGATCGCTTTCACGACGCCGGGAGCCTCCACGGCCACATCCGCGCCGAGCCCCGCCTTGGCGGTGCCGACCGCGTCGATGCCGGGCGTCCACGCCCCCGAAGTCGCCGCGATGGCTGATACCGCGACCGGCGGCCGCTTCTGGCTGGCCATGATCGAGGCGATCATGCCCTGCATGAAGAAGTGCCAGAAGATCAGCAGCGCGCTGACGACACCGACGATGGCGACGAGCAGGATGCCGCGCGTTCTCGTTTTCATGGAAATCCCCTCGAGCACCCGAAGCGCTCGAATAAAGCTTGCTATTTGACGAGCAAACTGTACCGTCCGGACGGTTTAGTCAAGGAGTGGGTCACCGGAATGTGTGCTGCGCCTGCCACTCGGCGGGGATCGCGTGAAGCGATACTCGATGCCGCCGATGCGCTTGTCCGGGAGGCCGGCGTCAACCGGATGACGCTGGATGCCGTGGCGGCGCGGGCGGGCCTGTCCAAGGGCGGGCTTCTCTACAACTTCCCCAGCAAGGACGCCCTGCTGAGGGGTATGATCGAACGCTTCGTCGGCACCCTGAGCGCCCCGAGCGCCGGGTCCGTCGCGTCGCGCATTGCGGAGATTCGCCTGGCGAAGCTGGAGGCGCAGGCCGACGACGAGCAGCGCGCCTCTCATTCGATGCTGGCCGCCATCGCCGAGAACCCGACATTGCTGGAGCCGATCAAGGCGGCGCATGCGGCGCTCTGGGCCGAAATCAAGGCCAAGGACAAAGACCCCGACCGTGCCCTGCTGGCCTGGCTGGCGGTCGAAGGGCTTTGCTTTTTCGAGCTGTTTTCAACGTCGCCGCTGAGTGCCGAGGAGCGCAAGCGGACGATCGGCCGCCTCAAGGCGATGGCGGAGGGCTAGGCGGCTCGGCGTTGGCCGAGGCGAGGAGCGCCCACACGGCCTCGGCCGTACGAATAACCGTTTCGCGGTTCTCGGGCGCGTAGAGCGCCGACATCTCGATCTGCCAGCCCGACGCGACCACGCTGAACGACAGCCAGTCCTGCGGCGCCGCCCCGTCGCCATGCAGAAAGCTGATCGTCATCGGCTCGGCCCCCTCGCCCCAGAAGAGCAATCCGGGCAGGGCGGGCGCGTCGGGATCGGCCTTCCAGCCCGGCGGCACTATCACCGGATCAGCCGCAGCCGTGGGCTGCCCGATGGTGACGGTGATCGGGCCGTAGATCAGCTCGACCTTGTCGGGCGTGATAGCGGTGAGCGTCGCGATATGCGTGCGCGTCGGGCCGGCGATCTCGCGCGGCAGACGCAGATTGCTGGGGCTGTGCCACAGAAACCCGTCGGACTGCACCGAAACGCTAGGCGGCGGCGGGGGCGGTGGCGGCGGGGCCACGTCCTCGGCGATCGCGAAGGAGACCGACGCGACCATCGCAGCCGCCAGCGAGAGAGACCTGATCAGCGGTTCAGTTCCTTCATTGCACGGTCGAGGCCGTCGAGGGTGAGCGGGTACATGCGGTCGCCGATGAGCTGTTTGATGAGCTGGATCGAGGGCGTGTACTCCCAGTGCTTTTCGGCGACCGGGTTCAGCCAGACCATGTGCGGGTAGATGTTCTTCACGCGCTCAAGCCAGACCGCGCCCGCTTCCTCGTGCCAGTGCTCCCCCGAACCGCCGGGATAGGTGATCTCATACGGGCTCATCGTCGCGTCGCCGATGAAGATAACCTTGTAGTCGTTGCCGTATTTGTGGAGCACGTCGAAGGTCGGCTGCTTCTCGTTGTGACGGCGCTTGTTGTCCTTCCACACGCTCTCATAGAGGCAGTTGTGGAAGTAGAAGAAGTCCATGTGCTTGAACTCGGTGCGCGCCGCCGAGAACAGCTCCTCGCAGAGCTTGATGTAGCTATCCATCGAGCCGCCGATGTCGAAGAACAGCAACGTCTTCACCGTGTTGCGGCGTTCCGGCACCAGCGTGACGTCGAGATAGCCCTTGTTCGCCGTGTTCTTGATCGTGTTGGGGAGATCGAGTTCGGTTTCTGCGCCTGTGCGCGCCCATTTGCGCAGGCGCCGCAGCGCCACCTTGATGTTGCGCGTGCCGAGTTCGACCTGGTCGTCGAGATTCTTGTATTCGCGCTTGTCCCACACCTTCACGGCCTTGCCGTGACGGCCCTTGTCCTGGCCGATGCGGACGCCTTCCGGGTTGTAGCCGTTATTGCCGAACGGCGAGGTGCCGCCCGAGCCGATCATCTTGTTGCCGCCCTCGTGGCGCTTCTTCTGTTCCTCGAGCCGCTTCTGGAGCTCCTCCATCAGCTTTTCCCAGCCGCCGAGCGCCTCGATCTGCTTTTTCTCTTCCTCAGAGAGGAATTTCTCGGTGAGGGCCTTCAGCCATTCTTCCGGGATCTGCGCGATCTCGCTGGCGTCGAGATTTTCCAGGCCCTTGAAGGCGTGGCCGAAGACGCGGTCGAACTTGTCGAGATTGCGTTCGTCCTTCACCAGCACGGTCTTCGCGAGCACGTAGAACTCGTCGATCTTCATATTGATGACGCCGGCCTTCAGGGCCTCCATCAGCGCCAGATACTCTTTCAGCGTGACCGGCACCTTGGCGGCGCGAAGCTCGTCGAAGAAGGTGAAGAACATGAGGCGTTTCCGGATTCTGGTTGGGCGCAGACTAGACCCGCTGCGGCCTGAGGCCAAACCGATCTGTGAAATTATGTTTCGATGTCGCGAAACAAAGCATCTTTGAACGTCGCAAACAGCGCGCCCGCCCCCGCCCGGCGGTATTCGTTGGCCTTCGATTGTCGCTTTTTTCGCGAAGGCCCTCCCCGTCAATTCCAGATCTTGTGGCCGGGCCGGAGCCACCCGCAACGACTCGTTTTCGCGTTTTTCGATGGCGCGTATTCGTTTGTCGTTTTTTCGGTCTCCTCCTTGCCGCCACTGCCTAGCTTGGAATATATTCCTTTATGCGGTGGCGGGCAAGGTCAGGCCCTGACCGCCCGGCCCCAGTAATTGTAGCCGAGGCTTTTGGGCGTGCCGGGGAGATACATCGTCTCCAGCCCTTCCACGCGGAAGCCGCCGGCTTTCAGCATGTCGGGGATCGGGCGGCAGAGATGGCAGCCGCCGGCGATACGTTTCCACACCGGCTCGATGCGCGCCTGCCAGCGCGCGACCTTGGCGTCGGGCGCAAGGCCGTGTTCGCAGAAGAGCATCGTCGCCCCCGGCTTCATCACCCGCGCGATGCCGGTGAGGGCGCGCGGCACATCGGGAATCGAGCAGAACGTGTAGGTGACGACGACCGTGTCGACGCTGGCGTCGGGCAGGTCGATCTCCTCCGCCTTGAGGTCGGTGAAGTCGACCGCGATGCCGGCCTCGGCCGCGCGCCTGGCGGCGCGTTCGCGCAGCTTGGGGTGCGGTTCCAGACCGCTCAGCCGGGTGACCGTGCTCTTGTCGTAGAAGGGCAGGTTGTGCCCTGCCCCCATGCCGATCTCGAGCACATCGCCGCTCGCCTGCGGCACGACCTTTCTGCGCTGATAGGCGATGGGCTTGGCCCCCATCGCCGCGTTGAGCAGCGGCGGCAGCAGATAGCGATCGTAAAGGCCCATGTTTCCCTCCCGCCGGGCTGCGCCGGCCTGCGGCAAGGCTAGCACGGGAAGACTGCGGCGCTTCAACATGTTGACGGCGAAACGAACCGCCCGCACAAAGCCGGCATCAACGGGGATCTTCGATGCGCAGCTTGCTGGGCCGCCTGGCCATTCTGTTCGGACTGACGGTGCTGCTGTCGGCCTGCGGACCGATCTATGACACGCAATATACCTATAGCGCGCCGACCAGCGCGCGGGGGCAGGCCTGCGTCTCGAGCTGCGATGCCGATCAGAGCCGGTGCCGCTATACCTGCAAACGCCGCACCCAGGACTGCGAGAACGAAAAGCAGGCGATCGCCGATCGCGAATACCGCCGCTATGTGCGCTGGCGTCAGGACCAGAACCTGCCCGTGGACAAGAGCCAGTACGATTTCGTGCCGAGCTATTCCTGCCCGTGGGAGAGCGAATGCACGGATGTGTGCGCCGCCGAGTACCGCGCCTGCTTCACCGGCTGCGGCGGACGCATCGACGCGCAGCAGGTCTGCGTGATGGGCTGCAATCAGAAATAGGCGGCGGCGTCAGCCGCGCCGCGACGGCCGCCTGACGAAGAAGGACATTGCGATCAGCGCGATGCCGATGCCGGCGATCGCGCCGGCCACCTGTCCGACCACGCGCAGCATTTCGGCCGGATCGCGCGCGCCTTCGGGATGGGTGTAGAAATAACCGAAGAGACCGCCGCCGGCAGCGATCAGCAGAAGGCCGGCCAGAGCGAGGCGAGGATTTTTCACGGCTACCAGCCCTTCGCGCCGCCGCCGCCCGGAGGGGGCGGCGCGCCATGGCTGGCCGCGAACTGAGCCGCCGCCTGCGGCGAGGCCTCTTTCTGGTACTTCGCCTTCCACTCGGCGACCGGCATGCCGTAGACGGCCTCGCGGCCTTCATCCTTGCTGAGCGTTACGCCCTTTTCGGCCGCCGCCTCGCGAAACCAGTCGCCCAGGCAGTTGCGGCAGAAGCCGGCGAGATTCATCAGATCGATGTTTTGAACATCGGTGCGCTCGCGCAGATGCGCGACGAGGCGGCGGAAGGCGGCAGCCTCGGCGGCGGTTCTGGTGGCGTCGTCCATGGTCGGTTCTCCCGAGGCTTTCAGGTGAGGCCTGCCAGCGCCGTGCGCAGGGCGGCGGCGATGACGGGCGTGAGTTTCGCGACGCCGGCGGCATCGGCGATCAGGTCCTGGCGCACTTCGATCAGCACGTTGGGCAGGCCCCGGCTGGTGGCATGGGTCCAGAGCGTGTCACCTTCCAGCGCGCCGTCATAGGGCTGGTTGTCGCCGGTGACGAGGCCCGCCGCCTCGAAGGCGGCGATGAGCGGCTTCGCGAGGCGGTCGTCGCGGTCCCACAGAATGCCGATCTGCCAGGGCCGGGGCACGTCGCGCCAGACCGGCGTGAAGGAGTGCATCGAGACGAGCGCCGGCGCGAAACCGGCGGCCTGGCACGCCGCGATCTCGGCCTGGATGGCGGCATGATAGGGCGCGTGAAAGGCGGACAGGCGATGCGCCACTTCGGCCGCATCGGCGGCGGCATTGCCGGGAACGAGCGCGCCGTCCGAGATCTTCATCACCAGCGTCGGATCGTCGGGGCCGCGATTGAGGTCGATCAGCAGACGCGACCACACCCCGAGCAGGGCGGGCGCGGCGAATTCGGCCGCCAGCGCGCGCGTCAGGGGCGCCGCGCCGATATCCGACGCGATGTGGCGCTTGAACTCCGCCTCCGGGAGCCCCAGCGTGCCATAAGCGGGCGGCAAGGCATTCGACGCATGGTCGCACAGAAAGATCAGCGCGCCGGGCTGCGGCGCGGGGATACGTTCAAAAGCGGGGAGACCGGAAGCGGACATGGGCCGTGTTTAGTCAATCGGCGCGCGCGGCGCATCAGCGGAGTGGCGCATGAGCGCCCGCGACGTGCTGCGCGCGGTGATGGAGGCCGGCCTCGCCGCCGCCGATGCCGGTGCGGCTGTGCCGCCCCACCTGCCCGCGCGGCCCGCCGGGCGGGTTCTGGTCGTCGGCGCGGGCAAGGCGAGCGCCGCGATGGCGGCGGCGGTGGAGGCGGCCTGGGACGGCCCGCTGGAAGGACTGGTCGTCACTCAGCAGGGCTATGGCCGCAAGTTGGACCGCATCCGTCTGGTCGAAGCCTCGCATCCCCTGCCCGGGCTGGAAGCCCAGGCGGCGGCGGCGGAGACGCTGGTGCGTGCCTCGATGATGGGGGCGGACGATCTGATGCTGGTGCTGCTGTCGGGCGGCGGATCGGCGCTGTGGCCCGCGCCGCGCCGGCCGCTGGACCTCGACGCCAAGCGGGAGATCACGAAAGCGCTGCTGCGCAGCGGCGCGCCGATCAGCGAGATCAACGCGGTGCGCAAGCACCTGTCGCGCATCAAGGGCGGGCGGCTGGCCCGCGCGGCGGGGCCCTGCCCCATCGTGGCGCTGGCGGTGAGCGACGTGCCGGGCGACGCGCCGGACCTGATCGCCTCCGGCCCCGTTTCGCCCGATCCGGTGACGAGCGCCGAAGCGCTGGCGATGCTGAAACGGCGCGGCATTCCGGTGGACGAGACGCTGGCGGCGGTGCTGGACGACCCGGCCAGCGAGACCCCCAAGCCCGGCGATCCGTGCTTTGACCGCGTGGATTTCCGTATCGTGTTGAGGCCCGCCGACATGCTGGCCGCCGCCGCGAAGGCGGCGGACGCGGCGGGCTATCGCCCCATGGTGCTGGGCGATGCGCTGGAAGGCGAAGCCTGCGATGAGGGCCGCGCTCACGCCGCGCTGGTGCGCGAGATGAGGGCGCGGGGCAAGCGGGTGGCGATCCTTTCGGGCGGCGAGCTGACCGTCACCATCGGCGGCCCCGGGCGCGGCGGGCCGAACCGGGAATATGCGCTGGGTCTGGCGCTGGCGCTGGAGGGGCTTGAGGGCGTGGCGGCGCTGGCGATCGACACCGACGGGATCGACGGCGCGCCGGACGGCGCGGGCGCGGCGATCGATGCGCAGACGCTGGCCCGGGCGCGGGCGCAGCGGCTGGACCCCGCCGCGATGCTGGCGGCCAACGACAGCGGCGGCTTCTTCGCGGCGCTGGGCGACACAATCGTCACTGGACCCACGGGCACGAATGTGAACGATCTGCGCGTCATCCTGGTCGAGTAGATTTGGGCTTATGCGGCGCAACCGGAACATCAAGATTCTCGCAACGCTGGGGCCGGCGAGCGCCTCGCGCGAGCGCATCGAGGCGCTGTTCCGCGCGGGCGCCGACGTGTTCCGCATCAATATGAGCCACACGAAACACGACGCGCTGCGCGCCATGGTGGCGATGGTGCGCGACGTGGAGGCCGAGACCGGACGGCCGATCGGGATTCTCGCCGATCTTCAGGGCCCCAAGCTGCGCATCGGCACGTTCCCCGGCGGCCCGGTGATGCTGGAGACCGGCCAGAGCTTCACGCTGCACCTGAACCCGGTGGAGGGCGACGCGACCCGCGTGCAACTGCCGCACAAGGAGATCCTGTCGGCGCTGGAGGCGGGCGACCGGCTGTTGCTCGATGACGGGCGGATCAGCCTGATCGTCACCGAGGCCGCGCCCGACAAGGCGGTGACCAGGGTGGAGATCGGCGGCAAGCTGTCGGACCGCAAGGGCGTGAACGTGCCCGACACGCAATTGCCCATTCCCGCGATGACCGAAAAGGACCGCGCCGATCTGTCGGCGGCGGTGGAGGCCGATGTCGACTGGATCGCGCTCTCCTTCGTGCAGACGGCGGCGGATGTCGCCGAAGCCAAGAAGATGGTGATGGGCCGCGCCGGGGTGATGGCCAAGATCGAGAAGCCGCAGGCCGTGGCGCGGCTGAACGACATTCTGGATGTCGCCGACGGCATCATGATCGCGCGCGGCGATCTGGGCGTGGAGCTGCCGCTGGAATTCGTGCCGGGACGGCAGAAGGAGATCAACCGCGCGGCGCGCAAGGCGGGCAAGCCCGTGGTGGTCGCGACGCAGATGCTGGAATCGATGATCGACAAGCCCGCGCCGACGCGCGCGGAAGTGTCGGACGTCGCGACCGCCGTGTTCGAGGGCGCGGACGCCGTGATGCTGTCGGCCGAGAGCGCGGCGGGGGCCTGGCCGGTGGAGGCCGTCGCGACCATGAACAAGGTGGCCGAGAAGGTGGAGAGCGAGGCGTTCTATCGCTCCATCGTGGAGGCCCAGCGCGCCGAGCCGGAGCCGACCGCCGCCGACGCGATCACCGCCGCCGCCCATCAGATCGCCGAGAACATCAAGGTGGCGGCGATCGTGACCTATACCGCCTCGGGCGCGACCGCGATCCGCGCCTCGCGCGAGCGGCCGAACGTGCCGATTCTGGCGCTCTCGCCGGTGCTGAAGACCGCACGGCGGCTGGCCATCGGATGGGGCCTGCACTGCGTGGTGGTGGAAGAGGCGAAGGATCTGGAAGGCATGGTCGATCAGGCCTGCCGCATCGCCTGGCGCGAGGGCTATGCCAAGGCCGGCCAGCGCATCATCGTGATCTGCGGCGTGCCGCTGGGCACGCCCGGCGCGACCAACATGCTGCGCGTCGCGATGGTCGGGCGGATGAGCGACTAGATCCGGTCGCCGTCGATCTTGCGGCGCAGGGTATCGGCCTGGCGTTTGGCCTGTTCCATCGACGGGTTGATCGCGAGCGCGGCCTCGTAGGCCTTGAGCGCGCCCTTGTCGTCGCCGAGAGCGGAGAGCAGATCGCCCAGACCCTGAAGCGCCATGAACTGGCGGGGTTCGAGCTCGAGCGCCTTGCGGGTATCGGCGATGGCGGCGGGGTATTCGTCGCGCATGGCGTGAATGGTCGCGCGCATGTTCCAGCCTTCGGCATAGCCGGGATTGAGCAGGACGACCGTGTCGAGCAGCTCCAGCGCCAGATCGAGATCGCCCGCCTCCACCATGCCCGCGCCGCGTGTGTAGAGCAGCTCGGTCGTCGGGCTGTCGGTCTCGATCCAGATTTTCCAGATCTCGGTTTCGATGGGCTCGGCGATCTCCGGCTTCGTCGCCTTGGCCAGCGCCGCGAACAGCTCGTCCAGACGCTTGTCGGTCTGGTCGGCATGAGCGGGCGCCAGCGAGAGCGCGAAGGCGGCGGCGAGAACGGCGCGGAACATGGCCATGAGGCTAGACTAGCGCCGGGGCGAATTCATGGCAAAACGGCGCGGCTCGCCGCTTTGTCATCAGCCAAGACGCGCAGGCCGGGGGCCGCCGCTGGCCCAGTCGAGCAATTCGATCGTGTGGACGATGGGCGTCTCGCTCACGTGGCGCAGATGCTCCATGCAACCCATATTGCCGGACGCGATGACGGCCGGCGCGCCGGCCTGAAGATTGGCGATCTTGCGGGCCCGCAGGGTTTGGGACATTTCGGTCTGCAGCAGGCTGTAATGGCCGGCCGAGCCGCAACACAGATGGGATTCGGCGACGGGAGCGAGCGTGAACCCCGCCGCGGCGAGAACCCGCTCGCCGAGCCCTGCGCGGCGCTGGCCGTGCTGGAGCGAACAAGCGGACTGATAGGCGACGGTGAGCGGTTCGGGGGCGCGGCCCTGATAGCCGAGCTCCTCGACCAGTTCGGTCACGTCGCGCACCAGCGGCGTCAGCTTTTTGGTGCGGAAGACGTAACCCGCATCGGCGCGCAGGAGATGGTCGTAATCCTTGACCTGCGCCCCGCAGCCGGAAGCCGTGACGACGATGCGGTCGACGCCGCCGTTTTCGTGCACCTTCCACCAGGCGAGGATATTGGCGCGGGCGAAGCGGCGGGCGGAGCCTTCGTGGCCGAGATGATGATTGAGCGCGCCGCAGCAGCCCGACGACGCCGGCACGACCACCTCGGCGCCGAGCCGGTTCAGCAGACGGATCGCGGCGCGGTCGATCTCGGGCGTCAGCACGCGCTGGACGCAGCCCCGCAGCATCGCGACGCGCATCTTGCGCACGCCTTCGGCCGGATAGACGCCGGGCGCCGGCGCTTCGCCGTCGGGCGGCGTCTCGGGCGCGAGCGCGGTCGTGCGGCGGAACGGTTCGGGCAGCAGCGAGCCCAGCATCCGCGACAGCGGCGCCATCCGCATCGCCAGGCGGAAACGCCCGGGATAGGGCAACACGCGCGCGAGGAAGGCGCGGAACCAGCGTTCGTCGCGCGGGCGGGTGTAGTGCGTGGCGATATGGGCCCGCGCTTCATCGACGAGGCGGGGATAATCGACGCCCGACGGACAGGTGGTGCGGCAGGAGAGGCAGGAGAGGCAGCGATCGACATGGCGCACGGCCACGTCGCTGGGCCTGCCGCCCTGTTCGAGCATCTGCTGCATGATCTGGATGCGGCCGCGCGGGCCGTCGCGCTCGTCGCCCGTCACCTGGTAGGTGGGACAGGTCGCGTTGCACATGCCGCAATGGACGCAGGACCGGATCGCCTTTTCGGCATCGGCGAGGCCCGGATCTTTCAGCTGGTCTGTCGTGAAGCCGGTGCGCACGCGTCAGACGCCTTCATACATGCGGCCGGGATTGAACACGGCGCGGGGGTCGAAGGCCGCCTTGACCTCGCGGTTGAGCCGTTCGACCGCCGGGTCGAGCGGCTGGAAGACGCCGAAAGCGGCGCGCGCGGCCTCGGGCGCGCGGAACAGCGTCGCCTGCGCGCCGTGCCGGGCGGCGACGCTGCGCACCAGATTGGCGTGGGCGTGCGGCACGTCGTCGAGCACCAGCCACAGAAGGCCGCCCGCCCAGTCATACTGCGCCGCGTTGGGGCCGATTTCGCCGGCGATGGCGGGCGCGGCGAACGGCGGCGCGACGACGCGCCAGACGATGCCGCTTTCGCGCGCCAGAAGATCGAGATTGCCGATGCGCCGCCACAGATCGTGGCTGACGTCGCCGCCCAGGCGGCGCGCCCCGGCCCGGCGCAGGCGCTCCATCAGGATCGCGACGCGTTCGTCGACCGCCTCGCGCGCGCCTTCGAAGCGGATGGCGGTGAGGCCTTCGGCGACGCCGAGCACCCCTTCCAGATGGCGCGCAAGCTCGCCGCTGACATGGGCGAGGCCGGTCGCCTCCAGCGGTTCGCCCGCCACGCCGCGCAGCAGCCGCAGACCTTCCGGCGCGGTCAGGCCGCGCAGGATGATCGTGTCTTCGCGTTCCGGCGCGGGCAGCACCTTGAGCGTCACGTCGATCAGCGGCCCCAGCGTGCCGAACGCGCCGCACATCAGCTTGGGCAGATCGTAGCCGGTGACGTTTTTCACCACCCGCCCGCCGGCCTTGTAGGCCTCGCCGAAGCCGTTGACGGCGGTGAAGCCGAGCAGCGCGTCGCGGGCGCGGCCCGCCTTGAAGGCGCGGGGGCCGCAGAGATCGGCGCCGAGCGCGCCGCCCAGCGTGCCCCGCCGCTCGCCTTCGCCGAAGAAATGGCCCCAGTCGGGCGGCTCGAACGGCAGCATCTGGCGATGTTCGCGCAGCATCATGTCGATATCGGTCATGGGCGTGCCCGCCTTGACCGTCAGGATCAGCTCTTCGGGTTCGTAGCGGATGGCCCCTGCGATGCGCGAAAGATCGAGCGTGCGGTGCGCCACGACCGGACGGCCCAGCGCGGTCTTGGTCGCGCGGCCGCGCAACGCGAAGCTCGTGCCGTCGGCCAGCGCTTCCTGCACCGCGGCGGCGGCCTCCTGCGCGTTATAGACCCACACGACGCTCATAGACGGGGCAACTCCGGATGGGCGAACTGCCCGGCGTGGACATGGACCGCGCCCATTTCGGCGCAGGCGTGAAGAACCGGAAACACCTTGCCCGGATTGAGCCGGTGCGAGGGATCGAAGGCGCATTTGACGCGAAGCTGCTGCGCCAGGTCTTCCTCGTCGAACATGGCGGGCATCAGGTCGCGCTTCTCGACGCCGACGCCGTGTTCCCCGGTCAGCACGCCGCCGACCTCGACGCAGAGCTTGAGGATGTCGGCGCCGAAGGATTCCGCCTTGTCCAGATCGCCGGGCTTCATCACGTCGTAGAGGATGAGCGGGTGCAGATTGCCGTCGCCCGCGTGGAAGACATTGGCGACGGGAAGCGCATATGACGCCGACAGCTCGCGGATGCGGTGAAGCACCTGGGGCAAGGCGCGGCGCGGGATGGTGCCGTCCATGCAGAGCATGTCGGGCGCGATGCGGCCGGTGGCGGGGAACGCGGCCTTGCGCCCCGCCCAGAAGCGCAGCCTTTCGGCCTCGTCGCGGCTGACCCGGCACGATGTCGCGCCGCGCGCGACGGCGATCGCCTGGACCCGCGAGATCAGCGCATCGACCTCGGCGGCGGTGCCGTCGAGCTCGGCGATCAGGACGCCTTCGGCGTCGCCCGGATAGCCCGGCGTGCAATAGGCCTCGACCGCATCGACGGTCATCTTGTCCATCAGCTCCATCGCCGCCGGGATGATGCCCGCCGCGATGGTGTCGGCGACGGCGGCGCCCGCCGCCTCGATGGAGGGAAAGCCCACCAGCAGCGCCCGCACCGCCTGGGGCTTGGGCAGGATGCGCACCGTGACCTCGGTGACCATGCCGAGCAGGCCTTCCGAGCCGGTGAGCAGCCCCAGCAGATCGTAGCCCGACATCGCCCCGCCCTTGCCGCCGATGCGCACGATCTCGCCGTCGATGGTGACGAGCTCGACGCCGAGCAGGTTGTTGGTGGTGATGCCGTATTTCAGGCAGTGAATGCCGCCGGAATTCTCCGCCACGTTGCCGCCGATGGAGCAGGCGAGCTGGCTGGAAGGATCGGGCGCGTAATAGAAGCCGCGATCCGCGACCGCCTGGCTGATCGCCAGATTGGTGACGCCCGGCTGCACCACGGCGCAGCGATTGTCGTAGTCGATCTCGAGAATCCGGTTGAGCCGCGCGGTGACGAGCAGGATGCCGTCGGCCAGCGGGGTCGAGCCGCCGCTGAGCGAGGTGCCCGCGCCGCGCGGCACGATGTTGACCTGATTGTCGCGGCAGAAGCGCAGGACCGCCGCGATCTCTTCCGCCGTGCCGGGCAGCACGGCGGCCAGCGGCTTTTGCCGGATCGCGGTCAGCGCGTCGCAGTCATAGACGCCCAGGCTGACATCGTCGGCGATCACATGATCGGGCAGAATGGCCCTGAGCCCGTCCACGATTTCGGCGCGGCGGGAAATGATCGAAATGTCAGGTGCGGGAAGATGCATGAATCACAATGGCGGCAAACATGCCGCCATTGTAGAGACCCGGACGCCGCCGCCAAAGCGGCGTGCGGCTTAGCCCTGGCGGGCTTTGAAGCGCGGGTTCTTCTTGTTGATGATGTAGACCTTGCCGCGGCGGCGAACGAGCTTGCAGTTCTTGTCGCGCGTCTTCAGCGTCTTGAGCGAGTTACGGACTTTCATGGGGCCAGCCCTCTGATGTTTGCGGGCCCCTGGAGCCCGGATGTCTTGCGAAGGGCGCAGCGTGTAGCGGGGCCGGGCGGGGAAGTCAATTCGCACGTTTTCGCGCCATTTTCCGGCCGGAACAGGCCATAAACGGCCCGATACACGAATCGTTAGGGATAAGCGGGTGATCGAACTGGGATGGTGGGCGACAGGCGGCATCCTGTTGGCGGCGGCGGCGGTGTTCCTGTGGTCGCGTCAGGTGTCGATCCGCGAGCCTGACCCCATGCGGCCCCGCATGGTCAATCATGGCATGATCCAGCTTTTCGCCATGATCGTGGTGATTCTGATGCTGGTGCATCTGGTGACGCTGATCGCCGGAGAACCTTTGACCGGACGACGTTAGGAAGCCCGATGCGCCTGATCGCCCTGCCCCTCATTCTCCTGCTCGCGGCCTGCGCCAGCTCGCGCGACGCCGCCGTGGTCGCCCCGCCGCCGGCCCCGCCGCCCCCGCCGCCGATGACCATGGCGCCCGCGCCCGGCCCGTCGACCGGATCGAACGTCGCCAGCCAGCAGGTCGCGGTGCCGACCGAGGCGGGCTTCCGCAGCTATATGGAGAAGATGCGCAATTTCGCGCCCGCGCGCGGCATTTCCGAAGCGACCTGGGACAGCGCCATGGAGGGCGTGACGCTCAACCGCAAGTCGATCGAGCTTTCGACGCCCGGCGGCGGCGGCATGGGCCGCATCTCAAGCTATCTCGCCCGCATCGACGCCTCGATGGTGTCGCGCGGCCGCGCCGCCGTCGCCGCGAACGCCGCCCTGCTGGACAAGGTGGGCCGCGACACGGGCGTCGATCCCACCGCGATCGCCGGCATCTGGGGCAACGAGACCAGCTACGGCAATGTGCTGGGCAATTTCTATGTCGTGGAGGCGCTGGCCTCGCTGGCCTATGAGGGCCGCCGCCGCTCGTATTTCGAGGACGAGATGTTCGCGGCGCTGACCCTGCTGCAGGAGGGCCTTGCGACGCGCGCCGAGCTGACCGGCTCGTATGCCGGTGCGCTGGGGCAGGTGCAGTTCATGCCCTCCAACATCCTCAAACTGGGCGTCGACGGCGACGGCGACGGCGAGCGCGACCTGCGCGGCTCGCTGGCCGATGCGTTCTATTCCTGCGCCAATTATCTGCTGGCGCATGGCTGGCGGAAGGGCGAGCCCTGGCTGGCGGAGGGTCGGCTGCCGTCCAATTTCCGCTGGGAATATGCCGGCCCCGACATCACCATGACGGCGGCCGAGTGGGACGCGATGGGCGTGACCACCGCCGACGGGCGCCGCCTGAGCGGACTGGTGGGCGCGGATGCGCAGATCTCGGTGCTGCTGCCCGGCGGCTGGCGCGGCATCCCCATGATCGCCTTCCCCAATTATCGCCGCTTTCTGGACTACAACCCTTCGCAGTCCTACGCGATCGCGGTCAGCCATCTGGCCAACCGCCTGAAGGGCGGCGGCGACTGGCGCGCGGCCTGGCCGTCGGACCTGCAGGGCATGACGGCATCCGATCTGAAGACGCTGCAGGGCGCGCTGGCGGGGCTTGGCTATGACGTGTCGGTGGACGGGCGCTATGGCGACAAGACGCGCAAGGCCGTGCGCGCCTATCAGCTGAGCGTCGGCCTGCCCGCCGACGGCTATCCCACGCAGAGCCTGCTGGCGCGGCTGCGCGGAGGCGTGTCGTGAGGGCGCTGGCGCTTCTCGCCGCCGCGCTGCTGGCCGGCGCGGCGAACGCCGCCGACATCTGCGCGGTGAAGGTGCCCGATCCGCCGCCGGCGCGCGCCGCCGACGGCTCGGCATTGACCAATGCCGGCTTCAAGGACTGGCTGGACGGCTTTCGCGCCAAGGCGCGCGCCGCCGGCATCCCGGCGAAGATCTTCGATGAAGCGATGGCGGGCGTGAAATTCACGCCCAAGACCATCGAGCGCGCGCAGAACGCCAACGAACGCACGCAGCGCATCTGGGGATACCTCAAGAACCGCCCGAGCGCCGAGCGGCTCGCCACCGGCAAGGCGGAGCTGAAGAAGAACGCCGCGATCCTGGCCCGTATCGAAGACGAAACCGGCATTCCGCCCGAAGTGCTGGTCACGTTCTGGGGCGTCGAGACCGACTATGGCCGCAACAAGGGCAAGGACGACATCTTCCAGGCGATGGCGGCGCTGGCCTATGAAGGCGGGCGGCGCGATTTCTATGAGAACAATCTGCTGGCCGCGATGCGGCTGATGCAGCGCTATGGGTTTTCGAAAAAGAAGATGGTCGGCAGCTGGGCGGGCGCCGTGGGCCACGCGCAGTTCATGCCCGAGGCCTATGAGCAATATGCCGTCGACGGCGATGGCGACGGGGTGATCGATCTGTGGGATTCGCTGCCCGACGCGTTCGCGTCGAAGGCGAATTACCTCAAGCAGCGCAACGCGAAGACGCCGTGGAAACGCGGTCAGGCCTGGATCGCCGAGGTGCAGCCGCCGGCCGGCTTCGCCTTCGAGGACGGCGATCTGACGATCAAGAAGACGCTGGGCGCCTGGCAGATCCGGGGCATTACGCTGAAAAGCGGCGGCGCGGTGACCGAGCTGCGCGGCGTGACGCTGGATACGCCGGCCGCCGTGTTCGCGCCGGGCGGCATGCGTGGCCCGACAGTGATCACGCTGCCCAATTTCGACCGCTTCGTCGATTACAACCCTTCGCAATCCTATGCGCTGGCCATCGCACTCTGGTCGAACGCCATCGCGGGGCGTCCGGGCCTGCAGACGCCCTGGCCCGAGGACGAGCCCGACATCACGCGCGCGCAGGCCTATGCGCTGCAGAAGAAGCTGAAGGAGCTGGGCCACACCGACGCCGAGCCCGACGGCGATATCGGCAAGGGGACGCGCGCGGCGATCCGTTCCTATCAGCTGGCCAAGGGCATGGTGGCGGACGGGTTTCCGTCCTGCGCGCTGTTGAAGAAGGTGCTGGCCGACTAGTGCCGAAGAACCGCGATGCGGAGAAGCGCGCCCTCGCCCGCCGCGACGGCGCGGTCTGCTTCTATTGCGGACGGACGCGGAAGAATCCGCTGACCATGACCATCGAACACCTGCTGCCGCGCAGCCATGGCGGATCGAACGCGATGGAGAATCTTCGCCTCGCCGATGCGCTCTGCAACAAGCTGGCGGGGCGCCTCAGCGTTCCCGCCAAGCTGGAGCTGCGCGCCAAATGGCACGCCGCCGAAGGGCTCTAGACCTTGGGCACGTTGGTTTCGGCGTTATCCTGCGGCTGGCCTTCCAGCGTGCGCAGCCGCGGCGTCAGCGCCACATAGATCGCCATCACGATCATCATGAAGCCGCCCAGATAGAACGGGTAGTGCGGATCGTAGGCGTAGAGCGAGTTGCCGATCAGCGGGGCGAAGATGAAGCCCGACGCCGTCGCGCCGCCGGTGAGGCCCGCCGCCGCGCCCTGCTGTTCCTTGCCGACCGCAAGCGAGGCGGCGGCGGCATAGCCGGGGCGGATAAGCCCGAACCCAAGGCCCGACAGCAACAGCGCGAAGACGATGAGGCCGTAGGTCTCGCCGACCACGAACAGCACATACGAAGCAAAGCCGATGCCGATGCCCCACTGGACGAGCTGGCCGGCGGTGAGCTGCATGCGCTGGACGATAACGAGCTGGGCGAAAAGCGCCGCCATGGACGAGGCCATCAGGCCGACGCCCGAAAGCTGGATCGCCTCGTTCGTTTCGAGCTTGAGCACGTCCATGAAGAAATAGGCGATCACCTGGATCGGGAACGAACCCGCCGTGCCCAGCAGGACGCCGAAGATAAGGAAGGGCAGGATGCGCCCGTCGCGCCAGGAGAGCTTTGACGACTTGTCGCGCTGGTGCATCACCGGCGCGGTACGTTCGGGCAGGAAGCGCCAGATCGAGAAGGCCGACACCGCGCCCACCGCCGCGACGAAGTAGAGCGGCGCGATGGTGCCCATCACCGCCAGCGCCGCGATGATGCCGGGGCCGGCGGTGGTGCCGAGGCCGAACGCGGCGTTCAGCGTGGCGACGGCGTTGGTGCGTTCCGACGGGCTGGTGCGGTCGGCGATATAGCCCTGCGCCGCGGGGAACCCGGCCGAGCCGAAAATGCCGTAGATCGAGCGCGAGGCGATCATCATCGGATAGACGACGGCGATGGGCAGCAGGCCCATCAGCCCGATCTCGACCGACGAGGCGAACGCGAACATCGAGATGGAGAAAGCCGAGAGGCCGAGCACGATCATCGGCCGGCGGCCCTGGCGGTCGGACCGCGCGCCCCAGAACGCCGACGAGAACACCCAGATCGTCGCGGAGATCGCGAAGATCGCGCCGGTCTGGAACTCGGTCAGCCCCAGCTCGCGCGAGACCGGCGGCAGGATGGCGAACATGCCCGACTGCCCGACGCCCAGACAGATGAGGCTGAGGAACAGGATCTGGAAGGCGCGCTTGCGCTGCAGCGGCGTCGACGGCCCGTCGCCCGGCTCGCCGCCGCCGACCGGCGTGAAGGCGCGGCGCAGCAAAGAGGACCGCGAGACAGCAGGTTCAGGCACGGAGGGGGGCTGATCGGACATGGCGCGTTATTCTTGTGTTGCGCCCGGGATAACAGCGCGCCTGCAGAGTGTCACGCCTCTACGCCGCGGCGGCGGACACCAAATATGTCGTGCCGCTTGGTAAAGCGGCGCCGTCACATCTGGCGTTTGAGGCGGATATTGGAGGTGGCGCTGCGGCCTTCCGCGTCGATGACCGTGACGCGGCTGAAGCCTTCGCCGGTGGGCGTCCACTCGGTCTGGCCCCAGCCGGGTGCGGCCGGAAGGGGCGTGCCGTCGACGACCCAGCGCAGCGGCTTGGCGCCGCCATCGGCGCGCAGGATGAGCGCCGGGTCGGCGTCGTTCAGCTCCACCACAGCGCCGTCGGGCGGGAAGGCGATGACCGGCGGCGGCACGGCGCGGGCGAGCCCGGCGACCATGCGGCGCGGCGAGAAGCGCTGAAGCGCCGGGGGCAGATGTTCCGCATTGGGCGCGACGATGACGCCTTCGGGCGGAGGCAGGCCGCCATGTTCGGCCGGGAGCAGTTCGAAGACGCGCAGCATGACGGGCGCGGCGGCGTTGCGGCCCATTTCGCCGGGGCGGGTGGAGCCGTCGGCGCGGCCGGACCAGACGCCCACCGTGTAACGGGCCGACCAGCCGACGGTCCACGCGTCGCGGAAGCCATAGGACGTGCCGGTCTTGAAGGCGACCTCGCGCCCGCGGTCGATGCCGCGGCCCATCGCCCAGCCGTCGGGCAGCGGCGACCCGCGCAGGATGTCGTAGAGATACCAGGCCGCGACCGGCCCGAAGAGACGATGCGGCTCGCCCGGCCCCTGATCGGCATAGCGCACCAGCGGGCGCGCCACGCCGCCATTGGCGATGCCGGCATAGAGCATGGTGAGGTCTTCCAGCGTGATGCCGACGCCGCCGAGCGCCATGGGCAGCGACGGGCCGGCCAGCTTGGTCGACCACGAGAGCTTCGCCCCGCCCTGCTGCATCACCGAAGAAAGGCGCACCGGCCCGATGCGGTCGAGCACCGCCACGGCGGGCACGTTGAGCGACATATGCAGCGCGTCGCGCACGCTGACCGTGCCCTGAAAGCCGCGGTCGAAATTGCGCGGCGCATAGGCGCCGAAGCTGATCGGCTTGTCGTCGATCAGCGTTTCGGGATGCAGCAGCAGATCGTCGAACGCGATGCCGTAGATGAACGGCTTGAGCGCCGAGCCCGGCGAGCGGGCGCTGCGGGCGAGATCGATCTGGCCCTTCTCGCCCCAGAAATCGGTGGAGCCGGCATAGGCGATCGTCTTCATCGATGCGTTCTCGATGACCACGACGGCCATGTCGCCTTCGCCCAGCGTGCGGCGCTGTTCGTCGAGAAGGCGCTCCAGCGCGGTCTGGATGCGCGCGTCGATGGTGGTGCGCACTTCCGCGGTATCGGGCCGCTCGCGCCGGGCTTCCTCGGCGAGATGGGGGGCGCTGAACGGCAGCTTGAGACGGGCGGTCGGCACCGGATCGCTCATCGCCTCGTTCGCGTCCTGCCACGAGACCGCGCCCTTTTCGGCCAGGATGCGCAGCACCTTGTCGCGCGAGGCCTTGGCGCGCATCGGGAAGCGGTCCGGGCGGTTGCGCTCCGGCGATTGCGGCAGCGCGACCAGCATCGCGATCTCGCTGAGCGTCAGCCGCTTGGGCTCCTTGCCGAAATAGGCGAGGCTGGCGGCGCGCACGCCCTCGATATTGCCGCCGAACGGCGCGAGCGTGAGATAGGTGTCGAGAATCTCGTCCTTGCTGAGCCGCCGCTCGATCTGCAGCGCGCGCGCCGCCTGGACCAGCTTGCCGCCGAGCGTGCGCGGGATCGGTTCGAGCATGCGCGCGACCTGCATGGTCAGCGTCGATGCGCCGGAGACGACGCCCATGTTCGAGATCGCCTGCCAGCCCGCACGGCCGATGGCGACGAGATCGACGCCGACATGATCGCCGAAGCGGCTGTCCTCATAGGCCAGCAGCAATTCGACATAGCGCCGGTCGACGTCTTTCAGCGTGACCGGCAGCCGCCATTTGTCGTCGGGCGTCAGGAAGCCGCGCAGCATCGTGCCGTCGGAGGCCAGCACGACGGTGGAGCGCTGATGCGCGCGGGTGAAATCAGGCGGGAAGATCGCATCGGCCGCAAAGAGCAGCGCAAGCGTGGCGGCCGCGCCGAGGCCGAACATCTTCAGCCGGCGGAAGCGGCGGCCCAGAAAGGAACGCCGCCCCTCCCCGTTTTCGGGAGGAGCGGCGCTGCTGGTGTCGTGACCGGATGACATGGCTGCGATGCCTACCGGCCGATTGCGGCGTTACTGCGCCGCGATCGTGACGGACCCCATCGCGGTGCGGCCGATCACCTTGGGCGCGTACATGTCCTCAACGAGGACGGCGGGCTGGGCGAACGTGCCCGGCACCGTGGCGCGCGCAATGTAGGCGAAGCGGAAGGACGGCAGCGGCGCGCGCGCCTCTTCCTCGGGCGACATGCGATAGGAGTAGCCGACGCGGAAGGCCGCGACATAGCGGTCGTCGCGCGCTTCCTGGATGTTGGCGTAGGACAGCTTGTCGAGCCAGGGATAGACGCTCTGGCCCTCTTCGCCGACCTTCACCGGGCCTTCGATCTCGAAGCCCGCCGGAAGGAGATCGGTGATCGCCATCTGACGGTACGAGCGGTCGTTCATCGTGCCTTCGATCACAACGACGACCTGGTCGTTCTGCTTCAGGGCGCCGAGATTGGCCGGCGACCCGTCGAGATTGTAGTAGGCCTTGCTCACATTGACGCCTTCATTGGCGGCGGGCAGCGGGCTCGCCGGCACGCCGGTCGCCGAGACCGTGCGCCAGATCGCCTTGTCGCCCGCGTTCTTCACCGTGACGCCGGCCGCCAGCTCGTTGAGGGCGGGGCTGACGACGACCTGGCCCGAAGCCTCGGCCGCCGTCGCGCCCGTGGCTTCCACCTTCAGCGGCGCTGCGTTGTTGAGCAGACGCCACTGGGCGAGCAGCATCCACGACTTCTCCTGGGTGGTCGTCCAGTTGAGGTCGGTGTTGATGGTGTTCGCCTTGTCGATCAGCGGCGCGACCAGCGCAGCCTCGTCGCTGTCGGCCGCGACGGCGGTGAGGCCGGCGAGGTCGCGCAGCGGCGTGCCGTAATAGTCGTACGTCCAGGTATCGAGATCGAACGCCATCGCGATCTCGCGCGCCTTGGTGAAGGCGGCCGTGCCGCGGCTGCGGTCGCCCGCCTGGAACAGCGCGCCGCCCAGCAGGCCCTGAGCCAGGGCCGACGAGGAGTTCGAGCCGCCATTATCGGCGAAGTAGCGCAGATCGCCCGGCTGACCCTGACCGCCGCGCGCCAGCACGTAGAACGCGTAGGCGCGGGCGTTGTCGGAGTTGTTCGTGTCGGTCGCGGTCTGGCGCGTGTAACGCAGCGCGCGGTTCAGACCTTCTTCCGGCACGACATAACCCTTGGCCTTGGCCTGCATCAGGAAGTCGGTGGCGTAGACCTGGAGGAACTTGTCGGCGTCGTCGTCATAGGACGACGACCACATGCCGAAGCCGCCGTCGGGACGCTGCATGTCGAGCACCCGATCGATGGCTTCCTGCACGCGGGCGCCGACATCCTTGTCGCCTTCGAGCCCCGCGGCCTTGGCCAGATCGTTCAGATAGACGAGCGGCAGCGCGCGGCTCGTCGTCTGTTCGAGGCAGCCATAGGGGTAGCGGTCGAGCCATTTGATCATGCCCGCGACATTGTCGAAGCCCTTGGCGCCGGACAGCGTGACCGAGACGGTCGCCGATCCGGGCACGAAGGGCGCCAGCACGGCGGCGGGCAGCGCATAGCTTTCGCCGGCCTTCATCTCGGCCACATCGTCGATCGAGGTGGGGAGCTGAGGCGCCCGGATCTCGATCGGCCAGACGCGGTCGACCTTGAAGCCGTTGGGGCCGGAGATCGCGAGACGGATCGTCGCGATGCCGGCGCCGTTGGCGCTGAGCTTGACCGGGATGAGCTGACGCTCGCCGACGGCCAGCGTGCGCTCGACCTTAGCCGACGCGGAGTCGATGATCACCGGCTCGGCCGCCGAAATCTCGGCGGTGTAGGCGCCGGCCGCGCCATCGACATTGTGCAGGTTGAAGCCGACTTCGGCGGTGTCTCCGGGCGCCAGGAAGCGCGGCAGGACCAGCTCGGCGACGACGGGATCGCGCACGGTGACGGGCTTGGAGGCGAAGCCGACCGCATTGGTCGACCACACCACCGCCATCACGCGCAGCTCGCCGTTGAAGTCGGGGATGTCGAGCGTGACGCTGGCCTTGCCGTCGACGACTTCGACCGGACCGCTGAACAGCGCGACGACCTTCTGCGGCACCACCGCGAGGCCGCGGCCGCCGAAGCCGTCGCCGCCGGTGCGCAGCGCGCCCACCTGATAGCGGGTGGTTTCGATCAGGCGGCCGTAATCGTCGCGCATGTCGATGCCGAGCCGGCGCTTGCCGTAGAAATACTTGACCGGATCGGGCGTCGCGAAATCGGTGAGCTGCAGGACGCCCTCATCGATCGCCGCGACGGTCACGAAGGCCTGGCCCTTGACGTTGGCGACGTTGACCGGAACCACCAGCTGGGTGCGCGGCAGCGTCTTCTCGACCGTCCCGATCTCGACGCCGAGCGTGTTGGCGCTCTGGTCGATGGGCAGGTGGACGAGGCCGATGGCGCGGGGCGAGCCCTTGGTCGCCGCATCGAGCGGGCGATAGAGCGTGACCATGGCATAGGCGCCCGAGCCCCATTCCGCCTTCACATCCAGCGGAATGGTGGTGCCCGAAGCCTTGATGTCGACGAGGCGGGTCTCCAGCACGCGGTCATTGGCGACCACGAGCAGGCCCTTGCCGTCGACCGCCGAGCGCACGGTGATGGTCGCCGTCTCGCCCGCCTTGTAGCCGGGCTTGTCGCTGGCGACGTTGAGGCGGTCGGGACGGTCCGACGCGCTGGCGCCCCAGCCCGCCCAGAAGCGGTAGGAGGTGCGCGCGCCCGTCTTGGGGTCCGACACGGTCAGGCGATAGCTGCCCCATTCGACGCGGGCCGAAAGCTTGGCCGGCGTATCGGCGGCGATGTCGACCTTGCCGCCCGAGAGAATGCGGTCGCGCACGATGCGGTCGTAGCGCCACTCGCCGTCGGCCTGATACCAGCGGTAATCGACGATCTCGCGCACGAACTCGTAGGTCGCGCCGGGGATCGCGATCGGCTCACCCTTGTCGTTGACGCCGACGATCTCGAAACCGGCGTCGGAATTCTCGGCGACGGTGTCGTAGTCGAAATTGCCGCGCACGCCGATGGCGACCGGCTTGGTCGTCACCGGCAGCGTGATCTGTTCGCCGGTGGTGCGGCCGCCCGGCTCGTAGATCTGCACGTCGATGGCGGCTTCCAGCGGCAGCGTCGTCTGGCTGAGATCGATGTCGGCGAGCGAGGCGGTGGCGGTCGTCTTGCCTTCCGCGTCGGTGGTGCCGACTTCCAGATTGATCTGCTGGGGGTCAAAGCTCTCGTCCGCCGAACCGAACGCATACTGTTCGAATTTCGGGAACGGCGTGACGGCGCGGCGCAGGGTCAGCGTGCCCTCGCCGCCGAGGCCCGCCGACGGCGCGCCATAGAGGAAGCGGCTTTCGACATCGACCGAGACGGGCTGCGCCGGGTCGATGGCGGTCTGGGTCGCGGCCAGCGTCACCTTCAGCTTCTGCGGGACGAAATCCTGCACGTCGAACGAGATCGAGCCCACCGGCGCGCCGTTGGGATCGGTATAGACCGCCGCGCTCCAGCGGCCGCGCGGGGCGGAGGCCGAGAGCGTGAAGGGCTGATAGACGCCGCCGGCTTTCAGTTCGCTGGTCGTGTAGCGGCGGAATTCCTGGCCGTCGGGCTTGGTGACGACGACGGTGACCGGCGCGTTGGCGATGGCCTGGGCGCCGCGGTCGCGCAGCAGCGCGGTGAGCTGCACCGTCTCGCCGGGGCGGTAGATGCCGCGGTCGAGATAGACGAAGCCGTCGATGTCGCCGGCCGCCGCGCGTCCGTCGACGCCGCGATCCGAGAGATCGAAGGCCGAGCGGCGCAGGTCGATATAGGCGAAGTCGTCTTTCGAGCCGTCATAGGCCATCACAACGGCCGGCACGTTGCCGCCCGCGCCGCGCAGCAGCCCGCCGTCGAACACGGCCTTGCCGTCGGCGTCGGTGGTGGCTTCGGCGAGGATCTCGTTATTGACCGCGACGAGCTGCAGCTTGACGCCGGCCGTCGGCGCGGCGGTCGCGAAGGAACGCGCGAACACGGTGAGGCCGTCATAGGCCTTGAAGCTGGTCAGCGCGATGTCGGTGTTGATGATCCACTGGCCCGCTTCCGGGTCCCAGTCGTCGGGCTTGCCTTCGCGGGCCTTGTCCTTGGCGAGCACCAGATAGACGCCCGGCTTCATCTTGGGCAGCGCATCGGAGATCGCGAAGGTGGTGGTGACGGCCTGGTTCTTGACGTTGGCGACGGTCATCTCGCCTTCCCAGACCGGCGCGCCCTGTTCGTTGGCGAACTGGTCGGCGTAGTAGTCGTAGACCTCGCGCTGATCGAGCACGTAGTCCTGCAGCTGCGAGAGCAGACGGTCGCCGACGCGCACGACCCGCACCATGACGGTGTCGACGTTGACGGTGGTGATCGGCACGCCCTCGGCGCTTTCGCGCGGCAGGATGAAGCCCGCGCCGAACGCGACGGTGGCGGGCTGGTCCTTCAGCTCGACGCGGACCTGTTCGTCCTCGGCCAGCTTTTCGCCCGTCGCCGAAGGCAGGCCGGCGCGCAGGGTGAGCGTGTAGGTCTCGGCATAGGAGAGGCCGGCGACGCAGAGGCGGTCGGTCGTCGCGCGGACGGCGATCTGCGCCTCGGGGTCGAAGGCGAGATAGTCCTCATAGCGCACCGAGCCGTCGGTCTTCATTTCGCGGGTGAAGACGAGGCAGGCCTCGGGCTGATCCTTGCTGGTGTCGATCTCGAGCCGGCGGAAGGCGAAATCGACATCCTTGGGGGCGACATAGGGTTCGCGCGCCTTGGCGGGCTCCACCGGCGTGCCGGCGGCCGGGGTGGGCGCGGCGGGATCGACGGTCGGGGCCTCGCTGCCCGCGGCGGGGGACGGGGTCGAGGACGCCTGCTGTGCGCCGCCGCCGCCCAATCCGTATTTGCCGCCGATGAAATAGCCGCCTGCCAGCGCCGCGATGACGGCCAGCACAAAGCCAAGACGCTTCATAGGTTTCCCCCTGGGTACGCATGCAGGCCCGCCGCGACGGGCCTGTCCGTAAAACGAGTCGATCCGTGCGGACACTAGTGCGCCTGCCGCCTGCTTGTCGCGGGGCTCTTGGCCGCAGGCCAGGAGTTCCGCGCGCAAGCCCCGAAGGCGGGGGCATTCGCATCTCTGCATGACGCAGGCCGCACTGCGAATGGGGCGGGATTGGGGCGAGAGCGGCCCCAAGGCCCCGGCCGCGCGCGAATGTCGCAGCATTTCCGTCGAAGCTGCCGTACCGAAAGGGTATGGGAGAGTGGCGGCGCGACCGCCTAGAGTGCGCGGCTTATCCCAAGGGACGATTCATGAGCTCCGGTCTTCTCGCGCTGCTCGACGATATCGCGGCGCTCGCCAAGGTTGCGGCCGCGTCGCTCGACGACGCCGCCGCCCAGGCCGTGAAGGCCGGCGGCAAGGCCGCCGGGATCGTCATCGACGATACCGCCGTGACGCCGCGCTATGTGGTCGGGTTCACCGCCGACCGCGAGCTGCCCATCATCGGCAAGATCGCGCTGGGATCGCTGAGGAACAAGTTCATCCTTCTGCTGCCCGGCGCCCTGATCCTCTCGTTCCTGGCGCCCTGGGCGATCACCCCGCTGCTGATGCTCGGCGGCGCTTTTCTGAGCCTTGAGGGCTGGCACAAGGTGCGCGACCTCATCGTGCCGCATGTCGATCACAGCGGGCACGAGGCCGAAGGCATGGCGCTGCTGAGCGCCGACGAGGTCGAGGCCGCCAAGGTGAGCAACGCCATCCGCACCGACATCATCCTGTCGGCCGAGATCATGGCGATTTCGCTGGCGACGGTGGCGGACCAGCCGACCTGGATGCAGGCGGTGGTGCTGGGAATCGTCGGCATCGGCATGACCGTGCTGGTCTACGGCGTGGTGGCGCTGATCGTGCGCGCCGACGACATGGGCGCGGCCCTGGCGCGCAGCCGCAGCGGCCTGCTGCGGGCCGTGGGGCGCAGCGTGGTGCGCGGCATGCCCGCCTTTCTCAACTCACTGGGCCTGATCGGCACCATCGCGATGCTGTGGGTGGGCGGCGGCATCCTGATCCACGGTCTCGCGGGGCTGGGGCTTCCCGGGCCGGAACACGCCATTCATGACGTCGCGCTCGCCGCCGGAGCGGCCCTGCCGGCGCTCGAGGGCGTCATCGTCTGGGTGGTGACGGCGGCGGCCTCGGCGGTGGTCGGCCTGGCGGTCGGCTTTGCGGCGGCGCTGGTGGTCGACCACGCCCTCGTCCCGCTGCTCGCCCGCATTCGGACGGCACGCGCCGGGAAGACGAAAAAAGCGCTGTAATCCGGAGGAAATGGTGGGCGGTACTGGGATTGAACCAGTGACCCCTACGATGTCAACGTAGTGCTCTCCCGCTGAGCTAACCGCCCGATCTCGGCAACCGGAAACGCCATGTCGCGTGCCCGGCTGCGGGTAAGGGGGAGGCTTCTAATCATCCCCGTGCGCGCTGGCAAGCGGGAAGGCGGGCAAAAAAACGTCCGGCCGGCCTGCCCTCGCCCGTCAGGCGGCGATCAGGCGATCGACCTCGGACACCAGGTCCTTCAGATGGAACGGCTTGGACAGCACCTTGGCCTGCTTGGGCGCGGCGCTGGAGGGGTTGAGCGCCACGGCGGCGAAGCCGGTGATGAACATGATCTTCATTTCGCTGTCGATCTGCGCCGCGAGGCGGGCGAGTTCGATGCCGTCCATCACGGGCATCACGATGTCGGTCAGCAGCAGGTCGAAGCGAAAGCCCTTGAGCGCCTCAAGCGCCTCGTCGCCCTGCCCGTAATGGGCGACGTCGTGGCCGGCCTTCTCCAGTGCGGCGGCCAGAAAGCGCCGCAGCGACTCGTCGTCTTCCGCCAGAAGAATTCTCGCCATGCCCTGATAATCGCCGTCCTTGGAATGCCGGCGCGACCCTACAGGCGCGGGCGAAACGCTGTAAAGCCTTGCCCAGCTTCGGGGCCGGTGGTTCTCTGCCGCGCATGCACATCGACGCAGCCCTTTTCCCCGCCGCAACGGCCGAAACGCCGGGCGCCGAGGGCGGCGGCGAGCCGAACGCGTCGGTGTTCGAGGTGCTCGAACCGAATCTGCGCACATCGCCCTTCGTGTTCGCATCGCCCCATAGCGGGCGCGACTATCCCGCCGACCTGTTGAACGCCACCCGGCTCGACCCGCTGACGCTGCGCCGGTCGGAGGACTGTTTCGTCGACGAGCTGTTCGGGGCGGCGCCGGCCCACGGCGCGCCGCTGCTGCGCGCGCTGTTTCCCCGCGCCTATTGCGACGTGAATCGCGACCCCGGCGAGCTGGACCCAGCGCTGTTTCTGGAGGCCCCGCCCGCCACCGCCATGAGCCGCAGCCCCCGGGTCCATGCCGGGCTGGGGGTCATTGCGCGCGTGGTGCGCGACGGCGCCGAAATCTATCGCCGCCGCCTGCCGCTCGCCGAAGCGCGCCGCCGGCTGGAGACGCTGCACGCGCCCTATCATGCGGCGCTCGGCCGGCTGATCGAGACGACGCGGGTGCGGTTCGGCGCGGTGGCGCTGATCGACTGTCATTCCATGCCGGGCCAGGCGGCGCTGGGCGGCGTCGACATGATTCTGGGCGACCGCTACGGCGCAAGCTGCGCCCCCGGCCTCACCGCCTTCGCGACGCAGACGCTGAGCGAGCTGGGCTTTTCGGTCGGACGGAACAATCCCTATGCCGGCGGCTACACCGCCGAGACCTATGGCGCCCCCTCGCGCGGGGTGCATGTGCTGCAGATCGAAGTGAACCGCGCCATCTATCTGGACGAGCAGCGGCTGGAACGGCTGGGAAGCTATGCCGCCGTCAAGGCGCGTCTGGACGCGTTCGTCGCGCGCCTGGCAGCCTTTCCCGGGCTCTGAACCCCTCGCCTGAAAAGAAAAGGGGCCGCTCCAAGGAGCGGCCCTAAGTTTAGGGAGGAAACGCCCAGGAAGGGCATGCGATCAGCGCAAGCGCCTTTCGCACTGCACAAACTAATGAGGCACTGACGGCCTGTCAAGGCTATTCAGCGATCGGTGAGTTTCTTTTTTCATCATATATTTCAGCATGTTACGATGTTGACGCAACGCAACATAGCGCGGCGGCTGCAATTTCTCTGAGCTATCCTTACGTCAACGTCAACCTCCCGTAATACCGCCGATTCCGGATCGAGACAGAAGCTTCACGCGGACGTCGCGCGACCGTCTCGCAGGCGTGAGACCCAGCTCCAACGCGATGAATCGGAGCAGGTGCGATGGCGGCTCACGAAACCTCCGGCCGGGACCAGGACCTGCGCTGGCGCACGCTCTTCATCTCCGACGTGCATCTGGGAACCCGGGGCTGCAAGGCAGCCGCGCTCGCCGCATTCCTGAAAGCCCAGCGCGCCGACCGGCTCTATCTGGTCGGTGACATCATCGACGGGTGGCGGCTGAAGCGGCGCTGGTACTGGCACGCCAGCCACCAGGCGGTTCTCGACGAAATTCTCGATCTGGCGCGCAGCGGCACCGAGGTTTTCTACGTTCCCGGCAATCACGACGAGGTCTTCCGGCCCTATGCCGGGCTGAACCTGGCCGAGATCGAGATCCGGCACGAAACGATCCACACGACCGCCGACGGGCGCAGCCTGCTGGTGCTGCACGGCGACGTGTTCGACGGCGCGGCCCGCTGGGGCCGCATCGTGAGCCGTCTGGGCGACTGGGCCTATGACGCGACGATGTGGACGTCGGACCGCCTTGCGGCGACGCGCAAGGCCATGGGGCTCAGCCACTGGTCGCTGGCCGCCCATATCAAGCGCACCGCCAAGACGGCCCT
>JAKOQZ010000024.1 GCA_029778105.1 Pseudomonadota bacterium | reverse complement strand
TCGAAGGGTCGCGCCCGTAGAGCCAATCCATGAAGACGACCGCCTCATAGGTCAGCTGCGTCAAAGGCCTGGTCTTGGTCAGCTTCTCGAAGCCCCACGCGATGGCCTGCATGCGCTGGGGCAGCGGATAAACCAGGTGCGAGGCGAGTTCTGCGGTCGCCTCCAGCCACCAGACCGACGATTCCAGATCCGTCTCCTTCGGATAGGTCGCATACTGGACGCAGTGGAACAGCTCATGCGCGACCGTCTGCTGGAACAGCGGCGCGCCGCCATACGGGAAATTGTCGGTCGCGACGCTGAACATGCGGACGGCGCATTCGCCCTGAGCCGACTTCACCGCAATGCCCAGCGCCTTGGTCGGCCACGGCAGGTTGGGGTCCATGATGACGATCGAGACGTTCCTGAACTTCAGACTGGCGTCCAGTCCGCCATAGACGGCATAGGACTGCTCGGCGGCGTTCAGAATCTCCCCGGCATATTGCTGGACCTGCTGAAGATCGGTCTTCTTGTCCTTGAGAACGCGAACTTCAAAGGCCTGGCCGTTGGCGGTGAAGCTGCGGCGGTCCAGTTCCTCGCAGTCGAACCCGGGCATCGGCAGCCCGTCGGAGATTGCATGAAAAAAGGACTGCCCCTGGCAGTCCTCAAACCCGCCCTCGGCGCGCGCCGTTCCCGCGCTCCCGGCGAGGGCCGCACCCAGCGCCCACGCCGCCAGCCACTTTACAGTCACGCGCGTCTCCCGATCCAACGACACGGGCAAGTTGAGGGACAACGCGACGCCGGCGCAACGCGGCGGCGCGCCGCAGCGCCCCGCCCGCCTCAAGGGAACTTCAGCCCATCGGATACATGATCTCCTTCGAGACCGCGTCGATCTTCTTCAGCGTCTCGGCATCCAGCGTCACCTCGGCGGCCTTCAGGATATCGGGAACCTGATCGGCGTGGGTCGCGCCGACGATGGTCGAGGCGACGAAGTCGTGCTGCTTGCTCCACGCCGTCGCCAGCGTGACCAGCGACATGCCCAGCCCGGCCGCGATCTCGGCATAGCGCGCCGTCGCGGCCAGCGACTTCGGATTGACGTAGCGCTGCGCCATCACCGCCTGCCGTCCGCCGATCTTGAGATAGTTCGAGAAGCGAGCCCCCTCTGGCAGCGCGCCGTCCTGATACTTGCCCGACAGCACGCCCCCGCCCAGCGGCGAATAGGGGATGAGGCTCACCTTCTCCTGCCGGCACACCTGCGCCAGCTCGTCCTCGAAGCGCCGGTTGTTCAGGCTGAAATTGTTCTGGATCGTCACATAGCGCGCGAACCCGCCGCGCTCCGAGGCCGCCAGGCTTTTCATCAGGCCCCAGCTCGTCTCGTTGCTGCACCCGACCACGCGGATCTTGCCCTCGCGGATCAGGTCGTCCAGCACCTCCATCGTCTCGTCATAGGCCGTGCCGTGATCGGGCCAGTGCGTCTGGTACAGATCGACATAGTCGGTCTGCATGCGCTTCAGGCTGGCCTCCAGCGCGCGGGTGATGTTGTGGCGGTCCAGCGCCGTCATGCCGGCGCGCTGCGCGCTGCGGATCCAGCCGTGGCTGGGACCGGATACCTTCGTCGCCATGATGATGGCGTCGCGCCGCTTGGTCTTCATCCAGCGCCCGACGATCTCTTCGGTCAGGCCGGCCCAGTCTTCCTTGGGCGGCACGGGATAGTTCTCGGCGGTGTCGAAGAAGTTGATTCCGGCGTCGAACGACATATCCAGAATCCGGTGCGCCATCGCCTCGTCGGCCTGGTTGCCGAAGGTCATGGTGCCCATGCAGATATCGGAGACCGCGATGCCGCTGCCGCCCAGGCGCTTCGATTTCATGTTCTGATTCCGGTTTTGACCCCGTTTGCATACACCCTGACGCGCGCACGCGGGAATGGCATAGGGCCGCAGCCCGCATTAGAGTCGCCCGATGCGTCCCCCTGCCCTTTCTGCCGTCCTTGCCGTTCTGACGCTCGCCGGTTGCGGCGCGCAGGCAGACCCCAACTGGCGCGTCGTCGACCCCGAGAACCTCATGGTCATCGAGACCGGCAAAGGCCGCATCATCGTCGAACTGCGCCCCGATCTCGCGCCCCAGGCCGTCGCCCGCATGAAACAGCTGACGCGCGACGGGCTTTACGACGGGCTGCAGTTCCACCGCGTCATCGACGGCTTCGTCGCGCAGACCGGCAATCCCGGGAACGCCGATGGCGGCAAGTCCGCGCTTCCCAATCTGCCGCCGGAATTTTCCGCAAAGCTGAAGCCGGACGACTATCACGCCGTGGTCAACCGCTCCGACGGCACGGCGGGCTTTCTCGGCACACTGCCTGTCGAAACCTCCTCGCCCGCCGAAGACGCCCGGCGCGGCGAAGGCACGACGCAGTTCTGGGGCGCTTACTGCCCCGGCGTCGTCGGCATGGGCCGTGACGACGCGTTCGACAGCGCCAACTCCGAGTTCTTCTTCATGCGCGGCGCCGCCCGCCGTCTCGACCGGCTGTACACTGTGGTCGGTATGACCGTGGACGGCATCGAGCACATCTACGAGCTGAATGTCGGCGAGCCGCCGGAACGGCCCGACATCATGACGCGGGTGCGCATCGCCGCCGACATCCCGGAGGACGAGCGCCCGAAGGTCACCGCGATGCGCGCCGAGGGGCTTGAGTTCCAGAACTTCGTCGGCGCGATCCGGGGCGAGAAACGGGCCGATTTCTCGATCTGCGATCTGAGAGTCAGCGTGAAGGTCGAGACGCCGGGCCAGCCCTGAGACTGGCGGCGCGCCCGGTTTGGGTATTAGCTCCGCGTGCGCGAACGCTCCGGAGGTCCGCCTCATGGTCCAACTGTTTTGCCGCTGCGACGACGGCCAATGCCATACCCGCTTCCGCGAAGCGCCGCCGGGCTCGCCGCTCGCCATACGGAACGCGGATGTCCATGTGCGCGGCGCCGTCGGCCGGCGCGGCGTCAATACGCCCGCCGACGTCAAGGCCGTTCAGCGCGCGCTCAAACTGATCCCGGAAAAGCTGGGCGGAAATCCGGGCATCAAGGATGACGGCATCGTCGGCCCCATTACGATCGGCGCCATCGAAACCTTCCAGCGACGCCATTTCGGCACGGACAAGGTCGACGGCACCGTCGATGTCCGCCAGCGCACGGTCGCCAAGCTCAGCTCGCTGCAGCCGATCAAACTGGCGCGGATGGACCTCGCGCGCGCCCAACTCGACGCCGCGCGCGAGTGCATCCGCGCCGGTCAGACAATGGCCATGCTGGCGGGCACCATGGCGGGGCCGGGCGGCCGCCGCGCCGACGAACTGGCCGAACGCCATTTCAGCATCTCGCGCGCGACAGACCGCAACGCCGCGCTGACCTTTCTGCGCGCCACCTTTCAGGACATGGCCCAGGTCTTCGCCCGTCAGAGCGCTTTCGGCGGCGACGGCTTCACCCAGCATTTCGAAGCCGAGCCCTTCTCGAACCGCGGCATCTTCGGCTTCACCGCGCTCGGCGGCTTCAACGACATGGGTATTTTCGGCGGCATCTTCGAAGCGGGCGTGGAGCAGAAATGGTTCCGCCGCGACACCATCTATATCAGCGCCTTCTACGACGTGACGACTACCGACGACCGCATCCAGACCATCGTGCACGAGCTCGCCCACTTCGTGAGCTCAAAGGCCGATGCGATCACCGACTTCGCCTATGGCGACGCCGACACGCCCGCCGTCGCCAAGCTCAGCACCCGCGACAAGCTGCACAACGCCGAGAGCATCGCCAATTTCGCCTTCGAGGCGAAATTCGGCCGCGCGCCGCAGCACAAGACCTGAGCCGGCGTCCCAAACGCGAGCCCCAGTCGGATTCCGCGCGGCTTCCCGCGTTGACTCGCGCCGGGGCGGCCCCCAGCCTTGCGGGCAACGCAATCATAATACCTGGGAAACGCCATGCATGACCTCATCATCCGCAACGGCACCATCGTCGACGGCACCGGCGCCGCCGCCTTCAAGGGAGATGTCGCCATCGATAACGGCGTCATCTCCGCCGTCGGCCAGATCGCGGCACAGGGGCGCGAAGAGATCGATGCATCCGGCCTCATCGTCACGCCCGGCTTCGTCGACATCCACACGCATTATGACGGCCAGGCCACCTGGGATGCGGAGCTCGCGCCCTCGTCGTGGCACGGCGTCACCACGGTCGTGATGGGCAATTGCGGCGTCGGCTTCGCCCCGGCGCGGCCCGACAAGCACGACTGGCTGATCAATCTGATGGAGGGCGTGGAAGACATTCCCGGCTCCGCCCTCGCCGAAGGGCTCAGCTGGGGCTGGGAGACCTTCCCCGAATATCTCGACGTGCTGGAGAAGATGCCCCGCACGGTCGATGTCGGCACCCATGTGCCGCACGGCGCGGTGCGCGCGTATGTGATGGGTGAGCGCGGCGCCCGCAACGAGGCCGCGACGCCCGACGACATCGCCGCCATGGCGCAGATCGTGGAAGACGGCCTGAAAGCCGGCGCGCTCGGCTTCTCCACCAGCCGCACCGTGCTCCACCGCGCCAAGGATGGCGAGGTCGTGCCCGGCACCTATGCCGGCCGTGACGAGCTGGTCGGCATCGGCGAGGCCATCCGCCGCGCCGGCCACGGCGTCTTCGAAACCGCCTCCGATCTCGCGCCCGACGCGAAGGAGTTCGAGTGGATGGAAGCCGTCTCGCGCGAAGCGGGCATCAAGGTCAGCTTCGGCATGCTTCAGGCCGCGGGCGACGACTGGCGCCACCATATGAGCCGCGTCGAGGCCGCCAACGATCGCGGCGCCCGCATCACGGCGCAGATCGCCCTGCGCGGCACCGGCCTGCTGCTCAACTGGCGCGGCACGGCGCATCCCTTCCTCGCCCGCGCCAGCTGGTACGAGATCGCGCACAAGCCCTGGTCCGAACAGTGGGCGGCGCTGAACGATCCCGCCTTCAAGGCGAAGCTTCTCGCCGATCCCGCCATCGCGCCCGGCCTGCCGGTCAACGCCCTGTCGAAGAAGCTCTTCGAGGGCTGGCACACGCAATATGCCATCGGCGACGACCCGGACTACGAGCCCGCCCCGGAAGACTCCATCGCCGCCCGCGCCGCGCGCGAAGGCCGCGACCCGGCCGAACTCGCCTATGAGATCATGATGGAGGATGAGGGCCGCGGCTTCATCTATCTTCCGATCCTCAACTTCGCCGACGGCCATCTCGACCATGTCGGCGAACTGCTTGGCCACCCGTCCACCGTCGTCAGCCTCTCCGACGGCGGCGCTCATTGCGGCACGATCTGCGACGCCGCCAGCACCACCTTCATGCTCACTCACTGGGTGCGCGACCGCGCGCGTGGCGCACGCATTCCGCTGGAGCAGGCGATCCATCGCCAGACGGCTCACACCGCCGCCGCCTACGGCCTCAACGACCGCGGCGCTCTGAAGCCGGGCCTGATCGGCGACGTGAACCTGATCGACCTGGAAAGGCTCCATCTGGAAAAGCCGTATCTCGCCTTCGACCTTCCCGCCGGCGGCAAGCGCCTGCTGCAGAAAGCGCGCGGCTATGTCGCGACGATCAAGAGCGGCAAGGTCACCTTCCGCGATGGCGTCGCCACCGGCGAACGCCCGGGCGTCCTCATCCGGGGCCCGCAGGGCGTCCCGATGCAGATGGCGGCCGAGTAGCCGCCGCCGGCGCGGCGGTCACCCGCCGCCGCTCACCGCCGGCAGATCCAGCGCCTCCAGCACGTCCTCAACGGCCGTGCCCTCGGCCACCTCGAACAGCACGCCGGGTCTTGAGCCCAGCGCCACGCTCACCGCACCCTTGGGGCACAGCTTGAAGCACGGCGCCTCCACGATGCCGATCTCCGCCCGCCGCCCCTTGGCGGCGCCATAGACGTCTTTCAGCAGGCCGCGCAGCGTGCGCTTGCCCTTCCTGCCGAACCCGCCGCGCAGCTTCTTCGAGCATTTGCGGCAGACGAGCACGCTCTCCCGCCACTTGCTCCGGTGCGCCCTGATGCCGGCGCTCACGCCCGCGTCAGCTTCTTGTACTTGATCCGGTGCGGCACCAGCGCGTCGTCGCCGAGGCGGCGCTTTCGGTCGGCCATATAGTCTTCGAAGTTGCCCTCGAACCATTCCACATGGCTGTCGCCCTCGAATGAGAGGATGTGCGTCGCGATGCGGTCCAGGAACCAGCGGTCGTGGCTGATGATCACCGCGCAGCCGGCATAATCCTCCAGCGCCTCTTCCAGCGCCCGCAGCGTATCGACGTCCAGATCGTTGGTCGGTTCGTCCAGCAGCAGCACGTTCGCGCCGCTCTTCAGGATCTTGGCTAGATGCACGCGGTTGCGCTCACCGCCCGAAAGCTGGCCGACCTTCTTCTGCTGGTCGCCGCCCTTGAAGTTGAAGCTGGAGCAATAGCCGCGCGAGTTGATCTCGCGCTTGCCCAGATAGATCACCTCGTTACCGCCAGAGATTTCCTCCCAGACCGTCTTCTTGTCGTCCAGCGCATCGCGGCTCTGGTCGACATAGCCCAGCTGCACGCTCTCGCCGACGAACAGCGAGCCCGAATCCGGCTTCTCCGATCCGGTGATCATGCGGAACAACGTCGTCTTGCCCGCGCCGTTCGCGCCGATCACGCCCACGATGCCGCCGGGCGGCAGCTTGAAGTTCAGATTCTCGAACAGCAGCCGGTCACCAAAGCCCTTGGTCAGATCGGTCGCCTCCACCACGCGCCCGCCCAGACGCTCGGCGACGGGGATGATGATCTGCGCGGTCTGCGGGGCCTTCTCGCTCGCCTTCTCCACCAGCTCTTCATAGCGGGTATAGCGCGCCTTGTTCTTGGCCTGACGCGCCTTGGGGCTGGAGGCGATCCATTCCTGCTCGCGCACCAGCGTGCGCTGCCGGGCCTCTTCCTCGCGGCCCTCCTGGGCCAGACGCTTCTGCTTCTGCGCCAGCCACGAGGTGTAGTTGCCTTCGTAGGGAATGCCCTGCCCGCGATCGAGCTCCAGAATCCAGCCCGTCACATTGTCCAGGAAGTAGCGGTCGTGGGTCACGATCAGGATCGCGCCCGGATAGGTGCGCAGATGGCCTTCCAGCCAAGCCACCGATTCCGCGTCGAGATGGTTGGTCGGTTCGTCCAGCAGCAGCAGATCGGGCTGGTCCAGCAGCAGGCGGCACAGCGCCACCCGGCGGCGCTCGCCGCCCGACAGCTTGGTCACGTCGGCATCGTCCGGCGGACAGCGCAGCGCGTCCATCGCCTGATCGACCTGGCTGTCCAGATCCCACAGATTCTGCGCGTCGATCTGGTCCTGCAGCTTGGCCATCTCGTCGGCGGTCTCGTCGGAATAATCCGCCGCGATCTCGTTATAGCGGTCGAGGATCGCCTTCTTCGCCGCGACGCCCTGCATCACGTTCTCGCGCACGCTCAAGGCGGGGTCGAGCTGCGGCTCCTGCTCCAGATAGCCGACGCGCGCGCCTTCGGCCGCCCAGGCCTCGCCCGTGTAGTCCTTGTCGATCCCGGCCATGATCTTCAGCAGGGTCGATTTACCCGCACCGTTCACGCCCAGAACGCCGATCTTCGCGCCGGGATAGAACGACAGATAGATGTCCTTCAGCGTCTGCTTCCCGCCCGTATAGGACTTGGACAGCTTCTTCATCACATAGACGTATTGATACGACGCCACGGGCGGTTCCTTCGGCTCAGACGTGTCGGAATTGGGGCGCTTTTAGCGAACCGGCGGCGGCTGGGCAACGCGCGAGGCGCCGCCTGTCGGTTCTGCCCGGCGCACTAAAGGCTTGCCGCGTCGGCCCGCTCGGGTCCGGAGACGAAGATATCGGCGCCGCTCAGCCGGATCGCCAGGCCGTCCGCGGCCGCCAGATCCGATATCACCTGACCGCTGATATGGGTGAAGCCGCCCGCCCAGACCGAAAGCGCCAGGCCGCGATGCCGCAGGCCATGGGCGACGACGAGCCGTCTCGGGCTCACCACCGCGTCTGCGAAACGGCGCAATCGACGCATCATGTCCCGCTCATCGTCCTCCTCGCTTCCGTCGATCACGGCGGATACGCCAGACAGGCCGGTCTGGAACCAATGCTGTGGGGGGATGAGCGCCTGCTCGACCTGCGCGATGACCGCACGGCAGAACGGCCTGAAGACATTCGCCATTTCCAGCATCCGGCTCTGCGGCATACCGGCGGCGCATTGCGCGATCTCCACGATGATCAGCTCGCGCTCGCCCGGCGGCAGCCGCTGAAAGGCTTTGATGAGGTCATGGCGGCCATTGGTGATGGACAGCGCATTGACCGGGATGGGGATGTGCACCGCAAAGCGGGTGCCCATCTCGCTCGCCATCTTCAGCGCGCACGAGGCGTACTGGATCGCCTCAAGCGCATAGGACAGAGCGCCCCGCGGACGCAGATCGGCCAGCTTCGCCACATCGACGGTCTCGCCGTTCTGGCAAAAGAAATCCGCCGCCACCAGGTACGAGACGACCGCCTCCTGGGCCACGCTCCATATCGGCTCCAGGCGCAGCACCGACCGCGTCACGGAATCGATGACGACGGTGGCCTTCTTGATCCCACCGGCCGTCCGGCCGGCCTCGGTCCAGCGCGCCCCGGCCCCGGAATCGAGCGCCCCGACATCGCGCGACATGGCGGTTCGGACGTCGTTCTCGTCGATGGGCGAGGCGGCGATCTGGCCGCTGTTCACGCCCATCACCACCAGCAGCGAGATCGGCGGACTCGTCTGTGCGCCGAGGAAGTAATTCATGGTGTCGAGCGCCACGCGGCCGCAGCACGCGGCGGCGATGTGCCTGGGCGCGCCGGGCTGAACGGCCAGGAACTGCACATCGTTGAGCGGCAGCAGCATATCCGTCTGGCGCGCCATCTTGCGGAAGCTGCGCATCACATAGTCGCGGATCTGCTCCTGCCGACGCGGCCACTTCTCGGCAGACTTGTCGCGGATGATGCTGATATCGATGATGTTGACGCTGCCCGCCGCGAAATCCTGCGGCGCAAGCCTGTGCAGCACTTCCAGGGCTTCCTGGCTGCCGAAACGCCGGATGACAGGCGTGTCCTCAGTCACGTCGGTCACAACCCGATTGAGGAGCGGCCTGCTGCCTCACGCAGGCGATCAGATCCGACAGAATGGCGCGTGTCGCGGTAGCGTCATCCGCAGCGCGAATCGCGCGCTCCGCATAGGCCAGAACGAGCGACAGGACATTGTTGAGGTCATGCCGGGCTCGCTCGCTGTCCGTAAGGATCACATCTGCGGATCTGTCGTCCACGAATCACACATTCGAGTACGGCCGCAGCGATACTTCGCGGATCAGCGCGATCAGATCGGACGGCCTGAACGGCTTGGCGAGCGTCGCGTCGGCACCCATACGATCGGCCAGCTGCAAAAACGTGTCCGCGCCGACACGCCCGCCGCCGCTGATCGCGATGATTTTCACGCCCGGGGTATGCGACTTCATCGCCCGCATCGTTTCCAGGCCTTCGCGCTCGGGCATGATGATATCGGTGACCACCACATCGGGGCCGTCATCCAGAAACGCGCGCATCCCCTCCTCCCCGTCTTCGGCGCCGCTCACGACGAAACCCGCATCGGAGAGCGCGTTGCAAAGAAGCTGGGTCAGGCGTTTATCATCATCGATTACCAGAACACGCTCCGTGCTCACGGGATTCCTCCAAAACACGAACCTTCCGCTGAAAAACGTGCTAGTCCCGGAAATGATCCACAGCCGCTATTTATTTTCTGCAAGTCTGTTCGCCAGAGTTCTCAATCGAGCTTAGGAAGCCGCCAAGAAAGAGTAAAAAATCGCGCCAATCTCGTGCGGCTCAATGACCGGCCAGGCAACGGAACGGCCCGGCCGACGCCACGCACGCCCCCGCCTAGCGCCGCGCCGCGGCGATCAGCGCTTCTGTATCGCGCACGAACTCGTCGACCAGGTCGTCGGCGGTCAGCTTGCGCACCTTGAGGGGCAGCATTCCCTGATCGGCCAGCATCACGACGCCATGGATCGACGCCCATAGCTTCAGCGCGATGCGTTGACGCGCCGCATCGGCCTCAGGCGGACCAAACAAATCCAGCGTTTCGAGAAAGCCGTCCTCGACGGTGCGCTGCAATTCGCTCCCCACCGGCGCGCGCTCGATCAGGCGCCCGGCATACATCAGCCGGTAAAGCCCGACCCGGCTCGTGCCGAAGGCGAGGTAGGCCCGCGCCAGCCGGGCCAGCGGCGTGCGCCGCGATGGCCGCGCCACCGCCCGCCGCAGCTCTGCCTGCATCAGACGGAACGCGCCGGTCGCTGCCGCCGCCAACAGCTCGTCGCGGTCGGCGAAATGGCGGTAAGGGGCCGCCTGGGTCACCCCCAGCGCCCGCGCCAGGGCGCTGAAGCTCACCGCTTCCGGGCCGCCCGCTTCCGCCGCCTGGATCGCCGCATCGACCAGCGCGTCGCGCAGTCCGCCGTGGTGATAGGCGTCGCGCGGTTTGCGGCTCGGTGCGGCGGCATCTGACATGCATTGGAGCTTGACCGCACCCCGCGCCCCGGTCAATGTAATAACATAAAACATTGACCCGGCCGCGCCGGGCTGAGGGATCGTCCATGAGCCGCATTTTCGGGAACGTCCGCCAGAACGGCTATGTCGTGCGCGACATCCGCGCCGCGATGAAGCACTGGATCGAAGTGGTCGGCGTCGGCCCCTGGTATTTCATCGAGAGCGTCAAGACCGACTGGTTCAAGCATCGCGGCGCGCCCTCGGCGATGACGATGAACATCGCGCTCGCGAATTCCGGCGACCTTCAGATCGAGCTGATCCAGCAGACGAACGACGCGCCGTCCCTCTACAAGGAATTTCTCGACGCCGGGCATGAAGGGCTTCAGCACGTCGCCTTCTGGTCGAACGATTATCAGGCGCTCTACGACAAGGCGCTCGGGCTCGGATACGCGGTCGGTCACGAAGGCCAGATCGGCGGCCCGCAGGGGCGCTTCGCCTATTTCGATACCGGAATTCATCCCGGCACGGAGGTCGAGATTTCGGATATCAGCGGGCCCAAGGGCCAGTTCTTCGATCACATCCGCCGCGTCGCCGCCGACTGGGACGGCAGCGATCCCATCCGCACCATCGCCTGAAAGAACGATATGACCGACCTTGCCGAGCGCCGTCTTCAGACCGTCCGCGATCACATGGCGCTGGAATGCGCCTGCGACTGGGACGCCGTGATCGCCACCTTCGAGCACCCCCGCTACGAATTCTACGGCCCGGGCGGCGTCGCCGACGGCGAGGAGGCCGTCCGCGCCTACTTCAAGACGTCGCGGACGCCGTTTCCCGATCAGGGCAACGAGATCATCGCGCTGGCGCACGACGCCGCCAGCAACACCGTGCTGGTCGAATTCTATCTGACCGGCACGCATCTGGGCCCGCTCACCCTGCCCGACCGCGTCGTTCCGCCGACGGGCCGGACATTCAAGGTTCGCATGGCCGCCACGTTCGAATTCCCGCCCGGCGGCGACAAGATCATCTGCGAGCGGCCGTTCTTCGACCAGATGGCCGTCATCCGCGCCGCGCTCGGCGGCTGAGCCATGCCCGGACGCGTCTCGGGCAAGATCGCCCTCATCACCGGGGCCGCCAACGGCATCGGCCGCACCGCCGCCCTGACGCTCGCGCGCGAAGGCGCCACCATCGTCGCCACCGACCGCGACGACAAAGGCGGCGCGGCGCTGGTTGCCGAGATCGAGGCCGATGGCGGCCGGGCGGTCTTCCTCGCCCATGACGTGACCGACGAAGACAACTGGCGCGCCGTCATCGCTGAGGTGAAATCCCGCTTCCGCCGGCTCGACGTGCTCGTGAACAATGCCGGCATCGGCCTCTCCGGCCCCGTCACCGAGATGTCGCTGGCCGACTGGCGGCGTCAGACCGCCGTGAACATCGATGGCGTCTTCCTCGGCGTGAAGCATGGCCTGCCGCTGCTGCGCGACAGCGGCGGCGGCTCCATCGTCAATGTCTCGTCCATCGCGGCGCTCAAGGCCTCCGCCAATGCGTCGGGTTATTGCGCCACCAAAGCGGCGGTGCGCTATTTCACCAAGTCGGTGGCGCTGGAATGCGCCGCGCTGAAAGACAATGTCCGCGTGAACTCGCTCCACCCCGGCATCGTCACCACCGCCATCTGGGACAGCCTGATCGGCACCAGCGGCGACGGTTCGAATGCGCGGCCGCGCGGCGCGACGCTCGACGCGTTCACGGCCGCCGCCGTCCCGTTCGGCCGCCCGGGCCGCGTCGACGAGATCGCCGCCGGCATCGTCTGGCTCGCCAGCGACGAGAGCAGCTACGTCACCGGCGCCGAGCTCGTGATCGACGGCGGCCGTTCCATCGCCTGACCGGCCGCCTAGAACTTCAGCGAGAAGCGCAGCGCGCCGGCCACCGCATCGGCGCCGGCGACGCCGCCGGCATCCGTCTGATAGGCGGCCGAAAGCGAGAAGCTCGCCGCGCCGTCCAGCAGACGCGCCGTATAGCCCATCTCGAAATTGGTCGGCGCGGGCCCCGCCAGATCCAGCACCTCATGGCCATAGATCAGGCGGCGGTCGGCATCGACGCCGGTCGCCAGGGTCAGCGCGGCCGAGCCCTCAAGAATGTGGATCGGCCGGGTGATGGCGATGCCCAGCAGATCGCCGTTCATGAACACGCCGTCCCTGGTCAGCGCCACGCCATAGGCGGCGGTCGTCAGATCGCTGAAGCCCGTGGCGATCGAACCGGCGCGCGGCGCGATCGACGTGGTGCCCATGCTGTACGAGCCCGTCAGACGATACCCGCCGCCGAGCTCGACGCGGGCGGAAAGCCCCGCCGAGAAGGTCTCTGCGGCGTCCGTCATGGCCAGCGCGCCGCTCTCCATGCCGCCCAGAAAGCCGTTGCCCTCGCCGATCCGCGCCACGTTCAGCGACAGCCCCATCCAGGGCTCGACCGCCCAGTTCAGCGCCAGCGCGACCACCGAGGTCGGGTGATCGACCGCGCGCAGATTGCGCGACGGCGCGATCGTGAACATCTCGCTGTCGATCCCGGGCAGACGGTCCTCCCGGTCGGCGCTCATATAGGCCAAGCGCACGGTCAGATCGTCGAACGCCTTGTATGAAAGGCCGGCGAAATCGCCGCCGTCGGCGAGCGACATGTAAGGTCCATCGACGGCGCTGGCGTCCACGAACAGCGCCCGGCTCTGCGCATCGCTGCCCAGATCGAAGGCGCTCACCCGCCCGCCCATATCGGCGTTGAACGCCGCGGCGGCCTCAAGCGTCTCCGAAAGCTGCATGGCGAGGGTCACGTCCTGCACGCGCGTCAGGTCCATGTCCTCTTCGCGCCGGCCAAGCCCCCAGGCGACCGGATCGGCCGCGACCGCAAATCCGCTCAGCGAGAACCCGCCGCGCGCGATCGCAAAGGGATGGATCGTCGCGTAGTGATCGGCGATGAGGCCCGAAACCGTCAGCGACGAACCGCGCGCGCTCGCGCTCAGATCGACGGCGTAGTCGCGGCCGTATTCGTCCAGCAGGATCGCCGACTTCAGAAGGCGGCTGGCATGCAGAGGCCCGCCCGCGAGGCCCGTCAGCCCCGAAGTCAGCGCCTCGCTGGTGCCGACATAGTCGGATGTCGTGTCGCCCGCGACGACGACCGACGTGAAGCCCACCGGCGCGAGCGCCCGCGACGGATTGACGAGGCCGCGGCCATACACGTCGTCGGTGCCGTAGACGCCCAGATCCGTCGCCGTGCGGAAGATGATGTCCGCCGCCTGCTGCGAGGTCAGATACGGGCTCTGGCTCAGCACCTGCGCGACGACGCCCGCGACATAGGGCGTCGCCATCGACGTGCCCGAATAATACGCATAGCCGCCGGGCACCGACGAATAGATCCCCACGCCCGGCGCCACCACGAAGTAATCGCGCATGCAGTACTGGCTGTAATACAGGCCGCTGCACTTGCCCGCAGGCGTGTTCGAGAAGCTCGCGATGCGATTGTTGGAATCGACGGCGCCCACCACGATCAGGCTGCCCCGGATGCCGGCGGTCAGCGCATAGGCGGCAGGATATTCGGGGCTGGTATAGTTGTTGGTGTTGCCGGCGGCCGAAACGATGACCGCGCGCGGCGCGGCATAAGTCAGCGCCGACAGCGTCGACGAGGTCGGCCCCCCGCCGCCCAGGCTCATATTGATCACCCGCGCGCCGTTGTTCACCGCATAGCGGATGCCGGTCGCGATATCGCTGGTGTAGCCCGAGCCGTCGCTGTCGAGCACCTTGATCGACAGGATGGTCGCCTCGCGCGCCCGCCCGCGGGTCGCACCGGCGGCGATGCCGGCCACATGCGTGCCGTGGCCTTCATCGTCAAAGCCCGCGCGCGTCGCCGCCGTCGGGCAGGTGTCGCCGCTGAAACAGGTGCTCAGCGGCGAATAACGGCCCGTGAACTCCCGATGGTTGTAGTCCACGCCGGTGTCCAGGATGGCGATGGTGATCCCGGCGCCCAGCGTGCCCCCCGTGACCGGCGGCGTCGGCCCCGGCGTGGGAACGGGCGTCGGCACCGGCGTTGGAACAGGTGTCGGCACCGGGGTCGGCACAGGTGTCGGAATGGGCGTCGGAACAGGCGTCGGCACCGGCGTCGGAACGGGCGTCGGAACCGGCGTCGGAACGGGCGTCGGAACCGGGGTCGGCACAGGTGTGGGAACGGGCGTCGGCGCCGGTGTAGGAACGGGGGTCGGCACCGGCGTCGGCACCGGGGTGGGAACCGGCGTCGGCACGGGCGTCGGCTTGGGGCGCGGGATGAAGCCCGACTTGTGCAGCAGGCCGCTTTCGGAAGCCGCCGGCACGGTTCCATCCTGCGCGCCGATATCCCGCATCGAGAAGCGGTCCAGCGCGTCGCGCACATCCTCGGCGTCGTCCGCACGGCCTCTCAAGGCGGGCACGTCGCTGCGGGAAGCGTCGCTCAATGCGGCGGCGGTCTGCGCGGAGGCGACCCCGAGGGCGAGCCCCAGAACCAGGCTGGACGCCGAACGGCGCAGAGAATGGAATGCTGACATCAGCGCGGCCCCCGAAATCTGGTCCCTGTCTGAAACGCGACAGCCGCAATTGCGCAGAAACCCAGTAGACGGCCGATCAATGAACGACCGATGAACTGACGCGGACTATAACTTGAGTCTACCGGTCATGCCTCAACCGCGTCTTGCCGCGATCGCGCCGATTAGTCGCAGTCTTTAAGAAAATGGAGATGAAGGGCTGTGGTGGGCCCGCCAGGACTTGAACCTGGGACCAAGCCGTTATGAGCGGCCCGCTCTAACCAACTGAGCTACAGGCCCCACCTTTGTTCAGTCTCCTATCAGCAATTCGTGAGGCCGCAAGACCGCCGCTTTTCGGGCGCATTCGCAGGGCGGTATGGCCGTCTCTCGCGAAGATGAAGGAGAAAGCCATGTCCCGTTCGATGATTCTGGCAGCCGTGGCCGCTGCGGCGCTCGGCGGCGCCGCGCTCGCGCCCCTCGCCGGCGCGCAGTCCACGCCCGACATCGCCCAGCCCGCGCCGTCTCCGGCGCAGCAGGTGACCCGCACCATCACGGTCAACGGCTCGGGCCACAGCGCGGCCGCCGCCGACCTCGCCGTCCTCACCCTCAGCGTCTCCACCGAAGGCGCCACGCCGGGCGAGGCGCTCGACAAGAACAGCGCCGCCATGCAGGCCGTCATCGATGCGCTGAAATCGCTCGGCTACGGCGTCACCGACATTCAGACCAGCGGCCTCGGCCTCAACCCCAGCTACGACAACAGCGGCCCGGTCTCCAAGCTCGTCGGCTATCAGGCCAGCAACGGGGTGGTGCTCAAGGTGAAGGACGTCTCCCGTCTCGGCGAGATCCTCGATCTCACCGTGAAGGCCGGCGCCAACCGGATCGACGGCCTGACGTTCGATGTCGCCGACAAGGACGCCGCGCTCAGCGAGGCGCGGATCGCGGCGATGAAGGATGCGCGCGCCAAGGCGGAGCTGATGGCCGGCGCGCTGGGTCTGACTGTCGGACGGCCGATGACGGTGACGGAAACCTGGACATCCAACCAGCCGGTCGCGCTGCAGACGCGCAATGCGGCCTCGGTCTCGGTTCCCATCGCCGCCGGCCAGGTCGGCCTGGAGGCGCAGGTCAGCATCGTGTTCGAACTGAACTGACATGTGACCAGCGCTGCGGGGTGAGCGGTTTACCGCTCACCCACGCCCTTTTGACGTGAACACCGCGCGGCGGCTCGCCTAAGACGAGGTCCAGATCCGGCGCCGCATCCTTCGCGGCGCCGGCCATTGGAAAGGACCTGCCCGTCATGACGTCTCGCTCCTCCGCACGCAGAACCGCCTTGTGGCTGGCCCTCGCGGCCTGCACGGCGCTCGTTCCCGCAACCGCCGCGGTCGCGGCGGCGCAGGACACCGGCGCCGGCCTCATTCCGCGCGCCGATCTCTTCGGGAACCCCGACAAGACCGCCGCGCAGATCAGCCCCGACGGCAAGTGGATCGCCTATATCGCGCCGAAGGACGGCGTGCTGAACGTGTGGGTCGCCCCGGTCGGCGATCTCGGCGCCGCCAAGCCGGTCACCAGCGCCACCGAACGCCCGATCCGCCAGATGTTCTGGGCCAACAATTCGGCCGTCATCCTCTATCTGAACGACAAGGGCGGCGACGAAAACTTCCTGCTCTACAGCGCCGATCCGGCGACCGGCGAAAACAAGCTGATCACCGATTTCCCCAACACGCGCGTCATCCCCTTCGGCGGCAGCGAGACCCGCGTCGATGAAATCGTCATCGGCATGAACAATCGCGACCCCAAATGGTTCGACCCCTATCTGCTCAACACCCGCACGGGCGAACTCACCAAGATCGCCGACAACACGACCGAGTTTGACGGCTACCTCATCGACGAAGACCTGAAGCTGCGCTTCGCCACCAAGGCCACCGCCGATGGCGGCCGCGAGGTCTTCAAGCTCGACGACAAGCTCCAGCCGACCCTTTTCACCACCATCCCCTTCGAGGATGCGCAGACCACCGATCTCGCCGGCCTCACCAACGACGGCAAGACGCTCTACATTCTCGAAACCCGCGGACGCGACAAGGCGGCCTACACCGCGACCAATCTGGAGACGGGCGAGACCACCACGGTCGCCGAGAACGACAAGGCCGACATCCAGGGCGACATCACCGATCCGGCCACCGGAAAGATTCTCGCTTACGCGACCCATTACCTGAAGACCGAGTGGACGGCGGTCGACCCGGCGCTTCAGCCCGACTTCGACTTCCTCACCGCCAATCTTCCGGGCCAGTGGACCTTCGCCGGCCAGAGCCGCGACAACAATCTGTGGATCGTCGTCAACGATCCGGTCACGGCGTCGGTGAACTACCAGCTCTATGACCGCGCGCAGAAAAAGCTGACCAAGCTGTTCGACGTCCGCCCCGCCCTCGCCGACGATACCCTCGCCCCGATGTACGGCGTCGAGATCAAATCGCGCGACGGCCTCACGCTGCCGTCCTTCCTCACGCTTCCGGCCGGCGCCGACGCCAATGGCGACGGCAAGCCCGACACGCCCGTGCCGATGGTGCTCAACGTCCATGGCGGTCCGTGGGCGCAGGATACCTACGGCTACGACCCCGAGGCGCAGTGGCTCGCCAATCGCGGCTATGCCGTGCTCCAGGTGAACTATCGCGGCTCCACCGGCTACGGTAAGGCGTTCATCAACGCCGCCGACCGCGAATGGGGCGGCAAGATGCACGAGGATCTGCTCGATGCCGTGAAATGGGCGATCGCCGAAGGCGTCACCAGCGAAGACAAGGTGGCGATCTATGGCGGCTCCTATGGCGGCTACGCCACCATGGTCGGCATGACGATGACGCCCACCACCTTCGCCTGCGGCGTCGACATCGTCGGCGTCACCAATCTCAACACCTTCATGAACACGATCCCGCCCTACTGGGATTCGTTCCGCGCCCAGCTCTACAAGCGCGTCGGCGACCCGACGACGGAAGACGGCAAGGCGTTCCTCGCCTCGCGCTCGCCCATCACGCACATCGCCGACATCCAGCGCCCGCTGCTGGTGGCGCAGGGCGCCAACGATCCGCGCGTCAACAAGGACGAGAGCGACCAGATCGTGAAGGCGATGAAGGAAAAGGGCCTCCCGGTCACCTATCTCCTCTACCCCGACGAAGGCCACGGCTTCGCCAAGCCCGCCAACCGCATCTCGTCCTATGCGGCCTATGAGGGCTTCCTGTCGCAGTGCCTGGGCGGGCGCGCCCAGCCCATCGGCGACGACCTCAAGGGCTCAAGCCTGCAGGTGCTGGAAGGCGCCGAGCATGTCGAGGGCCTGAAAGAGGCCATCGAGGCCATGGGCAAGTAAGGCCCGCGCCGCGCGCAACAGAAAAGGCCCGGGGAACCCCGGGCCTTTTTCGTGTCAGCAGCGCTCGCCGTCTTTCGTGCGGCCCTCATCGCAGTCGTCCGCGTCGTCATCGCCGCCCGTCGCGGCGTCGATGGCCGAGCTGGTCGCGCTGGCCGCCGCGCCCACCGCCGTCCCGGCTGCGGAAACGACCTCGCCCGTCGCCGCGACGACGGCGCAGCCGCCCAGCGGCAGCGCAAGCACAAGAAGAAGCGGCAGACGGCGCATCGGTTTCGGCCCCTCGCGGTTCGTCCCCAGACAACACGCCCTTTGCTAAGGACGCGTCAACAGGCGAACGAGGCGCTCAGGCGGCCTGGCTCACGTTCGGCGTCGTGACTTTGGGCAACGCCGCCGCCGGCAGGCGCACGCGCACTGTCGTGCCGGCATTCACGACCGAATGGATCTGCACCGATCCGCCCATGCCCTTGGCCATCGAGGTGACGATGGAAAGACCAAGGCCCATGCCCGCATGATTGCGCGCCAGCACGTCCGAGACCTGGAAGAAGGGCGTGCCCAGCAGCGGAATCTTGTCGGCCGGAATGCCGACGCCGGTATCGCTCACCGCGATCTCGACGGTGTTATCCATGCGCCGCTCGTTCCAGCTGATCGAAACGCGGCCGCCTTCGTTGGTGAACTTCACCGCGTTCGACAACAGGTTCAGCAGGATCTGGCGCAGCCCCCGCGCGTCGGCCAGCACCAGCATTTCGTTCGTCGCGGCATGCAGCGCCACGCCCCGGTCGGCGGCGTCCTGGCGCACCATGCGCAGCGCCTCTTCGGCGATCTCCGCCACATCGCAGCTGTCGATCTCGAAGCTGTGCTGGCCGGCTTCGATCCGGGCGACGGCCAGAACGTCGTTGATGACGCCCAGCAGGTGGCGGCCGCTCGTCACGACGTCCTTGGCGTATTCGCGGTATTTGTCGTTGCCCAGCGGCCCGTAGGATTCCATCTCCATCACTTCGCCGAAGCCGATGATGGCGTTCAGCGGCGTGCGCAGCTCGTGGCTCATATTGGCGATGAAGGCCGACTTGGCGTGGCTGGCGCTCTCCGCCGCATCCGCGGCCAGCGTCACCGACTGCAGACGGTCGATCGTGCGGGTCCAGCGCAGGCCCAGCACCGCCACGATACAGGCGATCGCCGCCAGCAACGCCAGCGCCGCAGGGCCATAGCCGTCCATGAAGGCGCCGAAGCGCGAATCCACTTCCCAGGCGAGATAGCCGATCACGTGCTTGTCCACATCAAGCAGCGGCACGCTGGCGACGCCGTCCTCGTGAGGCTCTTCGGAGGCGAATTTCAGGCCCGAAAGCTCGAAGTCTTCGGCCAGCTCCTGATAGCCCGTGGCGTCGAGGTCGGACATCACGATGAAGACGTTGCGCTTCTTGTTCTCGATCGCCACCAGATCGGGCGAGGTGACGGGCGTAATCACCGCAGCCGCGGCGATGTGCACCGTGCCGTTCTCCACGATGAACGCCGAGACCGGGTTCGACGACCCTTCGCGATCGGGCAGATCGCGCGCCGCCTGGGCCAGACGCTTCAGGTCCGGTCCGGAATCGAAAATCTTGACCGGGTCCTTCTCGGGGTCTTCCGACCAGGAATAGATCAGCCGGTCGTCCTCGGTCAGCACCCACGCGCCGCTCGCGTCGAACGCGTCGGCGATATAGGGCCCCATATTCGCGTCGCTCCACTCGTCGGGATACTTCTCGGCGTCCGAGTATTCATAGAACTCGTCCCACAGGGCGAAGTCCCCGACGAAGCGGTCCAGCTTGATCAGCAGACGCTTGGCCATCGACGAAACGATCTGCTTCTGCGTGCGCTCGGCCTCGCGATCCAGCGTCGCGCCCGCGCGGTTGATCAGGAACACGTTCACGGCCGCGCCCAGAAGGATCAGCGCAGCGACCGGAAGCAGCACGTCCAGCAAAAGCCGGCGGCGTTCTCGTGAACTGGCTGATGACACGGTCGACATGGCGCTCTGATGCAGGTTCGTTTCCCGCATCATGGCTCAATCCGGCTAACATACACCGAATGAAATCCTAGCGCGCGGGTAACCTCAACAAGCGGTTAAACGCAGAATATCCGCATATTCCCCCGCTTCGCGCGCAGCGAGGGTTGTGTTGAACATGCGCCGGAAACGCTCTGTTCACCCTGAGGCGAAAAAAGTTCCAGCGCTCTTTACTTCGCGACGATTTTCGCGATGGCGCGCTTGAAACTGGCGCTGTCGGGCTTGGTCAGGCTCGAAAACCACGTCACCAGACGGCCGTCGCGGCCGACCAGATATTTGTAGAAGTTCCAGCGCGGACGCGACAGGAAACCGCCCTCACCGGCCAGATGCTTGAACAGCGGATGTGCGTCGCGGCCGCTCACCGGCGTCTTCGCAGCCAGGGGGAAATCGACGCCGAAATTGATCTCGCAGAACTGCGCGATCTCGCTGGCCTTGCCCGGCTCCTGCCGCCCGAAATCGTTCGACGGCACGCCGATCACCACCAGTCCCTTGTCGCGGTTGTCCTTCCAGACCTCTTCAAGGCCCTTGTACTGATAGGTGAAGCCGCACTGCGAGGCGGTGTTCACGATCAGCAGGGGCTGGCCCTTGAACTGCGACAGCGGCAGCGGCTTGCCCCCCTGCAGCGTTTCCAGATCGAAGTCGTAGACGGTCTTGTCGTTGGCCATGGCGTCCTCAGCGCGGCGGAACCGGCACGCCCGGCTCCTGCTTGGTCGTCCGCACGATCAGCGATGTCTTCACATGCGCCACATTCTTGGCGGCGGTCAGATCGTCGGTCAGAAAGGTCTGGAAGGCGGAAAGATCGGCCGCGACGCATTTCAGGATGAAGTCATCCTGGCCGTTCAGCATCGAGCATTCCCGCACGATCGGCCATTTGCGGCACTGCTCCTCAAAGGCCCGCAGGTCCGCGTCCGCCTGGCTGGAGAGCCCGACCATCACATAGACGCTCACGTCGAACCCCAGCAGCTTGGGGTCCAGCTGGGCGTGATAGCCCTTGATCAACCCGGCCTCCTCCAGCGCCCGCACGCGGCGCAGACAGGGCGGCGGAGAGATCTGCACCCGCTTGGCCAGCTCGACATTCGTCATCCGGCCATCGGCCTGAAGCTCGGCCAGAATCTTCCGGTCGATCGAATCCAGTTTGATCCGGCGCATTAATGCCAAGTCCCGTATTATGAGGGACCGCTTTAGACCCGATTGAGGCCATCGGCGCAACAATATTTCGCTGCAGCGCAATGACCTGACGCTTAACCGTCCGATCATTGCCGGCGGCGGCCTCCGCGCTTACTTCAGCGACCGGAAAGGCTAGTTTCACGCCTTGCGTCATTCGATTCCGGAGCCCGCCATGGCCGAGCGCCACGCCAAAGTCATCGTTCTGGGGTCCGGCCCCGCCGGCTACACGGCGGCGATCTATGCCGCCCGTGCGATGCTCAAGCCGCTGATGATCATGGGGCTTCAGCCCGGCGGCCAGCTCACCATCACCACCGACGTCGAGAACTACCCCGGCTTCGCCGAGGCCGTTCAGGGGCCCTGGCTGATGGAGCAGATGCAGGCCCAGGCCGCCCATGTCGGCACCGAGTTCGCCCACGACACCATCGTGAAGGTCGACCTCTCGCACCGCCCCTTCCGCCTCTGGGGCGACGACGGCGCGGTCTATACCTGCGACACCCTCGTCATCGCCACCGGCGCCCAGGCCCGCTGGCTGGGCCTGCCGTTTGAGCAGACCTTCCAGGGGCACGGCGTCTCGGCCTGCGCCACCTGCGACGGGTTCTTCTATCGCGGCAAGGAAGTCGTCGTGGTCGGCGGCGGCAACACCGCCGTCGAGGAGGCGATGTTCCTCACCAACTTCGCCAGCAAGGTCACCCTCGTCCACCGCCGCGACAGCCTGCGCGCCGACAAGACCAACCAGGCCCGCCTCCTCGCCAATCCCAAGGTCAGCGTCATCTGGGACAGCGAGGTCGTCGACGCCAGGGGCACCACCACCCCCGTCTCGCTCACCCACCTGACTCTGCGTAACGTGAAGACCGGCACGCTCACCGAGATCGCGGCCGACGGCCTCTTCGTCGCCATCGGACACGTCCCGGCGACCGGGATCTTCAAGGGTCAGCTCCCGATGGACGAGAGCGGCTACCTGCTCAAAGCCCCCGACTCTACGGCAACCTCGATCCCCGGCGTCTTCGCGGCGGGCGACGTGACCGACAAGGTCTATCGCCAGGCGGTCACGGCGGCGGGCATGGGCTGCATGGCGGCACTGGAAGCCGAGCGCTTCCTCGCCGCGGAAGAGCACGACGCCGCCGCCGAAGCCGCGTAAACAGCGTTCGCGCGATTTTCCCGCGACCGACTCAAATCCTCAGCCGCGCCAGCCAACCGATTCTGCGGACTCGCGAATTCACGCGCGGCGATGGCGCGACGCGGCGCGCCTGCGTGCAGAGGCCCGACTGACTCAACCTGTGAAGAACCGGACTCGCCACCTCAAGCAGCCGACTCACTTTCACAACAGCGCCGCGCAAGCCGCTGACTCGATTCACGAATCCAAAAACTTGCGATTCGTTCGCAAAAGGCGCTTGCACCGCCTCCCCCGGTGCGCCAGAAAGACCATGCATATTGCACATGACTATCACATGCATATGTGGCCTGCCCCTGTCGCCAGGGTCCGGTCGTGCGGCGTGGCGGCTCGATGCCGCGCCGGCCTCCCTCAAGCACCTTCGGCCGGGCCTCGCGCCCGGCCTTTTCTTTACGCCAGCCCCAGCAGCCCGGGCAGCTTGCGCATGTCCTTGAACACCACCGCACCGGCCGCCTTCAGCCCCTCGGCATCGCTCACGGGATCGCCCGCGTAGCCGAACGCCGCCATACCTGCCGCTGCGGCAGCCTGCGCCCCCGGCACCGAGTCCTCGATCACCACCGTGTTCTGCGGAACGATCCCCGCCAGCCGGGCGGCCGCCAGGAACAGGTCCGGGTGAGGCTTGCCGCGCGTCACCTGATCGGCGCTCAGCAGCCGCGCATTGAACAGACCCAGCAGCCCGGTCGTCCCGAGGGTCACGGCCATTTTGCGCTGCGACCCCGACGAGGCGACCGAGACCCGCACGCCCTTGGCGACGATCGCTTCGACCGCCGCCTTCACGTGCGGCACCGGCTTCACATGCTCCCGAAGCCGCCGGAACGTCTCGGTCTGCAGCGTGTCCAGCCACCCTTCCGGCAAAGGCCGCCGCAGCTCGCTCTCGACGGCGGCGACGACGCTGGCCATGGACAGCCCGACATAGCGGCGGCGGACCTCGGCGACATCCAGAACCAGCCCCTCCCCGGCCAGGGCTTCAGCCAGGCAGGCATTTGCGATCGGCTCGCTGTCGACCAGCACACCGTCGCAGTCGAAGATCACATGGTGGGGGCGGCGCTGCAGCATGCCTCATCTAGCCAGTTCGCCCGCGCAGGGGACTCAAATTTCGTTGCGCGGCGGAAAGCCTGCCACCGATCGTATCACGGCGGCACGCCAGCAAACTGCGGACATCGCCCTCGGATCGCGCCAAGTCCCGCAGCAGGAATTAATTAACCCTCTTCTTTAACTAACATTAACTCATCTTCTTAACGCTCATTAACTTTTGGGCGTTGCAAATCTTAATTTGTCCCATTTTGATTCGGCCGATTTCTGCCGAATAGTTGAGATATTTACTAATAAATTCTTGACCTTAATTAATGCACCGTTTACGTTAATCGCATGACCGACGGCAGCATCCAGTCTTGGATAGGCCTGACATCCGGCGCCGTCGCGCTGGCGTCGTTCATTCCCTATATCCGCTCGATCCTGAAGGGGCAGACCCGTCCCAACCGGGCGAGCTGGTTCATCTGGGCGTTCGCCGAGATCATCACCACCGCCACCTATGCCGCGTCCGGTGCCGACGCGACGTTGTGGATCGCCGCCGGCTATGCGCTGGGCACCATCACGGTCGCCTCGCTCTCCCTGCGCTATGGCGAAGGCGGGGCCGGCCTCATCGACGCGATGTGCCTCGCCGGCGCGTCGATCGCCCTGATCCCCTGGCTCGCGCTCGATCAGGCCGAGCTGGCGCTCTACATGATCATCTTCGTCGACGTGCTCGCCGTATTCCCGACCCTTAAAAAGGCGCTCGCAGACCCTGAAAGCGAGGACAAGACCTACTGGTCGCTCTCGTTCCTCGCGGCCGTCATCAATCTGTTCGCGATCGAGCGCTGGGCGCCCGAGATCGCGGCCTTCCCGATCTATTGCTTCCTCGGCGCGGGCGCGATCCTCGCAGCTCTCCTGTCCCATGGCGTCGTGCGCGCCGTGGCCGGCCGCCTGCGCCAACCTGCCCTTCCGGCTTCCGTACCCAACCTCCAATCGTAGTCCCATGCTGACCATCAAGACTGAGCTGAAAGCCAGCCGCCTGCACGGTATTGGCCTGTTCACCGCACAGTGGATTCCGGCGGGAGCGGTCGTGTGGCGGTTCGACCCGACTTTCGACCTGCACTTCCCGCCTGCGGTCTATGCCGCCGCACCGCCGGTGCAGCAGCACCACATCGACTATTACGGCTTCCTGTCCAAGGCGACGCGCGAGCACATCTACTCGGTCGACGACAGCCGCTTCATGAACCACTCCGACACGCCGAACATGGCCGTGACCTATGGCGCCGGCGCGGGCGAACCCACCATGGTGGCGCGCCGCGACATCGCCCCGGGGGAAGAGATCACCGTGAACTATCACGACCTCTGCCACGCCGACGACATCGCGCTCGCCCATTTCAGGGCCGAGCCGCCGGCTTCCGTGCGCTCGATCGGGCCGCGCCCGTCGCAGCGCCGCGAAGCCGAAGGTGACGAAGCGGTGCGCCTGCGGCAGACCGGCGCTCCCTGATCCGGGGCGCCGCCGATGAACGCCGTCTGGATCGCCCTTATTGCGGTCTTCGCCGCGCTGATCCCGGTTTTCGTTTTCGCGGCGAAGAAGACCCAGGACCAGAAGGCCGAGGCCCGGAAGGCGCAGTCTGGCGGCAGCGCCGATGACGGCTTCACCGGCCTGATGATCGCCACCGACAAGCCGACTGACCACAGCCATACGGATGCGTCCTCCGACGCCGCCGGAGATGCCGGGGGCGGCGATGGCGGCGGCGGCGGCGGCGGCGGGAGCGACTAGGTGAAGCGCCCGGGAAGGCGGCAGCGGCGCCTCACGCCGCCACCGCCCCCAGCCCCCCAAACTCAGGCGGCGCGCGCCTGCGCGAGCGCCTGTTCCGCCGGACGCCCCGTCAGTTCGGCGAGGTGATCGAACCGCGCCGTATAGCCCCCGACACCCTGCGTCGCCGATCTCAGCTCCACGATCAGCGACTGCAGCTCGGATTGCGGGATTTCTGCCCGCACCACGTCCCATCCGTTCCAGCCCTCGCGGGCGTCGAACCCCAGGATATGCCCGCGCCGGCTCGAGACCATGCCGTTGACCGCCGCCGTCGCGCCAGACGGCACCGCGATCTCCACCGCCATCACCGGCTCCAGCAGCACCGGCGCGCAGGTCGGCAGCGCGTCGTGCAGCGCCTGGCGGCCGGCGATGATGAAGGCCTCGTTGGATGAATCGACGTCGTGATACTTGCCGTCGGTCAGCGCGACGGCGACATCCACCACCGGGAAGCCGAACGCGCCCCGCTCCAGCGCCTCGCGCGCGCCCCGCTCGACCGACGGGATGTACTGGCGCGGCACCGCCCCGCCCGTCACCTTGTCCTCGAACTGGAAGCCCTCGCCGCGCGGCAGCGGACGGATATCAACCGTCACGTCCGCGAATTGTCCATGACCGCCCGACTGCTTCTTGTGCCGGGCGTGCTGCGTCGCGCCTTTGCGGATGGTCTCGCGATAGGGCACGCGGGGAGGCCGCGACGTGACCTTCAGCCCGAACTTCGAAGCCAGCCGGTCGATCGCGACCTTCAGATGCATCTCGCCCTGGCCCGACAGCACCAGCTCGTGCATCTCGGCGTCGTGCTTCACCGACAGCGACGGGTCTTCCTCCGCCAGCTTGTGCAGCGCCGCCGTCAGCTTCACCTCGTCCTTGCGATCCGCCACCTGGATCGCCAGCGCGTGCACCGGCTCGGCCGCGGCGGCGCGCGCGACCGCGAAATCCGACCTGACTGTCGACAGCGTGTCGCCGGTCTGCACCGGGTCCAGACGCCCCAGCGCCACCAGATCGCCCGCCGCGCCGAAGCCTGTCTTGCTCATGCGTTCGCCGAACGGCTGGAATACGCCGCCGATGCGCGCCTCCGCACCGTCGCCGCGCAGGACCGTGGCGCCGTCCTTGATCGTGCCCGCCAGCACCCGCACCAGCGACAGCTTGCCCTGCGGCGAATGCAGCGTCTTCAGCACATAGGCCGCGTCCTGACCGTTCACGCCCAGCCGCGCCGCCGTCGCCTTCACGTCCGGCGCATCGTGGCGCAGCGCCTTCAGCAGCCGCCGGATGCCGTTATCGTGCTCCGCGCTGCCCATCAGCACCGGCACGATCTGCCCTGCCCCGGTCTCTTTCACCAGATCGGCGAACACTTCGTCCTGCGCCGGCTCGATATCGCTCAGCAGCTCTTCCATCAGATGATCGTCATGGTCGGCCAGACGCTCCAGCATCTGATAGCGCGCCTGTTTCTCGCGCTCGGCCAGATCGCCCGGCATCTCCACGACCTCGGACGGCGCATGGTCGCGATAGTGATGCGCCCGCTCCATCGCCAGATCGACGAACCCCGTCACCTGCCCGTCGTCCCAGATCGGCACCTGACGCAGCACCAGCGGGGCCGCGCTCATCGGCTGCAGGTTCTCCAGCAGGTCGCGGATGCGGCCTTTGGCCTTGTCGATCTTGTTGACGAAAATCATCCGCGGCACCCCCGCCGCCTCCAGCGCCTTCAGATAGGGCTGCAGCATCAGCGCCTTGGCCGGATCGGGCTCGGCGACGACGACCGCGGCGTCGCACGCGGCCAGCACGTTCTGCGTATCGGCCAAAAACTCGATCGAGCCGGGACAATCGACGAAGGCATAGGTGTCGCCCAGCCACTGGGTGACGACGGCGTTGGGTTCGGTCGACATCTGCCGCGCGCGGGCTTCGGCGCTGGCGTCGCCGACCGTGTTGCCCGCGCTCACCGCGCCCTTGCGCGTCGTCGCGCCGGTCGCATGCAGCAGGCTTTCCAGAAGCGAAGTCTTGCCGGAGCCATAGGGTCCGACGACGGCGATCATGCGCGGGCCGCAATTCCTCGGCCCGCCGTCTTGTCTGCCGCTTGTGATGCCTTTGGCGTTGGTGTCGCTCATGCGTGTCTCCTCTTCGCGTTCGAGCGTGAAGAGCGCGGTCATGAACGCATGACTGCGCTCAGATCGCCGGAGAGGCGCGCGCGAGAGCGGCGTGGAGGCCTTCCCGGTTCCCCAACGTCACGCCGGTTTCGCGCCGCTTGCAAGCAAATGAGTCGCTGCAATGCAGCGAACGCCGCCGTCGAAAAGACGCTCGAAATGGCTGGCGAGATTTAGCGACGCGACCGCGTTAGGGTTGCGCCGTGACTCGTCTTCCGATCCGCCGTCTCGCGCTCCTGACCGCCCTCGCCGCTGCGGCGGCTCCTGCGGCCGCCGAATCGCCGGGCGAAATCCTGAAATGGGCGCTGGACCAGCGGAACTGCTCCATACGCGACACCGCGCAGGGCTGGGAAAGCCACCGCACCTCGCCGCTGTCCGATCTCACCGGCCTCGCGTCCTCCTCGATCGTCGTCGTCGACCGCAGCCGCCGCCGCTTCGTCTCGCTCACCCGCATGACCGATCCGGCCCGGCCCGATGCCTGGCGGGTTTCGCGTCAGGCCTATGCCGACGGCCAGTTCTATGCCTGCTCGGCCGCAAACGCCGAAACCTGCCGCCTCGACGGCAAGACGCAGGATGAGGTGACGCCGGAAGACATCACCGGCGCCTTCGTCATCTTCGGCGATCTGCACTCCGCCGATTTCGGCGGCGCGGCCATCGCGCTCGCGACGGTCCCGCCTGAAATCCCCACGGCGAAATGGGCGATCTCGCTGACGCCCCAGGGCGGCCTGCCCTATATTCTCTATATCGAGCCCGACGGCACGGTGATCGCCACCGACATGCCCGGCCCCGCGCGCACGCAGCGCTACTGGATGCGCGACGAGGCCGAGATGGGCGGATGCCGCCAGCCTCTCACCGCCCGCATCGAGATCCTGCCGCAATACCCCGGCCGATACATCGAATGGCGGCTCGAAAGCTTCGACTACCGCGCCGTCATGTCGCCCGACGACACGCGCTTCGAATAGGCGCGCGCCTCAGGCCTTCTTCAGGAACTCGGTCTTCAGCACCAGGCCCTTCACCTGCTTGGTGCTGCACTCGATCTCGGCCGGGTCGCCGGTCAGGCGGATATTCTTCACCAGCGTGCCGCGCTTCAGCGTCTCCGACGTGCCCTTGACCTTCAGGTCCTTGATCAGCGTCACGCTGTCACCGTCGTTCAGCTGATTGCCGTTGCTGTCGCGTGTGACGACGTCGCTCATGTGAGGCTCCCGCAGAAGCGCTGGATGCGATGGCAGGCTTCCGTCAGCGCCTCGGTCGAGGTCGCATAGGAAATCCGGAAGAACGGCGACAGGCCGAACGCCGATCCCTGCACCACCGCCACGCCCTCGGCCTCCAGCAGCTCCGAGACGAAATCGTCGTCGGTCCGGATCACCTTGCCCGAGGGCGTCGTCTTGCCGATCGTCCCGGCGCACGAGGGATAGACATAGAATGCGCCTTCGGGCTTGGGACAATGCAGCCCCTTGGCCTGATTGAGCATCGAGACCACGAGATCGCGGCGCTCCTGGAAAATCTTGGCGCGCTCGGCGATGAAATCCTGCGGCCCGTCCAGCGCTTCCACCGCCGCCCACTGGTTCATCGAGGCGGTGTTGCTGGCCGACTGCGACTGCAGCTTGGCCATCGCCTTGATCAGCGGCTCGGGTCCGGCGCAATAGCCGATGCGCCAGCCGGTCATGGCATAGGCCTTCGACACGCCGTTCATGGTCAGCGTGCGGTCATAGAGCTTCGGCTCCACCTCGGCGATCGTGCAGAATTCGAAGCCGTCATAGACGAGGTGCTCGTACATATCGTCGGTCAGCACCCACACATGCGGGTGGCGGAGCAGCACATCGGCCAGCGCCTGCAGGTCCTCGCGCGCATAGCAGGCGCCCGAGGGGTTCGACGGCGCGTTCAGCAGCAGCCATTTGGTCTTGGGCGTGATCGCCGCCTCAAGCTGCGCCGCCGTCAGGCGAAAGCCGCTCTCGGCGGTCGTCTCCAGCACCACGGGCTCGCCGCCTGCCAGCAGCACGATGTCGGGATAGCTCACCCAATAGGGCGCCGGAATGATCACCTCATCGCCCGGGTTCAGCGTCGCCATGAAGGCGTTGTAGACGATCGCCTTGCCGCCCGGCGCGACGAAGGTCTGCGCCGGCGTGTAGGTCAGGTTGTTCTCGCGCTTGAACTTCGCGGCGATGGCCTTCCTGAGCTCGGGGATGCCTTCCACCGGCTCGTACTTGGTCTTGCCGGCGCGGATCGCCCTGATCGCGGCTTCCTTGATGTTGTCGGGCGTGTCGAAGTCCGGCTCGCCGGCGCCCAGGCCGATCACGTCGCGCCCGGCCGCCTTCAGATCGCGCGCCTTCTGCGTCACGGCGATCGTAGCCGAGGGCTTGATGCGGTCGAGGGCGCGGCTCAGGAAGCCGGGCGGCAGGGCGGCGGACATGGGCTGGACTCGTCTTAGAAAATGAATGCGCGAGCGCATATCAGGTGACGGCGCTCACGAAAAGCGCCGCGCCCCATTTCCGCCTCATTTGGGCTCGGCTGACGCCGCAATTGGACGGCGAAGTACGCTCTCGCAAATCATCGAGCAGGGGAGCGTCATGACCGACCATCGCACGTCCCGCATCCGCGCCGTCGCGCAGGACGATGAAGCCGGCTTCGACGTCTGGCTTCCCGCCATCGTCGCCATCATCGCCGCGCTCTTCCTCATCTGGTCGGCCAACGCCCAGGAAGCCCCGCCACGCGCCATCTACAGCGCCGAGCGCTTCGCCATGAGCGAGGCCGAACGGACCATGCTGGAAGAACAGGCCGCCCGCGCGGCCCGCGCCGCAGAAGACCTCGCCGATGCGTCGCGCAATTTCGCGGCGCGCCGCGTCGAAATGCGCGCCCTGCCCGCCTTGCCGGCCGCCGAGCGTCTCGCCGATCTCCGCTTCAGCGATCCGCGCGTCGAACCTGTGCGCGTTGCGGCGCGGCCGGTTCTGATAGCCGATCCCGACGCCACGCCGTCTCCGGGCTGGGTGCGCCTCACCATGGCGCTGGCGATCGCCGCGATGCTGGGCGGCGCGCTCTATCTGCTCGACCGCACTTGGCACCGCACCGGCCCGCTCGTGCCGAACGAGCAGGCGGCCGTCTAGGGCCCCATCATCTCGCGCCAGGCGCCCATCGCCCGGTCCCAGCGCTGCAGATCGTCGCTGAGATTGTCGGACGCGACGCCGCCGCCGCTGAAATTGACCGTCATGTCGAAACAGGGATCGCCCTCTTCGTCCACCGAGGCGGTGCCGAACGTCTTCGTGCGATTCCAGCGATTGGCCGTCTCCAGGGGGAATGTCCCCTCGCGGTCCCAGCATTTATTGAACTGCACGAACTTGCAGGCCGTGCCGCCGGTGCAGCCGTAGAAGAAGATGTTGAACGTCGCCCCGCCGCTGGTCACCGTGATTTGCGGATCGCCGGTCGAATCTTTCGACAACTCCGCCGTATAGCCGAACGAGGTGATTTTGGCGGCCAGCGCCGCCGCGTCGCTCGCCACAACATTGTCGGCCATCGCGGCCGTCGTCATCGCCGCGCCCGCCGCCAGCATTGAAACAAGTCGCGTCATGTCCGTCCTCATCGGGGCGCGACCCGGCGATAGACATCGGCTGTCGCCTGCGCCGTCGCGCGCCATGAATATCGCGCCGCCCGCGCCTCGCCCGCCACGCGCAAACTGTCGCGCAGCGCCGCGTCGCCCAGCACGCGCGACAGCGCCGCCTCCAGCGAGTCCGGCGCCTCCGGGTCGAACCACAGCGCGGCCTCGCCGGCCACCTCGCGCTGCGCCGGAATGTCCGACGCCACCACCGGCGCCCCCGCCTGCATGGCCTCGATCACCGGCAGCCCGAAACCCTCCGCCAGCGACGGCGCGATCAGGCAAGCGGCATGGATATAGGCGGCGGCCAGCTCGTCGGCGCTCAGCTGCGTCTGGGCCGTCCGCGCCGCCAGCCCCGCCGCCGCCAGCGCCGCCCGCTCGGCGTCCGTCAGTGGGCCGCCGCCGGCCAGCACCAGCATCTGCGTGCGATCCGCCGCCAGCGCGCGCCCGATGGCGGGGATCATCGGCAGCACATTCTTGTAATGACCCCGCCGCCCGACGATCAGGACATAGCGCCCCGCATTCGACGCGAACCACCCGCCCGCCACCGGCCGGCGCGGCGGCGGCGCTTCGGGCGTCACCACCACGCGCTCCTCGGGCAGTCTTAGTAGCTCCAGCACGTCGCGCCGCGTCGCCTCGCTCGGCACCACCACGGCATCGGCCCGCGCCGCCAGCTTCGCCTTGGCGTAGTGGGCCCCGGCGATGGCCGGAAATCGCCCGCCCCACCGTTCCGGGATCATGTCGTGCACGGTCAGCACCGTGCGGCGCGCGTTGAGAAAGGGCGGCCGCCAGAAGGCCGTCAGGTGATGGACATCGGACTTCCAGAAGGCGGCGCGCGCCAGATTGGCTGCGAACGCGGTGCGTCTCCTGCCGACGAAACGCCGCGTCACGCCCGGCGGACCCTCGCCATAGCCGCCCGAAAAGGCGACCGCGATGCCCGGCTCCTCGCGCAGCGCCGCCATCAGCTGCGTCTGATAGGTCGCGATCCCGCCCGGCGGCCAGCCATAGATCAGCGCATCGAAGCCGATGGTCAGCGTCATCTTGGCCGCATCCCCATTTCCGGGGATGCGCATGCCGGCCGCGCAGCTATCACTTCCCACAGCGAGTTCCACGCTTTGGGGAGATGAATTGGGATGCGTCTGCACATTCTGGCTGCCACGGCCTTAGCTCTATCACTCGCTGCCTGCGGCGACAGCGGCGAATCCACAGGCGGCGAGGCAAGCGCCGGTGCTGCCGCGCCGGCGGCGGCCCTGACCGTGTCGGACTGCAAGGATGCCGGCTCCGCCATAGGCTATCTCGATCAGCGTCAGGCAAAGCTCGTGGCCGACGTGAAGGCGAACAAGACCGGCGTGGCCGAGACGTTCAACGCCTTCCTCGCCGTGGTCCAGGCCGAGGCCGACAAGGCCAAGGCCGGCGGCGACTGGGTCGCCTATTGCAAGGCCATCGACGCCCACCTGACGGGCGCCGGCTACTGACGGCCGCCCTTCTGCAGCCCTTGAAGGCCGACGCAAGTTCCGCTTCGGTACCCCCGCGCTGCTGAAAGCGGTGCGGGGGCTCTTCGTTCATGCGCGCACTTGCGGCCTTTGCGTTTATCGAGAAATGGGCGGCCGGCGGCCGTCTGCCCGACATGCTGGCCGCTTTCTCCGCGCTCATCGCGCAGTTCGGACCCACCATGGCCGCATCCGCCATCGTGGTCGGCTTCGGCCCGTCGCGCCGTTACCGCTTCCTCTTCAACACATGGCCGCCCGAGCTTCTGGTGCACTACGACGCCGATGCGGTGTTCGACCGGGACTTCACCATTCAGGCCGCCTACCGGCGCCACACGCCGTTCTGCTTCCGCGAGGTCTATCCCGACCCGGTGAAGGAAGCCGCGCTCTACGAGCGCTTCCAGAAAGACGGCGCCCGCTTCGGCATCGAAGACGGCTTTGCCGTGCCGATCCACTCTCCGCTCGGCTTTTTCGGCATGGTGACGATGAGTTCGCCTGTCCGCATGCAGCTCGACGCCGCCGAGCGTGCGGCTCTGGCCGCCGCTGCGGTCACGATCTTCGAACACTTCCGCCGCAGCGCCGACGGCACGCTCGGGGCCGAGCGCCCCGCCATGACGGCGCGCGAGTCGGATTGCATGGGCCATGTCGCGCTCGGCCGCACCGACGATGAGATTGCGGCCGCGCTCGGCATCGCGCCCTCCACCGTGCGCCACCACGTCGACAATGTCCGCGCCAAGCTGGGCGCCGCCACACGCGCCGAGGCCATCGCCCTGCTCGCGCACTTCGGCGAGATCTAGCGGTCGTAAAAAATGAAGAACGCCGCCGCCACCAGCAGGCCGAACCCGACGGCGTGGTTCCACTTGAACGTCTCGCCCAGATAGGCCCAGGCGAACACCGCGAAGATCGTCAGCGTGCAGATCTCCTGAATGCCTTTCAGCTCGGCCGGCGAATAGACGGCCGAGCCATAGCGGTTCGCCGGCACCGCCAGCCAGTACTCGAAGAACGCGATGCCCCAGCTCGCCAGCACGACGATCCACAGCGGCTGATCCTTGAACTTCAGATGCCCGTACCAGGCGAAGGTCATGAAGACGTTGGAGGCCGTCAGCAGAAGAACGGTCGAAATCGAAGCGGGCATGGTGCGATCCGGTGATTGATCGCGCGACTGTGCCCGTCCTGAAACGCCGCGCAAGCCGCCGCCCTCAAATCGCCGCCTTCGCACGGCGTACATGTCGAGGCCGGCGGAACTTCGGGAACTTTCCCGCGTTTTCGACTAAACTGCCCGTTCAGAGCGGAAAACGACTGAAGGATTCCAGGATGCGCCTCTTCAAGACCTTGGCTATCGCCGTCGCGCTGGCGACCCCCGCCCTCGCCGAACAGATCGGCTCCGGCATGTCCGACGGCACCCGCTATGACGGCCCGCCCTATTCCACGGTCGGCGTTCCGGCCGGCGACGCGGCCGCCTGCCGCGAGGCCTGCCGCGGCGACGTGCGCTGCTATGCCTGGAACTACCAGCGCGCCCTGCCGGGCGAAGCCCAGTCGCGCTGCGAACTTCTGCCCAACGAACCCACGCTCGTGTGGGATGCCGAATTCATCTCCGGCGCCATCGGGCGCTCCTCGCCCGCCCCCGATCCCGACGAGCAGGTCATCCCCCGCACCCCCGACACTTCGGGCACGCCGGCCCCGCCGCCCTACACGCCGGGCGAGCCCTCCGCCGCCGACTTCTGGGGCCAGTTCGCCATCGCCGAAGGCTCGGAAGTTTCGGGCGAGGCCTATGCGTCCTGGAACTATGTCGCCAAGGGCGATGGCGGCATCACCCGTTGCGCCAAGGCCTGCGACGGCGACAGCAAATGCCGCGCCTTCAACGTCCGCAGCGACGCAGAACTCGCGCCGCGCCCCAATGTGATCTGCGAGCTGAAGGCGTCGCCCGGGTCCCTGCTTCGCAACCCGGATTCGACCGCAGCCACCAAGCGCTAGACGACAGAAACGGCGCGCGGCCCCGCCCGCGCGCCGCTCTCGTTCAATAGCCCACCGTGAAGCGCGCCTTGCGGTGCTTCGGCGTCTCGATCTCGTCGACCAGCGCGATGGCATAGTCGGCAAATGAAATCCTGCTGCCCTCCGCGCCGATCACCAGATCGTCCCTGCCGGTGCGATAGGCGCCCTTGCGCTCGCCCTCGAAGATCTCTGCGGCGGGCGAAATGAGCGTCCAGTCCAGATCGCTCTCCAGCCTCAGCAGGTCCAGGAACACACCGCCCTTGCGCGCTTCAGAACGATAGGCGTCGGGAAATTCCGGTGTGTCGTACAACCGCCCGCCGCCCGGCGCGTTCAGGCTGCCCGCCCCGCCGACCACGATATAGCGGCCGACGCCCGCGTCCTTGACCGCGCCGATCAGGGTCGGCGCATCGCTCTCCAGGAAATGAATGGCGCTCACCGCCACCTCATGGCCTTTCAAAAGCGCCGCCAGCGCCGCACGGTCGCCCGCGTCGCCCGCCTTGGCGGTCACGCCCGGCAGTTTCGCGATTGCTTCGGGCTTGCGCGCGATACCCGTCACCTGATGGCCCCGGCGCGACAACTCCTTCACGATTTCCGATCCGGCCCGGCCGGATGCGCCGATCACTGCGATTTTCGTCATGGTCTGCCT
>JAKOQZ010000180.1 GCA_029778105.1 Pseudomonadota bacterium | reverse complement strand
GGCCGGCCGGATGGGCACGCCGGAGGAAATCGCTGCCGCCGTCGTCTATCTCGCCAGCGAGGAAGCCGCCTATGTCACGGGCGCGACGATTCACGTGAATGGCGGCATGGCGATGGTCTAAACCGGGAACCGCCCCGAAAAACGCGCCGAAAACCGGGCGGTTTGCAGGGGTGACATCAAGTCTGGCATCGTGATACAGAGCCCGCCTTTCCCGCGCGGCCCAATGCCCCGCAGGGACAACAGGATAGGAACGGATACATGAGCGACGTCGCGGAACGCGTGAAGAAGATCGTCATCGACCACCTGGGCGTCGATGCCGAGAAGGTCAGCGAGAAGGCGAGCTTCATCGACGACCTGGGCGCGGACAGCCTCGACACGGTCGAGCTGGTGATGGCGTTCGAAGAAGAATTCGGGATCGAGATCCCGGACGACGCCGCCGAGACCATTCAGACGGTCGGCGACGCCGTGAAGTTCATTTCGGACAAGGCCGCGAAGTAATCGCGCTTTGACCGGTATGCGTCGCGTCGTCGTTACAGGGCTTGGCGCCGTCACCCCGCTGGGGAGCGGCGTCGAAGCCACGTGGTCGCGCCTTCTGGACGGTCAGTCCGGCGGGCGGCCCATCACCGCGTTCAAGGTCGACGACCTTGCGACCAAGATCGCCTGCTCGGTGCCGCGTGGCGCCGCCGCAGACGGTCTGTTCAACCCGGACGATTATCTTGAAGTCAAAGAGCAGCGTAAGCTCGATGACTTCATCATTTTCGGCATCGCCGCGGCCCAGCAGGCCTGGGACGATTCGGGGATCAAGCTGGAGACCGAGGAAGAGCGCTGCCGCACCGGCGTGCTCATCGGCTCGGGCATCGGCGGTCTGGTCGGAATCGAGGAAGCCTCGATCACCCTTCACGAGAAGGGCCCGCGCCGCATCAGCCCGTTCTTCATTCCCGGGCGCCTGATCAATCTTGTCTCGGGCCAGGTCTCGATCCGGCTCGGCGCGAAAGGCCCGAACCACGCGGTGGTGACGGCCTGCGCGACCGGCGCGCACGCCATCGGCGACGCGGCCCGTCTGATCGCCTTCGACGACGCCGACGTGATGATCGCCGGCGGCGCGGAAGCCTCGATCTGCCGCATCGGCATCGCCGGCTTCAACGCCTGCCGCGCGCTCGCCACCGCCTTCAACGACACGCCCGAAAGGGCCTCGCGTCCCTACGACAAGGACCGCGACGGCTTCGTGATGGGCGAGGGCGCGGGCGTCGTGATTCTGGAAGAGCTGGAGCACGCCAAACGCCGCGGCGCCAAGATCTACGCCGAAGTGGTGGGCTATGGTCTGTCGGGCGACGCCTATCACATCACCGCCCCGTCGGAAGACGGCGATGGCGGTTTCCGCGCCATGCAGATGGCGCTGAAGCGGTCGGGCCTGTCGGTTTCCGACATCGACTACGTCAACGCCCACGGCACCTCGACCATGGCGGACGGAATCGAGCTGGGCGCGGTGGAGCGGTTCTTCGGCAACCACGCCCCCAATATCTCGATGTCGTCGACCAAGTCGTCGATCGGCCACCTGCTCGGCGCGGCCGGTGCGGTGGAGGCGATCTTCTCGATCCTCGCGATCCGCGACCAGATCGTGCCGCCGACGATCAATCTGGAAAATCCGGACGTCACGACGGCGATGGACCTCGTGCCGCTGAAGGCGCGCAAGCGTCAGGTGCGTGTGGCGCTCTCCAACTCGTTCGGCTTCGGCGGCACCAACGCCGCCCTCATCGTCACCGCCCCGCCGGTCTGACGCCCATGAGCGAGGATCGTCCCCGCAGGCGGCGGTCGGTCCTCGCCCGAGTCTTCGGCTTTCTGCTGGTGCTGTTCGTCCTTGGCGGCCTGGCCGCGGGCGGCGCCGCCTATTGGGCGTGGGAGCGCTTCAACGCGCCCGGCCCGCTGAAGGAAGACACCTTCGTGATGATCGAGCCCGGAGACGGGCTGAACGCGATCGCGTCGAAGCTGCGTGAGACGGGGGTCATCTCCAGGGACGATCCGTTCAATCTCGGCGTGCTGGACGACGCCACGATCTTCAAACTGGGCACGCGCTATCTGGAGCAGCAGGGCAAGCTGAAGCACGGCGAATACAAGGTGCCCGCGCAGTCCAGCATGAAGCAGGTGATGGAGCTGCTCGTCTCGGGCAAGGTCATCCAGTATTCGGTCACGGTGCCCGAAGGGCGCACCAGCCAGATGGTGCTGCGCATCCTCAACGCGGACACGGTGCTGACCGGCGATCTGCGCGCCGCGCCGGCCGAAGGCACGCTGCTGCCCGAGACCTATCTCTTCACGCGCGGCACGACGCGCGCCGACATCCTGCGCCGCATGGAGCGCGACCACGCGGCGCTGGCGGAGAAGCTGTGGGCGAACCGCAAGGCGGACCTGCCCTACAAGACGCTGGAGGAGGCGATCATCCTCGCGTCCATCGTGGAGAAGGAAACGGGCGTCGCCAGCGAACGGCCGCAGGTGGCGTCGGTCTTCGTCAACCGGCTGCGCAAGGGGATGAAGCTGCAGTCGGACCCGACCATCATCTATGGCCTGACCGGCGGCGAGCCGCTGGGCCGCGGCATCCGCAAGAGCGAGCTTGAGAAGGCGACGCCCTATAACACCTACATCATCGACGGCCTGCCGCCGACGCCGATCTGCAATCCGGGCCGCGCCTCGCTGGAGGCGGTGATCAATCCTCCGGACACGGATTATCTCTTCTTCGTCGCCGACGGCACGGGCGGCCACGCCTTCGCCGCGACGCTGGAAGAGCACAACGAGAACGTCCGCAAATGGCGCGAGATCGAGGCGCAGCGGGCGAAGGACGCCGAAGCCGCCGGAGGGACGCCATGACCGTCGTCTCGATGACCGGCTTCGCCCGCGCGCGCGGCAGCTTCGGGCTGCTGGACTGGGCCTGGGAGCTGAAAAGCGTCAACGGCAAGGGGCTGGAGCCGCGCTTCCGTCTGCCGCCCGGCTATGACGGGCTGGAGGTCGCGGCGCGGCAGGCGCTGACCCGGCGGCTGAAGCGCGGCTCGGTGCAGGTCTCGCTGGTGCTGACCGAACAGGCGCAGGCGCCCAGCCTCAAGATCAACCGCGAGGCGCTGCAGGCGATCTCGGAAGCCATGAAGGCGATGGAGAGCGTGCTGCCTCTGAGCCCGCCCAGCGCCGACGGCCTCTTCCGCATGAAGGGCGTCGTCGAGGAGACGCAGAGTGGCGAAGCCGACATCGAGGCGCGCGACGCCGCGCTGCTGGCGTCGCTGGACGAGGCGCTGAAGGCGCTCGCCAAGGCGCGGGCGGAAGAGGGCGCGCGGATCGGCGCGTTGCTGACGGCGCAGCTTGAGCGGATCGCCGCGCTGGCCGGTGAGGCGCGCAGCCTCGCCAGCCTCGCACCGGAGGCCGTGAAGCAGCGC
>JAKOQZ010000179.1 GCA_029778105.1 Pseudomonadota bacterium | reverse complement strand
CCGTAACGGATGGCAAAGCCGATCGCGATGGGGCGGAGGACGAAGCGCGCCGCGAGGATGAGCGCGACCGAGCCCAGCACCAGCGGCGGCGAGATGCCGTTCTTCAGAAGGAAGGCCGAGACGAAAGCGGCGCCGCCGCCCATGGCGACAGAGTGGATGGCATAGTGCAGATTGACGAGGTTGATCGTCTTGTTGGCGAGGAAGGCCATGGGCGGCTGTGCTACGCCCGCCCAAGGCAAAGTCCAGCGGCGTCAAGGCCACAGGGGCGGTTGATTTTGAAAGTGGGGGGAGGCTTGATCCGCCCCATGTCCACGCCCGCAAAGCCCAAGGCCGCCGCCCCGTTTTCGAAGGGCGATCATCTCTATCTGATCGACGCCTCGGGCTATATTTTCCGCGCCTATCACGCGCTGCCCCCCCTGACGCGAAAGTCGGACGGCCTGCCGGTGGGTGCGGTGAGCGGCTACTGCAACATGATCCACAAGCTGCTGGCCGAGCTGCGCGGCGGCGAGAGGCCGAGCCATATCGCGGCGATCTTCGACATGGCGGAGGTGACGTTCCGCAACGAGATCTATCCCGAATACAAGGCGCACCGCCCGCCCGCGCCGGAAGATCTGGTGCCGCAGTTTCCGCTGATCCGCGACGCGACGCGGGCCTTCAACGTGGATGTGGTGGAGCTGGCCGGATACGAGGCCGACGATCTGATCGCCGCCTATGCCGATCAGGCGCGGGCGCGCGGCGGGCGCGTGACCATCGTCTCGTCCGACAAGGACCTGATGCAGCTGGTGGAGGACGGCAAGATCGAGCTCTACGACGCGATGAAGGCGAAGCGGATCGCCAGCGGCGAGGTGTTCGAGAAGTTCGGCGTGACGCCCGACAAGGTGGTCGACATCCAGGCGCTGGCCGGCGACAGCGTCGACAACGTGCCGGGGGTGCCGGGGATCGGCATCAAGACGGCGGCTGAGCTGATCAACACCTATGGCGATCTGGAGACGCTGCTGGCCAGGGCCGGCGAGATCAAGCAGCCCAAGCGCCGCGAGAACCTGATCGAACATGCCGAGAAGGCGCGCATCTCGAAACGTCTGGTGACGCTGGACCGCGAGACGCCGGTGCCGGTGCCGCTGGACGATCTGAATGTCGAGGCGATCGATGCGCCCAAGCTGATCGCCTTTCTGAAGGCGATGGAGTTTTCGACGCTGACCAAACGCGTCGCGACCGAGTTCGAGGTGGACGACGTCAACGCCATTTCGGCAGCGGATGTGGAAACCGCCGCGCCCGCGCCGCAGGCCGACGCGGGCGCCCCCAAGTCGCGGACGCCCAAGACGGACACCACCGGCGCATGGACGCCGCAGGCGCGGGCGGGCGGCGATGAGGAGCTTGCGGCGCTGAAGGCGCCCATCGACGTGAAGGCCTATCGCACGCTGACCACCGAGGCGGAGCTTGCCGCCTATGTCGCGCGGGCGAGCGAACAGGGCTTCGTCGCGTTCGATACCGAGACGACGGGGCTCGACCCGATGCAGGACGAGCTGGTGGGCATCAGCCTGGCGCTGGCCCCCGGAGACGCCGTCTATATCCCGCTGCGCCACGGCAAGATCTCGCGCGACCTGATGTCGGCGGGCGAAGCGCCGCAGCAGATCGCGCCCGAGGCCGCGCTGGCGATCCTGAAACCGATGCTGGAAGACGCGGGCGTACTGAAAATCGCGCAGAACGCGAAGTTCGACATCAACATGTTCGCCCGCGCCGGCATCCACGTGACGCCGGTGGACGATACGATGCTGATTTCCTATGCGCTGGACGCGGGGCGGCGCAGCCACGGCATGGACGAATTGTCGGTGAGCCATCTGGGCCACCAACCCATCGCGTTCAAGGACGTGGCGGGAAGCGGCAAGAACATGCTGACCTTCGACCGGGTGGAGATCGGCCGCGCCACCGAGTACGCCGCAGAAGACGCCGATGTGACGCTGCGCCTGCATGGCGTGCTGAAGCCCCGCCTCGCCGCCGAAGGCATGACCACCGTCTACGAGACGCTGGAGCGGCCGCTGATCGGCGTGCTGGCCGCGATGGAGCGCGACGGCATTCTGGTGGACCGCGAGACGCTGTCGCGCCTGTCGGGGCGGTTCGCGCAGAAGATGGGCGCGCTGGAAGCCGAGATCCACGAGCTGGCCGGCGAGAAGTTCAATGT
>JAKOQZ010000178.1 GCA_029778105.1 Pseudomonadota bacterium | reverse complement strand
GCGGCACTGGCCAAGGTCGAGGCGCATGTCGCCGACGCGCTGGCCAAGGGCGCCCGCGTGCTGTGCGGTGGCGCTCGCCATGCGCGCGGCGGCAACTTCTACCAGCCGACGGTGCTCGCCGACGTGACGCCCGACATGAAGGTGGCGCGCGAGGAAACCTTCGGGCCGGTGGCGCCGCTATTCCGCTTCAGCACCGAGGTCGAGGCGATCGCGATGGCCAACGATACCGAGTTCGGCCTCGCCGCCTACTTCTATTCGCGCGACGTGGCGCGCTGCTGGCGTGTCGGCGAGGCGCTCGAATACGGCATGGTCGGCGTCAATACCGGGCTGATTTCCACCGAGGTGGCCCCGTTCGGCGGCATCAAGCAGTCTGGTCTTGGGCGCGAGGGGTCGAAGTACGGGATCGAGGACTATCTCGAGATCAAGTATCTCTGCTTCGACATCAACGGATGATCAAGCTCGTCATCGCGCTGGCGGCGGTCATTCTGGCATGGCTTGTCTGGCGGCAGTGGTCGGCGCGGCGACGGGCGGCCTTTATCGACCAGTACCCCTTGACCGGAATTCTTGACCAGCGCCTCGCGGCGCGGCGCCCCGAATTGACGCCGGAGCAGCGCGCCGAGGTCCTCGCCGGGTTGCGCGACTATTTCCAGATCTGTCACCGCGCCGGACGGCGCATGGTGGCGATGCCGTCGCAGGCGGTCGACGATGCCTGGCACGAGTTCATCCTGTTCACACGGCACTATGCGCGCTTCTGCCGGGGCGCCTTCGGCCGCTTCCTGCACCATACACCGGCCGAGGCGATGCATTCGCCGACCCAGGCATCGGACGGCATCAAGCGCGCCTGGCGGCTGGCCTGCGCGCGCGAGGGCATCGACCCGCGCAAGCCGCAGCGTCCGCCCCGGCTGTTCGCGATGGATGCGGCGCTGCTGATCGCCGGTGGCTTCATCTACCATCTTGATTGCCTGGCCTCCGGCCGCGACGGCGCGATGGGCGCCAGCTTCTGCGCCAGCCACATCGGCTGCGGCAGTGGCTGTTCTGGTGATTCCGGCAGTTCCGATGGCGACGTGGGAGGAGATGGCGACGGCGGGTGCGGCGGCGACTGACGCCGGCCTACTTGTGATAGACGCGACTGCTGCCGGAGCCGCCCTTCCCCGGATTGGCGACGTTGTCGAACATGTTCCAACCCTGGTGCTGGGCGTAACCGAACAGCAGCAGCGCGAGGATGCCGGTTACCAGGTTGAAGTTCTTGAACATCAGTCGTCCCCGTCCGAGGAATCGCCGCTCGCCAACGGTGCATGATCGCTCTCGGCCCAGCGCCTGGCCTCGAAGGCGGCGAAGCGCAGGCG
>JAKOQZ010000177.1 GCA_029778105.1 Pseudomonadota bacterium | reverse complement strand
TGTGTCGAAGCCGCAGCCGTGCGTGAGCCGATCGAACTTGCCGCTGGCGCCGACTGGTGGGGCCGCCAATCCTTGATCGCTATGTAGCCCCCGCCCCGAACCCGCAACAAAATCGCGCCCGGCAAAACCGGGCGCGATGCTTTCCGCCTTAGAAAACGTGCGTTGTCAGTTGGACACTCCGCGCACCACATCCGCCACGTTGCGGCCGTTCACCCGCACCACCGCAACGGTGTGCCCCGCGGCGTCGGTTTCAACCGGCTCGATGGTCAGGTTGCCACCATCCAGTGCGCGCTGCAGGCGCTGAGTGGCGTGTTCGGAAGTCATGCCCGGATCGCGCGCATCGAGCCCCTGCACCCGGAACTTACGCCCGCTCTGATAGAAGCTTGCGCCGTCCATCGCATAGGCGCGCGCCGTGCCGCGAGGCGGACGCTGCGTCGAAGCGGCCGGTGCGGCCAACGGTGCCTGCGGCGCCGCCGCAACCGGAGCCGGAGCCACCACAGCCGGCTGAGCCGGTGCCGGGGCATGAGCCGGAGCGTGAACCGGCTCAGCCGCACGCGGCGCGGAAACGGCCGCGGCCGCAGCGGCGGCGGCCTCGGCCGCCGACAGACTGTTCATCGACTGCGGCGCCACCGTTCTCGGCTGGGCCTTCGACAACTCGACACTCGGGCGCAGCGGAACCGCCGGAGCGGACGCCGCCGCCGGAGCCGGGATCACCACGGTCTGCCGCGCGGGCGCTGCGGGAGCGGCAGGCGTCGGACTGGGCGCCGGCGGCGGCGCCTGGAGCTGCCGCATGGCAGCCGCACGGGACAAGGGCGGCGTGGTCGGCGAAAAGGCTTCCCGGCCGATGGGCGCAAAAGCCTCGCGACCGATGGGTTTCTCGGCACGCCCGCGCGAGGGCTGCTTGGCGGGCTCGGCCCGGCTTACCGGCGGCTGGGGCGCCGGAGCGGGCGTCGGCTCGGCGACGCGTTTGCCGTGCCGACTGGCGCGCTGCGCCTTGCGCTCCTGTTCCCGTTCCTGGGCAGCGGCCTCACGGGCGGCGCGGGCTTCGCGCCGACGTTCGGCCCGGGTAAGGCGACGCGGCGGCTCGGCCTTGGCCTCGGCATGCTTGTGGCGCTGACCTTTGGAAACGGACTCCACGGCCTTCGACTCGACCGCCTTCGACTTGGCGCTCCGGGATGAAACGGCTTTCGACGCCGACTTGTCGGCCTGCTTTGCATGCTGCTTTTCGGCCTTTTTGTCGGCCTTCTTGTCGACCTTCTTTGCCGACTTCTTTTCGGCTTTCTTCTCGGCTTTTTTGTCGGCGTGCTTGGATGACTGTTTTGCGGCCGGAGCCGACTTGCGGGCCGACGTCTCGTGGGCCGGCTTGTGGGCAGCGGAGGCATCGCCTCCAACCACCATCAAGCTGAGCACCACCGCGGTCAGCGCGGCGAATAGGGGGTTCATGCGGTGTGATCTCCAGCTGAGCCGGACGCGCCATAAGGGGCGGCCTGGCGTGGGATGCGCGGAAAAACAAGGTCCGCGACACGGGTAATCTTGGGATTTTACCGGAAACTTCTCCGGAAACGGACTTGCAGCACAGGCCGGGTTTCTGCACCATGCGCCCTTTTCGCGCCGCAGCTCAACCGAGTCCAGCCCTTCCATGCTTTTGCCCATCGAACAACGCATCGCCGCCGAATTAGGTGTACAACCCCGTCAGGTTTCTTCCGCCGTGCAACTTCTCGACGAAGGCGCAACCGTGCCCTTCGTCGCCCGCTACCGCAAGGAAGTCACCGGCGGCCTCGACGACACCCAGCTACGCAACCTCGAAGAGCGCCTCGGTTATCTGCGCGAACTCGAAGAACGCCGCGCCGCGGTGATTGCCAGCATCGACGAACAAGGCAAGCTCGACCCCGCCCTGCGCGACGCCATCGAGAACGCGGAAACCAAGCAGCGCCTCGAAGACCTCTACCTGCCCTTCAAGCAGAAGCGCCGCACCAAAGCCCAGATCGCCCGCGAAGCCGGCATCGCGCCGCTGGCCGACACCCTGCTGGCCGACCCGACCCGCACGCCCGAAACCGAGGCCGCCAATTACATCAACGCCGAAGCCGGCTTTGCCGACACCAAGGCCGTGCTCGACGGCGCCCGCCAGATTCTGATGGAACGCT
>JAKOQZ010000176.1 GCA_029778105.1 Pseudomonadota bacterium | reverse complement strand
TATCGCATCGACGGCGTGCCGGCGGAGATCGACGCGCTGTGGGAGCAGGGGATCGCCTGGCTGAAGGACGCAGGCGCCGAGATCGTCGAGGTCAGCCTGCCGCACACGAAATATGCGCTGCCGGCCTATTATATCGTGGCGCCGGCCGAAGCCTCGTCGAACCTCGCGCGCTATGACGGCGTGCGGTACGGCCTGCGCGCGCCCGCCGACGACCTGACCGAGATGTACGAGAAGACGCGCGCCGAGGGGTTCGGCCGCGAGGTGCAGCGGCGCATCCTGATCGGCACCTATGTGCTGTCGGCCGGGTATTACGACGCCTATTACATCAAGGCGCAGAAGGTGCGGACGCTGATCGCGGACGATTTCACGCGCGCGTATGAGAAATGCGACGCCATCCTGACGCCCGCTTCGCCGTCGCCGGCCTTCGGCATCGGCGAGAAGGCGAACGATCCGATCTCGATGTATCTGAACGACGTCTACACGGTGACGGTGAACCTGGCCGGCCTGCCGGGCATCGCGGTGCCGGCGGGGCTGAGCAAGGATGGGCTGCCGCTGGGGCTGCAGCTGATCGGGCGTGCGTTCGACGAAGAGACATTGTTTGCAGCCGGCGCGGCGCTGGAGCGTGCGGCCGGATTTACGGCCAAGCCGGCGAAGTGGTGGGCGTGATGAGCGAAGCATCCCGCAAAGTGGCGACGATCAAGGGCGAGACCGGCGATTGGGAGATCGTCGTCGGTCTTGAGATCCACGCGCAGGTCCTCTCGAAGGCCAAGTTGTTCTCGGGCGCCTCGGCGGAATTCGGCGCGGAGCCGAACGCACATGTGAGCCTGGTGGACGCGGCGATGCCCGGCATGCTGCCGGTCATCAACGAGTTCTGCGTGGAGCAGGCGGTGCGCACGGGGCTTGGCCTGAAGGCGCAGATCAACAAGGTCAGCGTGTTCGACCGGAAGAACTATTTCTATCCCGATCTGCCGCAGGGCTATCAGATTTCGCAGTTCAAGAATCCGATCGTCGGCGAAGGCGAAGTGCTGGTCGACATGCCGGGCGGCGAGACGATCACCGTGCGTATCGAACGGCTGCATCTGGAGCAGGATGCCGGCAAGAGCCTGCATGACCAGGACCCGAACGCCACCTATGTGGACCTGAACCGTTCGGGCGTCGCGCTGATGGAGATCGTGTCGAAGCCCGACATGCGCTCGGCGGAGGAGGCGGCGGCCTACCTGAAGAAGATGCGCGAGATCGTGCGCTATCTGGGCACATGCGACGGCAATATGGACGAAGGGTCCATGCGCGCCGATGTGAACGTGTCGGTCTGCCGCCCCGGCGACTACGAGAAATTCCGCGAGACCGGGTCGTTCAAGCATCTGGGCACGCGCTGCGAGATCAAGAACGTCAACTCGATGCGCTTCGTCGCGCAGGCGATCGAGTATGAGAGCCGCCGCCAGGTGGAGCTGATCGAAAGCGGCGGCGTGGTGGAGCAGCAGACGCGTCTGTTCGACAACAAGTCGGGCACGACGCGCGCCATGCGGTCGAAGGAAGAGGCGCACGATTATCGCTACTTCCCCGATCCCGACCTGCTGCCGCTGGAGCTTGATGACGGTTTCGTCGAGCGGATCGCGGCGTCGCTGCCCGAGCTTCCCGATGCGAAGAAGGCGCGGTTCATCAGCGACTACGGGCTGTCGGCGTATGACGCGGGCGTTCTGGTCTCCGAGCGGGAGACGGCAGAGTTCTACGAGCGTGTGGCCAAGGGCCGCGACGCGAAGGCGGCGGCCAACTGGGTGACCGGCGATTTCTTCGCGGCGCTCAACCGCGACGGCAAGACGATCGCGGAGAGCCCGGTGAGCGCCGAAGCGCTTGGCGAACTCGTCGGCCTCATCGGCGACAACACGATTTCGGGACGCATAGCGAAGGACGTGTTCGCGATCATGTACGAGACGGGCGATGCGCCGTCGAAGATCGTGGAAGAGCGCGGGCTTCGTCAGGTGACCGACACGGGCGCGATCTCGGCGGCGATCGATGAAGTCATCGCGTCGAATCCGGCGAAGGTGGAGGAGCTTGCGAAGAAGCCGAAGCTGATCGGCTGGTTCGTCGGCGAGGTGATGAAACGCACCGGTGGAAAAGCGAACCCGCAGGCGGTGAACGATCTTCTGAAATCCAAGCTCGGCCATTTGCTGGGCGAGTGATTCGGAACCCGATTCGTCAAGCGCAAGCGTGAAAAGCGATTCGCGAACAGCTTTTCGCGCTTGACAGGAAACTTAGTCCGTAGACGGATAGTCGTGCTGAAACCCTGATTTTTGCAGGCGTCCGCGCATTCACGCTGCGTTGCGGCGAATCGTGCGCTCACAAACCGTTCGACAAATGACGGTTGCGCGACATACTCGCGCCATTCCGACGCGGCTGCATTCCATCCGCGTGCGGACGATCTGAAAACCGAAGGGGAGTTACCCACTGATGCCTGCCACTCCGAAGAAGCCCGCCGCCAAGAAGGCGCCGGCGAAGAAGGCCGTTGCGAAGAAGCCCGCCGCCAAGAAGACGGTCGTGAAGAAGGCCGCCGCCAAGAAGCCGGCCGCCAAGAAGGCCGCGCCGAAGAAGACCGCGGCGAAGAAGCCGGCCGCCAAGAAGGCCGCGAAGAAGTAAGCGGGTTTTAAATATGGCCGTGGCGTCATCGCGCAAGACTTCAACGCGCGTCCGCGCCGCGGCCGCCCGTTCCAAACCGGCGGCAAAGGCAAAAGCCTCTGCCGCCGTTTCCAAATCCAAGGCCGCTCCGAAAGCGGCGCCCGAAAGCAAGCCGCCGAAACCGGCAAAACCGATCGAACTGCACTACTGGCCCACGCCCAACGGCTGGAAGATTGCGATCATGCTGGAGGAGTGCGGGACGCCCTATGAGGCGCGGCCGGTCAATATCGGCCGGGGCGAGCAATTCACGCCCGAGTTTCTGAAGCTGTCGCCGAACAATCGTATCCCCGCGATACTCGACCCCGACGGCCCCGGCGGAAAGCCGATTTCCATCTTCGAGTCCGGCGCGATCCTCCAGTATCTCGGCCGCAAGACCGGCAAGTTCTATCCGGCCGACGAGCGCGGCCGGATCGAGGTCGACGAATGGCTGTTCTGGCAGATGGCGGGCCTGGGCCCTATGGCCGGGCAGGCGCATCACTTCCGGCAGTTCGCGCCCGAGACCATTCCTTATGCGATCGAGCGCTACACCAATGAGGTGAGCCGGCTCTACGCGGTGATGAACCGCCGGCTGACGGGCCGGGATTATCTGGCGGGCAGATATTCGATCGCCGACATGGCCTGTTACACTTGGATCGTCCCGCATCAGACCCAGGGCCAGAACCTGGCGAACTTCCCGCATCTGAGGGCGTGGTTCGAGCGCGTGGGTGCGCGGCCCGGGGTCCAGCGCGGCATGGCGGTGGGCAAAGACCTGCGCACGCCGCCGGCTGACCTGCGATCCAATCAGGATGCGCGCAGGGCGCTGTTCGGGCAGCGGCCCCGTTAGCGGGCCTCCCGCGCGGGGCGCGGCGCCGCCCTTCGCCGCGCCATTGCAACGATAGAACCGAGCACGGACATGGGATTCACGCGTTCTTCACCATGAGCGCGGGTTAACCCTTCCGAGAGTTTTGCTTAACCCGCGATTCAGCCAGACGCGCCACGATCCCCCTCGCAAGCCGAACACGGCTGCGGGGTGTCTTGAAGGGAAGAGAGGTCGAACGGCCCCTTCCCGGCGAATGGAAAAAGGGGTTCGTAAAATGGCTCTTCTCGATTTCGAAGGCGTGCAGGCTCAGGAGTGCGAAGCCCGCCGCGGAACGCCGACCGCGTTCTATACGCTGGGTCTGGCCTATTCGACCGGGCAGGGCGTGGAGACCGATCTGGTCGCCGCGCACAAGTGGTTCAATCTCGCCGCCATGAAGGGCGTGGTGGAAGCGCGCGAGAAGCGTGCTGAGATCAGCATCGAGCTCGGCGCCGAAGGCATCGCCGAAGCCCAGCGTCAGGCCCGAGCCTGGCTCGCCTCGCTGCACTGAACCGCCGCTTGCGCCGCCTGACTGCTTGCCGCCACACTGCGGCGGCAGCGGGAGTTGGGCAGGCATGCAAAGGAAGCGCGACCACGACGGGCCGGTTCTGCTGGAGAAGCAGGGACCGCTGACGATCGTGACGCTGAACCGTCCGGACGCGAATAATGCGCTGGACGATGCTGTGCGCGGCGAATTGCTGCGGACATGCGATTTCATCGCCGCCGACGCCGATACCGGTGCGGTGGTGCTGACCGGCGCCGGCAACGAAGCATTTTCGACCGGCTACGATCTCCCGCAGCTCGCGGGCCTCACGCCGGCGGAGGCCGAGACGCTTGCGCGCGGCGCGCGGCTGGTTTGCGAGCGGCTGGCGGGACTGGACGTTCCCGTGATCGGCGCGATCAAGGGCGCCTGTATCGGGGCCGGCCTGGAGCTGGCGCTGCATTGCGACATGCGGATCGCGCGCGGCGATGCGCGCTTCGGCTTTCCGGGGATTTCTCTGGGGCTGCCGCCGGGGTCGGCGGCGGTGGACCGGTTGGGCAAGCTGATCGGCATGGGGCCGGCATCCGCGCTATTCGTGACCGGCGGCGTGGTTTCGGCCGAGCGGGCGTTCATGCTGGGGCTGGTGACCAACGTGGTCTCGATCAAGGAGTTCGACGCCACCGTGCTGGAGTTTGCGACCCATATCGCGAACCTGCCGCGCGTCGCCGCCACCCAGCTGAAGCGGATGCTCAAGGCGGCGATGCTGGGCGGTGTTCCGGAGAGCCTGGGCGCAGATGCGCTGAAACGGGCGTTCGATGAAGGCGAGGCGGGCGAGCGGCTGCGCGCCATGTTCGGTGGGCCGACGCCCGGCGCGGCGATCCACTAGGGCGGGCGCCCCTGACTAAGCCATTCGATTGTCAGAAGAAAGAATGGCTCCGCGGGTAGGATTCGAACCTACGACCAGCCGGTTAACAGCCGGCTGCTCTACCACTGAGCTACCGCGGATCGCGGGGGGTGTTTACGTATCGATGCCGGGCGCGTCAATGGCGCAAAGCATCCCCGCAAAAAAAGAGCGGGCCGCGTAAAACGCGGCCCGTAAAAGGTAAACTCGAATGGTGGGGTGTCTTCAAGGGAAGACGATGAAAGAGTTGCTTCAGGAGGGTTAAGGCGCGGTTAACGATGCCGGCCCGGATGGGGAATTCGTTCAGACCGATAAATTTTTCGACTCCGCGCAAATGCGCCGGCGCTGGGGCGGCTGGGTCCCGGCTGACGCGGCCGCGCCGTTAGCAGGACGGAATGTCGGGCTTAAAAGTGGAGGCCACGCCCGGAATCGAACCGGGATACAAGGATTTGCAGTCCTCTGCGTAACCACTCCGCCACGTGGCCTCATACGCAAATCATGTCGTCCGGCGGAACGAAGCGGGGCTCTTAGCAGAGAGCCTTGCGCCCCACAACGCGATGTCGCGCATTTGGCGCGGGATTCTGCAGCCATTGGATTGCGGGGCAGGGGACGGATGCTATAAGCGCGCGAATCCGCTGGGGAAATCGCGAACGCCATGACGAGTCTAGACGCCAGCGCCGCCCGCAATGCGATGGTCGACAGCCAGATCCGCACGGACGATGTGACGGACCCCGCCCTCACGGCGGCCATCCGCGCGGTGCCCCGCGAAGCTTTCGTTCCTGCGGCGCTGGCCGGCGTCGCCTATATGGGCGATTCGCTTGAGGTCGCGCCCGGGCGTTTCCTGCTGGACCCCCGCGCCTTCGCCAAGCTGGCCCAGCTTTCCGGCCTCAAGGCGGGCGAACGGGTTCTCGATGTCGGGGGGGCGACCGGCTATTCGGCGGCGGTGTTCGCAAAGCTCGGCGCCACCGTGACGGCGCTCGAATCGGACGCCGATCTGGCGGCCAAGATGAAGGCGGCGGTGCCGGCGGAGGTGACCGTGGTCTCGGGTTCCCTTGCGGCCGGCTGGCCGGCAGCGGCGCCTTATGACGTGATTTTCCTGAATGGCGCGGTTTCGGCGCGTCCCGATGCCCTGATCGACCAGTTGAAGCCGGGTGGCAGACTTGTCGGAATCGTCACAGACAGGGGCGTCGGAAAAGCTCACATTTTCCTGAAGTCTGCCGGGGGGCACTCCAGCCGGATTGCGTTTGACGCTACCGTCGCGCTCTTGCCGGGCTTCGAGTCCATTCCCAGTTTTGTCTTCCAGTAATTTGTCCGGACACCCTATCTCATGACGCTTCCCTCGCGCCGCCTCCATCAACTGGTCCTTTCGGCGGCGTCGGCTGCGGCCCTGCTCGCTGCGGCGCCGGCTTCGGCCGAAACGCTGACCGAAGCGCTGGCCGAGGCCTACACGACCAATCCGCAGCTTCTGGCCGAGCGCGCCCGCCTGCGGGCCACGGACGAAGAGCTTTCGCAGGCCAATGCCGGGTGGCGTCCGACGGTCATCATCAACGGCGATGCCGGCAAGAGCCAGGATTACGAGAACGACATCAGCGGCGATAGCTGGAGCGCCGACATCACCGCCAGCCAGCCGATCTTCGAAGGCGGCGCCGTGGGCGCGCGCCGCGACATCGCGAAGGCGCAGATCCGCGCTGGCCGCGCTTCGCTGCGCGGCGTCGAAGGCGGCGTGCTGCTGGGCGCCGTAACGGCCTATATGAACGTGGTCCGCGACCTTTCGACCGTCG